>CAXUBG010000016.1:4994-6102 GCA_964249285.1 uncultured Terriglobus sp. | reverse complement strand
CAACGCTACATCGCACTGCTGCCCGGTCCGCCCAAGGAACTGACCGCGCTGTTTTCCGAACAGGTGCGTCCGCGCCTGGTACGCGTCGTTCCGCCGCAGCACATCGCCACGGGTCAACTGCGCATGGCTGTCGTTCCGGAGAGCGAAGTAGACGCGCGCACATCGCCCATCTATGGGCAGTTTCCTGACGTGCAGACCACCATCCTGAGCACGCAAGGCGAAATCCAGCTGCATTTCCTATGCGCCAAGTCAACCGTGGCCGAGGCTGAGCAGCGGATCGCCAGGGTGATGACGCGATGCGAAAAGACCGTGGGCGAATTTGTTTTCTCGCACGGCGACGCGCTGGAGCAGGTGGTGCTGCGGCAGCTTGCCGCGGCGCATCTGACATTGGCCACGGCGGAAAGCTGTACCGGAGGACAGATAGCACAGCGGCTGACCAGTGTTCCCGGATCGTCAGAGTCTTTCGTGGGCGGTGCGGTGGTCTACAGCAACAGCCTGAAGACCTTGTTTGCGGGTGTGCCCGCGAGCCTGATTGAGCAGCACGGTGCAGTCAGTAGAGAAGTCGCGAGTGCGCTGGCTGATGGCATCCGCGCGCGTACCGGCGCGGATTTTGGCATCGGGGTCACCGGCATTGCCGGGCCGGGCGGTGCGACGGAGACCAAGCCGGCAGGCCGTGTCTACATCGCGCTCGCTGAGGGTACCGGCACCACCGTGAGCGAGTTCAACCTGATGGGCGACCGCGAGCGCGTGCGATGGTTTGCATCCCAACATGCCCTGGTGATGCTGCGCCACCATCTTGCCGCCCGGCTGGTAAACTCATCAGCGCCATGACGTTACCTGCTCTCTGGATACTTGTTCTCCTTTTTGCCTACCTTATCGGATCCATTCCGACGGGCTACCTGCTCATCCGTGCCTTCCGGCACCAGGATATCCGCGCGACGGGATCGGGCAACATCGGTGCCACCAACGTGGCACGCTCCGGCTCAAAGGGTCTGGCGGTGGCGACACTCGTGCTCGATGTCCTGAAGGGTTTCGCCGCGGTTATCATCGCGCAGCACGTCGCCTTGACCGCCGGATTTCCAAATGGCTACGACCTCGCCGCGGCAGC
>CAXUBG010000016.1:2345-4984 GCA_964249285.1 uncultured Terriglobus sp. | reverse complement strand
TGGCTTCGCTTCCACGGCGGCAAGGGTGTTGCAACTGCGCTGGGTGTTTTTCTGGCGCTTACCCCTCTTACCGCCCTATGCAGCCTGCTCGTCTTCGCCGCCGTCTTTGCGTTGACGCGCTACGTTTCACTGGCATCGATCGCGGGTGCCATTGCGATGGCTGCCATCGCACTTCTCAGCGACCGCAAGCACCGCGTGATTGTCGATCTCGTATACCTGGCCATTCCCCTGGTCGTAATCCTCATGCACTATGGCAACATCAGCCGGTTGCGCTCTGGGACGGAGCCGAAATTCGGCGTGACGCCCGCCACATGAGCCGGATCGCGGTGCTTGGTGCCGGAGCTTGGGGAACCGCGCTGGCGCTCTCGCTTTCACGAGGAGACCGCAACGCCGTCACGCTCTGGGCACATACAGCGGAGCACGCCGATGCACTGATAAAGACACGTGAAAACGCGCGGTTCCTGCCTGGCTTTCGCTTGCCGCATAGCGTCGCCGTCACCGCGTCGCTGCACGATGCGGTCTCCGTTTCAGATGTTCTGCTCTTCGTTACGCCATCGGAACACCTCTACACCACCGTGCAGGCAATCGCATCACGTCTGCGTCCTGAACACCTGTTCGTCTGCGCGTCCAAGGGGCTTGAGCAGGGCGGCTCACGGCGCATGAGCGAGGTGGTCGAGGCCCTCACGCCGGTACGCTTTGCCACGCTGGGCGGTCCGTCGTTCGCGCGCGAGGTTGCCGCCGGCTTGCCCACGGCTGCGGTCCTTGCCACGAGGGACAGCGAAGCAGCGCGAACCCTGCAAGCCGCGTTCTCCTCGGAGTCCCTTCGCGTGTATACCAACGACGACGTCGCGGGTGTGGAACTGGGCGGAGCCTTGAAGAACGTGATCGCCTTGGCGGCGGGTGTCGTCGCGGGTCTGGAGCTTGGCTCAAACGCTGCCGCCGCGCTCATGACGCGTGGCATGGCGGAGATTACGCGTCTTGCGGTGGCGTGCGACGCGCGGCGCGAGACCATGGCGGGGCTGGCCGGCTACGGCGATCTGGTGTTGACCTGCACCGGCACACTGTCGCGCAATCGCAGCGTGGGTGTGGAACTCGGCCGGGGACGCGCACTTCCGGAGATCCTGGCGGACATGCAGGGCAAGGTAGCGGAGGGCGTCCGCTGTACGTCAGCCGCACTGGGCCTGGCGGAGCGCCACGGCGTGGAGATGCCGATCACGCGGGAAATGTACGCCGTCCTCCACGAAGGCCGTACCCCCTTGGACGCGATACGCGCACTGATGACCCGGCCCGGCCGCGACGAGTAACACCAATGCGTGTGGACGTAGACTAGAGCCATGCCGTTCTCACTCTTCAAGCGTCCGGATGAGACGCCGCGCAAGCCAAGCTTTTTTCAGCGTGTGCGGGAGGCGGTGACGGGTGAAAGTGCCTCGCGCTCTGAGGATCCCGCTGCTCCGGATTTGGAGGAGCGTGAAGCCGAAAGCTCCAGCCTTGTCCCCCAGAATGAATTCGAACTGCTGGAGCGTGAAGGCATCGGCGTTCTGCCCTTGAGCGCGCCCGAAGCTCTGACTGCGGAAGCGCTGCGCGAAGCCGCGGACGAGACGGTTGCGCATGAGCTTGGACCGGAAGCTCTCACACAAGGCGTTCCCTTCACGGCTCCGCTGGCAGCAGAAATAGGCCGCAACGAGTTCGGCCTCCGTCCCATGACGTCGAACTTCTCTTTTGGCGGCTATGCCACGGCGGAAGAAGAAGACGCGAACTTCCTGGGCAAGATGCGCGACGCGGTCAGCCGGACGCGTGACACGCTCGGCGCATCACTGGACAGCGTCCTGGCGCTGGGGCGCGCCGTCGATGAAGACACGCTGGACAGCCTGGAAGCGGTTCTGCTGACCGCCGACATTGGCGCGGCAACCACGGCCGAGGTCATCCGCAACTTGCGCGCGCGGGCACTCCGCGAAAAGGCAACCACCGCCGGTCTGAAGTCCATGCTCAAGGAGGAGTTGCGCTCCATTCTGAACAGCGTGGAGCAGCCCACGGACCATCCGCCACGGCCGCCGGAGGTCATCATGATGGTGGGCGTCAACGGCACGGGCAAGACCACCACCAGCGGCAAGCTCGCCGCTCTCTACGGCACGCACGGACGCAAGGCGCTGCTGTGCGCGGCGGATACCTTTCGCGCCGCCGCCATTGAGCAGCTGGAGGTATGGGCGCAGCGGTCCAATGTGGACATCATCAAGACGCGGCAGGGCGGCGATCCCTCTGCCGCGCTCTATGACGCCCTGGCGGCCGGCAAGGCGCGCGGCGCTGACATCGTGATTGTCGATACAGCCGGACGCCTGCACAACAAGGCCGGTCTGATGGCGGAACTGGACAAGATGCGGCGGACCGCGCAAAAGCTGGTGCCCGGCGCGCCGCATCAGGTGTTTCTTGTGCTGGACGCAACCACCGGTCAGAACGGGATGCAGCAGGCGCGCCTGTTTACAGAAAGCGCAGGCGTTACCGGCATCGTTCTCACCAAGCTGGATGGCACCGCCAAAGGCGGCGTGATCGTGGCCATCTCCCGCGAACTCGCCCTGCCCATCCGCTTCATCGGAGTGGGCGAGAAAGTGGACGACCTGTTGCCATTCAATCCCGAGAAATTA
>CAXUBG010000016.1:0-2335 GCA_964249285.1 uncultured Terriglobus sp. | reverse complement strand
TGGCACCGCGAAGGGCGGTATCGTCATCGCGATCGCACGCGAACTCCGCTTGCCCGTCGTTTTTGCCGGTGTTGGCGAAAAAATGGAAGACATCGTGCCGTTTGACTCCGATGCGTTCCTGGATTCCCTGCTGGGGGCATGAGTGCGCTAGCGTTTTCCTTAACCCGAGTCGCCGATTGGGCGGCAAAGATGCAGAATCCCTTCGCTGCGGTGCGGGATGACAACCTTGGTGCGGGATGACAACCTTACTGCGGCTGCCGCCAACTCCGCCCAGACAACGCTGGCGCTTACTCGATGTGACAACCTTCAGCTCTACGGGATGACAATGTACGGCTAGCGAACGCCAACTGGGTGATTGTTGTTCCATTCATCCGCGACGACGCCGATGATTTGCAAGGTATCCATGGCCTGCTCAATGGTGCGGCGAAGTTGGGGCTGTGCTGATTTGGGAGCGTCGTGAGCCTCCTCAATCGCCACCACGCGGCCATACGGCCATGCCTCTTTGGGAATGGCGGTGAGAGCAGCCGCCAGGTTTGACGCGTCGAGATTGAGAATCTGACGGCGGGCAGCTTCCGGCCGCAGCATGGTGCCCTTGCCCAGGTCGGATGTGTTGGCGTCCGGCATGAGTACATGCAGCGAAATCATCTTTTCCTGCACGGTCAGCGACGGATTTTGCCATTCGTTCAATGAGCTTACCTGCATATAGAGGTTCTTGGACGGCGGCGGAATCTGGCTCAGATCGCGGCGGACATCGTCAAGACGCGCTGCGTCAGGGCGTACCGCAGCCGAAGCACCCTCTGACGCGCTATGGCAACCGGTGAGAGGCAAAGCAAACGCAATGGTCAGAAGGAGGAAGCGGGTATGCACCATGACAGGATAGCAACGCTCGCAGCTTTGTAACGCGCCCGCTCGGCTAGACGGTTTTGATGTTGCCGTTGAAGCCGTTCGGGAAGAAGGCACCCTTCGCCGTGCCGGCCGTTGTACTGCCGTAGGCAATGGCCAGGATCTGCGACGACGTGCGCTGGTATGCGAAACCGGGGTAGATGTTGCTCTGGCCGGTGGTGCCGTTGGCTGCCGTGGCAAAGAAGCCGCCGTTCGCTGTGGTTGCACCGGCTTCCGACAAGGCGACCGTACCGGGGTCAGCGGGTTTAATGTCGTAGCCGTCCGCCGGGACGTAGCCCGGCACGCTGGAGGGGTAGGCGGCACCTTGCTGAATGGCGATGAGCCGCAGAGCGCCGGTGTGGAAGCCTTCCACCGCTAGGATTTGCGCTGCCGCCGCCGCGTTGTTTCCTGACAATGAAGCGATGCCGCCCGTGTAGGCGGTGACGCCAACATCCTCGAACAAGCGTGCGATCTGGATGTAATTGCTGGCGGAGACGGTGGCCAGCGCGGCCAGATTAAGCTGCGGACGCGCGATTGCCGTCGTTCCCAGCGCCGTCCGAAGCGCGGAAACGTGAGCCATCTCGTCGAAATAGATCGACGCGAAGAGATCGTTGATCTGCTGGTTGGGAAAGGTGATCTGGCTGGGCGCACCCGTGGGTGCCGGGCCCCCACCGGTCAGGCTACCGTCTAGGTCCTTCCCGTTAACAACGTAGCTGTAAAACGTGGCTTCCAGATATTCCAGATTCAATGCGAAGTTGAGTACATCCGTCTCGGACTGGCCGGCGGCATCCACATATGGTGTGGTGCTGTCACCGCAGCCAACAAGGGCCGCACCGGCCGCCGCCACGGCCGCCATGCCCGCGCCGCCTAAAAACCAGCGCCGGTCCATGCTTGGCGGCAGGGCACTCCGCACCTTGCGGTGGTTTGCATTCCGCTCATGCGTGGGCGCAACGGCTTCCTCAGGCAACTTCATGGATGGCAACTCCTCTATGCTTCAAGCTTAGACTCACGTTGTTCTGCACAGCCGAAACAGATACTTGCGGTTAGAACACGAAAGCGTCTGCCGTGTTGCCGCACTGCGCTGTACGAGGGGTTTAGGCTGTACCCTGGCGGGCTGTTCCTTTCCTCATCCAGGACAGTACGAGGGAGTAACGAGAGTGTCAGAGATGCAAGCAAACAGCGCGAACCGGCTGAAAGAGGGCGTGCTTCGCTTTCAACGTGAAATCTATCCCGAGCGGCAGGAGGAGTACAAGGCGGCGGCGACGCATCCGCAGAAGCCGCATACCCTTCTGATCACATGCGCCGATTCGCGCATTGACCCGGGAACGTTGACACAGAGCGGGCCGGGCGAACTCTTCATTGCGCGCAACATCGGGAACATAGTGCCTGCCTATGGAGAAATGCTGGGCGGCGTGAGCGCTGTCATCGAATATGCGGTCGATGCGCTCAAGGT
>CAXUBG010000015.1:28479-28818 GCA_964249285.1 uncultured Terriglobus sp. | reverse complement strand
GTGTTGACGAAACGAACCGGCACGCGCCTGGCTGGACGGAGGGTGACGCGTGGGTCTATACCTGGGCACAGCTGCACGACATCGCATATTTGATGCAGTTGATGGGCGGCCCCGAGATCGCCAGCGCGCAATTAGACAGGCATTTCGCGGGAGGCCACAACGTCCATAAGAATGAACCCAGCCACCACTACGGTTACCTGTACGACTTCACCGGAGAGCCCTGGAAGACGCAGGCACGCGTTCGCGCCATCGCCGCCGCCGAGTACGCCGCAGCGCCCGCCGGTCTGGACGGCGACGATGACTGCGGCCAGATGTCTGCGTGGTATCTTTTCACTGCCC
>CAXUBG010000015.1:23707-28469 GCA_964249285.1 uncultured Terriglobus sp. | reverse complement strand
GGCCAGCGGCGACTACATGATCGGAAGCCCTCACTTCACCCGCATGAGCCTGAAGCTGGCGAACGGGAAAACTTTTACCGTGGAGGCGGATGGTAATTCCAAGACAAACGTCTACATCCAAGCCGCCACGGTGAACGGCAAGCCCTTGAGCCGCCCCGTCATCAGCTGGGAGGACATACAGGCCGGCAGCACGCTCCACCTCCTGATGGGCCCGCGTCCATCGCGGTGGGCGGCAAGCTGGCGGCCAGAACTGCCGGAACGGGAGCGAACTAACCAGCGCTGATGGGCACGGCTTGCTTCTCGGATGAGACCAGCCGGCAGTCCCGCTCCAGCTCCGATCTCCCAAGCGAAGCGTGCGCTTGACCGGTTACTGCACCGGGACGCCTGATTTCCACGTAGCGGCGATTCGCGGCCCTGCGCATGGAGAGCACGGCTTTAGAATCGAGCCATGAGCTATCCGGCAACGTACCGCTACACCAAAGAGCATGAGTGGATTGAGGCAAACGGCACCGAGGCGACGGTGGGCATCACCGAATACGCACAGCATTTGCTGGGCGACATTGTCTTTGTCGATCTGCCCAAGGTGGGCCAGCAACTGAACCAGCGCGCAGCGCTCGGCTCGGTGGAGAGCGTGAAGGCGGTCAGCGACATCTACGCGCCCGCCTCCGGTACCGTGACGGAGGTCAACGAGGCGCTCACGTCCGCGCCGGAAACGATCAACACCGCCGCGAACACCACCTGGCTGGTTAAATTGACGCTCAGCAACCCTTCCGAACTTGAAAGCCTGCTAGACGCCGCAGCATATCAGGCGTTCGTAGAGGAAGAGACAGGCCACTAGCCCGAACGTACCACTGTATGAGATCAACGGCGCGGACACGCCGTTCCGTTCCCACCAGAACCAGCCGGATTGCCGCACCGGGCCAGCCGGGCAAGCATCGGAAAGAAGACTATGCGTTACCTACCAAAATCGCCTGCGGACCGCGTGGCCATGCTTCAGGAAATCGGCGCGGCGTCGATCGATGATCTCTTCGACAGCGTTCCCGCCGAGTACCGCCTTACGCGCGACCTCGACATCCCTCGCCAGCACAGCGAACACGAAGTCATTGAGGCGTTCAAAGCTTTTGCCGCGCAGAATGCGACCGGTTACGCCAGCTTTCTAGGCGCGGGAGCGTACCGGCATTACCGTCCCGTGCTGATTGACGTCCTGTCCCAGCGCGGCGAGTTTCTGACCAGTTACACCCCATATCAGCCGGAGATTGCGCAGGGCACGCTGCAGGCGCTGTTTGAGTTCCAGACCATGATTTGCGAGCTGACCGGCATGGACATCGCCAATGCGAGCATGTACGACGGATCGACCGGCGCGGCAGAAGCCGTGATGATGGCTGTCCGCGTCACGGGCCGCAGCGGTGCCGTGCTGGCCCGCACCGTGCATCCGGAATACCGCGAGGTGCTGGGCACCTATGCGCAGCACCAGGGTATTCCCACCACGGAGGTGGGATACGGCAGCAATGGCCGCGTGGACCTTGCCGCGCTTGACGCTGCAATCACAGCCGATACCGCCTGCGTTCTGATCCAATCGCCCAACTTCTTCGGCACTATTGAGGATGTCGCGGCAGTCGCGGACCTTGCCCATGCCAAGGGTGCGCTGCTGATTGTGTCCATTGCGGAGGCCGTTTCGCTTGGCATCGTGAAACCGCCGCGCGAGGCTGACATCGTCTCCCTGGAGGCGCAGAGTTTCGGCGTCGCTGTCGGCTACGGTGGCCCCTATTGCGGCGTGATCGCGGCCAAGGAGAAATTTCTGCGCCAGATGCCGGGACGCCTGTGCGGGCAGACGGTGGATACCGAAGGACGGCGCGGCTTTGTGCTGACGCTTTCGACGCGCGAGCAGCACATCCGCCGCGAGAAGGCGACCAGCAACATCTGCACCAACCAGTCGCTGGTCGCGCTGATGGTCACGATTTTTCTGACGGTGTACGGCAAGGGTCTACGCGAACTTGCGGAGCACAATCTTGCGAAAGCACAGTTCCTGGCGGCTTCACTTGGCAAGACGGAGGTAGCCAAGGTGCTGTTCGAAGGTGCGCCGCGCTTTAATGAGTTTGTTCTCACCACACCGCTCTCCTCAGACGAGATGAATGCGGCGCTGCTCGACGGCAAAATCATAGGCGGGCTGCCGCTGGCCCGCTGGTATCCGGAACTGGGCGAAAACGCCAGCGTGTGGTGCGCCACCGAACTGACCACGCGCACACAGATCGACGAGGCTGTGGCGCTGGTCCAGGCCAGCACAGCGAGCACGCGCGAACTGGTTAACGCCTAAGCGGCAAGGGAGAGTCGCCATGAGCATTGAGACCTTGTCCGGTGAGCAGCTTTCCGCCGTGGAGTTTGTGGGGGATCACTTGCAGCTCCGCTTTGGTGAAGCCTTGCTCACGCTTTACGTCTGGCCGGATGTGGCGGACGCGGACGGCATCTCGGTCGGCTTCGGACAGCCCGGTTACCGGGATGCGCTCTGCTCTGCACTTGGAGAAGACGTAACTGAAGCCGAGTTCAATGAAGGCCGTTCGTTGACCGTCGAGTTTGAAAACGGAACGGTGTTCGCGCTAAGCCTGCGCGACGAAGATCTGGACACTCCTGAAGCGGGCGCCTTTACCTCCGCATCCGGCGACACCACAGAGTTCTGAAGGAGCACGCATGATCGGCAAGGAACATCACTACACCGCAAGCCTCCTCTGGACGGGCAATCGCGGCACCGGCACATCGGGATATCGCGAGTATGACCGTTCGTTCGACCTGACCGCTGCCGGCAAGCCCACGCTGGCCGGCTCGTCTGACCCGGCCTTTCGTGGCGACGCTGCAAGGTGGAATCCGGAGGAGATGCTGCTGTCCGCGCTTTCCTCCTGTCACATGCTCTCCTACTTGCACCTGTGCGCGGACGCAGGTATTACCGTGCTGGAATACAGCGATGACGCGTCCGGCACCATGGAACTGAGTGCGGACGGCGCGGGCCACTTTACCGGAGTCACGCTGCGTCCGCGCGTGCTGCTTGCCGAGACCTCAGACCTGAGCGCCGCAGAGGCACTGCACCATTCCGCGCATGAAAAGTGCTTTATCGCCAACTCCGTCAACTTTCCCGTGCGCTGCCAGGCCGTCGTCCTGCGCCACACACCCGCGCTGCAGGAGGCGTAAACAGCATGGCAAACTCCGCACTTCTGGACGCACCCGCAGGGCGCGGTAATCCCCCCGCAAACGCACCGTTCGTTGGCACGCCGCGCAAGGCCACCACACATACCAGTCAAAACGAAGGCCTGATTTTCGAGAAAAGCTCGCCCGGCAAAAAAGCATATCGCATGGACGAGCTTGATGTACCGCCCGTGGACGCAGCCTCGCTGCTAGGCGAATGCTTGCGCACGGACCTGGGAGTCATGCCGGAGATGAGCGAGATTGAAATCGTGCGGCACTTCACGCGGCTTTCCACGTGGAACTACGCGATCGATCTCGGCATGTTTCCGCTGGGCAGCTGCACCATGAAGTACAACGGCCGCGTCAACGAAGCCGTTTCGCGCATCGAGGGCATCGCGGAGGCGCATCCCTACCAGCCGGAGTCGCTCTCGCAGGGCTCGCTGGGCATCATGAAGCAGCTGCAGGATTGCCTGCTGGAGATCACGGGCATGGACGCGATCACGCTGCAGCCCGCTGCCGGCGCTCATGGCGAATTTACCGGCGTCTTGATGATCCGCGCGTACCACGAGAGCAACGGCAACCCGCGCAAAAAGGTGCTGGTGCCAGATTCCGCCCACGGGACCAATCCCGCGACAGCCGCAGTCGTGGGCTATCAGGTGCAGAACCTGAAGTCGAACGCTGAAGGTGCCATCGACTTGGATGAACTGCGCCGCGCCGTGGACGAAGACACCGCCGCGCTGATGCTGACAAATCCCTCCACCATTGGTGTCTTTGAAAGCCAGATCCATGAGATCGCGGATATCCTGCACGCCAAGGGCGCGCTGCTGTACATGGACGGCGCGAACATGAATGCGCTGGTGGGCAAGACGCGGCCCGGCGACTTTGGCGCGGATGTCATGCACCTGAACCTGCACAAGACCTTCTCCACACCGCATGGCGGTGGCGGCCCGGGTTCGGGTCCGGTCGCCTGCAAGGCTCTGCTGGAGCCGTTTCTACCCAGGCCCACGGTCATCCGCAAAGATGATGGCACGCTTGGCTTCGACTTCGACCGGCCGCAGTCGGTGGGGCGCGTGCGCATGTTTTACGGCAATTTTGGCATGTTCGTGCGCGCGCTGGCCTATACGCTGGCCAACGGCCCGGACGGCCTGCGCCAGACCACGGAAGATGCCGTGCTGAACGCGAACTACATTCGAGCCAAGCTGGAGGGTACCTTCGACTTGCCCTACAAGACGAGGTCCATGCACGAGGTTGTCTTCAGTGACAGGCTGCAGGCGAAGAACGGCGTCAGGACGGGTGACATGGGCAAGCGGCTGGTCGACTACGGCTTCCACGCCTACACGGTCAGCTTTCCCATGATCGTAAGTGGTGCCATGATGATCGAGCCGACAGAGAGTGAGTCGCGCGAGGAACTCGATCTGCTGATTGACGCACTGAAACAGATTGCGCGTGAAGCCGCCGAGAACCCGGAGATCGTCAAGACTGCGCCCCACACTACCCGCATCCGGCGCCTGGACGAAACCGCCGCTGCCCGTAAGCCCGTTCTGCGCTGGCAAGCACCTGCCGCGCCTGATCCGGTTGAACCCGACAG
>CAXUBG010000015.1:12830-23697 GCA_964249285.1 uncultured Terriglobus sp. | reverse complement strand
GCGCAAACAAAGAGTGGTGAACGAAGCCGAGTTGAACCTGCTGGCTACACGCGTCCTGGATGCCGCCTTCCGCGTTCATCGCCAGTTGGGTCCAGGACTTCTAGAGAGCGCCTACGAGGCGTGTCTTTGCTATGAGTTGTTGCAGGCGAACATACAATTTCAACAGCAGGTTGCACTCCCGCTCGTGTACAACGGTGAGCGATTAGCGGACGTTGGGTATAGGCTTGATATTTTGGTCGAACAGGAGTTGATCATTGAGGTGAAAGCGCTCGAGATACTCGCTCCAGTGCATCATGCGCAACTTCTTTCGTACCTCAGGTTGTCGCAAAAACGCTTAGGGCTGCTCATCAATTTCAATGTACCCGTGCTCAAGGAGGGCATTTCCAGACGGGTGAACCGGCTATAAGAACGAACGCAGCGGACGCGGCGTTCACGCAGCGTCGCAGCGGGCTGTGGCGTTCGCCGCGTTCGCTCCTGCTTTTGAGGAGCAGTTGATGCCTGTGTTCTGGGATCGCAAGGACATGCTGACAGTTGCGCTGGCTCTAAGAACGAACACATCGGATGCAGCGTTCACGTGGCGTCGCAGCGGGCCGTGGCGCTCGCCGCGTTCGCTCTTGCTTCTGAGGAGCAGTTGATGTCTGTGTTCTGGGATCGCAAGGATGAATTAGAGAAGTACGAGTTCATGATGGGCACGGCGCGGGGCCGTCTTGCGGTGTCGCTGGACGTGCTGACGGACGCGCTGGCACTGGTCGGCCAGCATGGCGTGTATTGCGTCTCGAATCGCAATCCGTCCCTGCCCGCGCTTGACCTGCAGGCCGTCATGGGTGGCATCAACGACGCAAAAGAACTGATCGGCTCCGCGATGGAGGAGTTGCGCAAAGCAAGAGAAGCGTCCAGCTAGAGCGTCTCTTTCCCCCAGGCCTTTGGCTGCGAGGACCGGAACGTTTGCAGTACACTACCGGGAGGCACTCGTAGCTCAGCTGGATAGAGCGGCAGCCTCCGAAGCTGTAGGTCAGAGGTTCGAATCCTCTCGAGTGCACCATCTTCTTAAAGCAATCAAAAGCCCCGGTGCTTACCGGGGCTTTCTTGACGGCCGAAGCACCTAGAAATACAGCCGTCCCAGCAACTGCAACTGGCGCGGCCCGTAGATGGTGCTGGACGTGGACGTTGGTGTGTAAAACGAAGCGTTGGGAGCAAAGCAGCCGCCGCTGTAGAGGGCTGCAGGGCAGGCAGAGCCAGCGGTTGTGCTGGGTGCCGTGTAGTTGTAGGCGCTCGTGTTTACCCCGAGGATGTTGCGGTGATTGGCAATGTTGAACGCCTCCGCCGCAATCTCGATTTTCATGCCTTCCCGAACAAAGGGGAACTGGCGCGAAACACGCATGTCCGTGTTGTGTACGCCCGGTCCGGTAAAGCCATTACGCCGTGCCAGTATGTCGGGCACGCGGTAGCCGGTCCCCGACGTGACCTGCGCGCCGCTGATGCCGCCATCCCCGGCAAGCCGGGATGCGATGGAGCCGTTGACGAATCCCGTGATGGGGAAGCCGGTCTGCGCGGTCACGGTGCCGGACACCTCCCAGCCATTGGCTGCGTAGGCGGCATACCTGTTGTCGATGGGAAGCTTGGTCACGTACAGCAAGGTACCCACGAAACGGCCACGCTGGTCGATGTCGGAGCGGGCGTATTCCGCGCCGCGCCCCTGACGAGGGCCGAGTGCGAACGGGATGAGCGGCGAATCCGTTCCGTTGAAGGTGCCGTTGGGCGCGCCGGACTGGCCGGCATCCATGGTGTGTGCCCAGGTGTAGTTGGCCAGGATTTCGAGGCCGTTGCTGAACGGCTTGCGCACCGAAAAGACAGCCGAATGATACCAGCTGTTTACGTCAGAAAAGCCCGTCAGCACCGAAGCCGTGTTGTTGGAAAGGCGTGCCTGGTAGTACGGAAAGGCGAACGTGGAAGCGCCAGCCGTCGTGGTCGCCAGGTAGGTGCGATTGATCACGGAGGTGGGATCGACGTTGGTATCGACATAGATGGGCAGGCGCATCCCGCGCGTCCCCACGTATCCGACGGACAGGGTGGCGCGGAGCGGCAGTTGCTGCTCGACGGACAGATCGTACGAGTGCGTGAAGGGATTGAGGAAGTTCGCGGCTGAACCGCGCACACCGATCGCGTTCAGCGGCAGGCCCGGGTTCACGGCCGGCGTGGGAGCACCGGTCACCTGGTTCACCGGTGCTGGACCTGGAGGCGTGAACGCGGGGATACCTCCCAGTGGCGCATAGGAAACATACGTGGTTGCGGCAGGCTGCTGCAGACGGACGTTGGGCTGTCCCGCCGCCGCGCCGGTCACGCCGGTGTAGGCGGTCACAGTCGCGGTGGGCGTGGAGAACTGCTGCTGGTAAACACCGTTCTCGCGGCGCAGTGTATACCACAGCGAGTTCGACGTGAGGCCATAGAAGATGCCATAGCCGCCGCGTACAACCGTGCCTTCCTGCGGCGTCCAAGCAAAGCCGAATCGCGGCGCGGCCATGTGGTAATCGGTGTTGATGACGCTGGTCGCTGCAAAGGCTGGCGCGCTGGTGGTGTTGGGCAGATCGGGCTGAGGCACCAGCTGCACGTCATAGCGCGCACCGAGTGACAGCAGCAGCTTGGGCGTGATTTTCCAGTCATCCTGGGCGAAGATGTCCAGGTTCTTGTTCCAGAAGTCGTCCGCGCCCACGTGGGTAATGGGATCGTTTGTCTGCGAGAACGTGTTGTAGTGCCTGCCTCCGTTCACCTGGTACACGTCCTGTATCCAGCTGGCGAAGTTGTACTCCTGGATGCTGCTGGTGTACTGGAACGAACCGTCGCCACCGAACAGATTGGAAATCTGCTCGTGAATCAGGTTCATGTCGCCACCGATTTTCACACTGTGTCGGCCCATGGTCCGCGAATAAATGTCAGTGAACTGCCAGCGGTGCTCGTCGGGGAAGGCGCCGCGCGGAAGGGCGGACGTTTCGCCATACGCAACAATGCCGGTGGCACCGGTACCGACGCTGATCGCGGGTCCTCCGGTATTCGTGCTTGCGGTCTCCAGGTCGCGCGACCACTGAAAATGAATCACGTTCGCAGAGTTGGCGCTGAGCGCGGTCTCAGCATTGACGAACAGAAAGCGCTCGTGAAAGTTGATACCGCCATTCTGCGTAACCGAGCCGGCACCCGTAACTGTCGCTGCTGCGTTATAGCCGTTGGGCTGCTTCAGATCCTCAAACAGAAAGGATGCCGAAAGGTGCGTCTTCGGGTTGAGCTGGTAGTCAAGCCGCGGCAGGTAAATATCCTGCGTCGTGTTGCGGGCAAAGCTGCCCTGCACGGTATTGATAAAGGCAACGGCCGCGCCACACTGGGCGGCTGTAACACCTGGGATCACAGAAGGATAAACCGTCGTCGTGGTTCCGCTTGTGCGCGTGAGATATCCGGTGGTTCGTCCGTCGCAAAGCGCCGTGAGCTGGTTTACGCTCTGGGAACCAACGTTGTAACCGGAAAGGTACGTGAGCGGGTTCACGCGGCGGTACCCGTCATAGACCGCATGGAAGAAGAGCTTGTCCTTGACGATGGGACCGCCAAGGGAGATGCCAAACTGGTGCTGCACCTTGACCGGCTGTGTCAGCAGCAGCGGGTTCTTCTGTGTAATGCCGTTGTACTTGCTGAGAGCATCCAGTGCGTTAAACCCAGGCGTGCGGTAGTACTCATACGCGTCACCATGAATTGCATTTGTACCGGATCTCGTAATCGCGTTGATGACGCCGCCGGCTGCCTGCCCGAACTCCGCCGAGTAGCCGGATGATGCAGACTGAAACTCCTTGATGGCGTCAATCGGAAAGACGTAGGGTGCCCCGATCGCACGTCCGCGCGCTTCGGAGAAAAACGCCTGGTTATTGTTCGCGCCGTCGACCAGGTTGGTGTTGTACAGGCCAGAGATGCCGCGAAAGCTGAGCAGGCCAGTGTTGCCATCAGGCGCGACGTTGGGCGTCAGCAGGACGAAGTTGTCAAACCGGCGTCCGTTGACCGGCAGATTTGAGATCAACTGCTCTCCGACAACTTGCGACTGGTCGACGCGATCCGTATCAAGCAAGGCGGTGTCTGTAGTCACTACCACTTCTGTGCTGACGTTTGCCGCCTGCAGCGTGATGTCGACCGTGTTCACGTTGCCGACAGTCACGTTAATGTTTTTCTGGTCCACGGTGCCAAAGCTTGAGCCGGTCGCCATGACCTCATAATTGCCGGGCTGCAGGAACGTCGCGGCGTAGTGCCCTTCGCTGTCCGTCGTCAGCGTGCGCTTGGCACCGGTGTCGTTGTTGATCACGGTGATACTTGCGTTTGGAACAAGGGAGCCCGCGCTGTCACGGACGATGCCTGTGATGTTGCCGAGTGCGGCGCTCTGCCCAAAGATCCCTGACGCGGGAAGGGCGCAGGCCAGAACTGCCGTAGCCCAGAGATGTTGTGTCTTCAACTGACTGCTCCTGAGTGGTGACAACGCTCCGCATCGCCTATACCAGGGGCAGACTGCGGGGTAAACGTGCGGGCCGTTGCCGGCGCCGCTGCTGACGTTCCGTCTCGCATGGAAGACGAAATCGCAAGAATGTTGGATACTCCTAGCGTCGGCGACGGGGCACCGCCTGTCAAGCCGAAATCCGTGAACTTTAGGTAATCGCACCGAATCGAAACACGGTTACGGCAGTCCCGGAGCCGTTTCAATACACTCGTTCAGGATGCCGATCACCGTGCGCTCGTTCGCGAAAATCAACCTAGGCTTGCGCATCGGTCCCCTGCGCTCGCACGCCTTCCATCAATTGCGCACGCTGTACCAGACGATCGACTTGCACGACAAGCTGACCGTGAAAGCGGAGATCGCAAACGAAACCGAGGTCACGCTTGAGTCAGACGACCTGCGAGTGCCGGTGGATGAGCGCAACACCATGCACAGGATCGTGACAGCGGCGTTACGGGCAATGGGCGTCACCGCCCTCGTTCACATCCGGCTGCAGAAGAGTCTGCCGCTCCAAGGAGGACTGGGAGCTGGTTCGGCGAATGCGGCTGCCGCATTGCTGGGGCTCCAGCGGGAACTTGGATTAGAACTTGCCCCGGCAGAGCGCTTCCGCATTGCCGAAGACGTTGGCTCCGACGTGCCGTTGTTTCTGGTGGGCGGAACGGTATACGGGCACAACCGTGGTGAAGAGGTAGTGCCCTATCCGGATTTGCCCGCGATACCCTGCATCATCGCTGTACCGGGTGTGGGATCGTCCACGCCGCTGGCGTTTAAGGCATGGGACGAGCGCGTCGCTGCATTGACCCCACAGGCCGCGGACGATAGACTAAATGCGTTGAGCCGCGTCTATGCGTCTGCCTTCACTCCGGTGAGGCCGGGCGAGACCGGCGCCTCCGGTGCTTTCGCGGCTCGTGGCCTGAATGGGCCGGCCGGTGAGAGCCTGGCCGGGAACCCTCTTTCCGCGCTTGTCCGTACCGGGATTGGAAACGACTTTGAAGAGGTCGTCTTTCCGCAGTATCCCTTCTTGCGCGACATTAAGCGTGCCCTTGCGGGGGATGAGGCACTGCCCGAGGAGAAGCGCGCCATTGTGGCGATGCTCTCCGGCTCCGGTTCCTCGCTTTTCGGTCTGTACCGGACCGGTGACGACGCGGATGCGGCTGCAGTCCGCGCGCAGGCGCTTGGTGTGGTGACGTTTCGAACGGAAACGCTGCCCCGCGAGGCGTACTGGCGCACCATGTTTCCCTGAATCTGGTTTAACCAGGTGCGGAGAACAGACCCGAAGTGTGCAATCCGTCCGGTGTCAGTACACTGGTAACGGCAGACGTTGGGCGATCGACTAATGGTAGGTCAAGTGCCTTTGGAGCACTTTGTCTAGGTTCGAATCCTAGTCGCCCAGCCAATTACGGTCGATGCTCTCGCGTTAGTTATTACGAAGGGAGCAGCGGCAGACAGTCCGGCAGAACCAACCAACGCTAACCGGCTTGGAGGATTCGTACCGCATGACAGCCCGCAACGCTATGTCTCCACTCGCACCCGTGCAGGAAGAGCAGCACACCGACCGCGCCACCCTGATCGCATCCGCACCTGTTAAGCAAGCGGCAGCCGCCGCTGACCGTAAGCGCTCCAGCCGCCTGGCGGATGACCGCCGGTTTAAGATTTTCTGCGGTTCGGCCAACAAGGCCTTGTGCGAAGAGGTATGTGCCTTTCTCGGCGTGCCGATGGGCCAGACGAAGCTGATCTGCTTTTCCGACGGAGAGATTCACTTTCAGTTGCTGGAAAATGTGCGTGGGGCGGACGTGTTCCTGGTGCAGCCGACTTCGTACCCGGTCGAAACTCACATCATGGAATTGCTGATCATGATCGATGCGCTGAAGCGGGCGTCTGCGGGACGCATTACCGTCGTGATTCCGTACTACGGGTATGCTCGTCAGGACCGCAAAGACCGGCCGCGCGTGGCCATTACGTCCAAGCTGGTAGCGGATCTTTTGGAGAAGGCGGGCGCCAACCGTGCGCTGCTGGTGGACTTGCACGCCGCGCAGATTCAGGGATTTTTCAACATTCCTGTGGATCACCTGTTCGCGTCGCCGGTGCTGGTGGGGTACTTTCGCGATCTGAACTTGCCGAATCTGACCGTTGTCTCGCCCGACGCGGGCGGCGTGGAGCGTGCGCGCTTCTTCGCGCAGAAGTTAGGCGTACCGCTCGCCATCGTGGACAAGCGCCGCACGGACATTAATGTCACGGAGGTGATGCACGTCATCGGTGATGTTCAGGGACGTACCTGCATCATTCTCGACGATATTGTAGATACCGCCGGAACCCTGACAAAGACGGTGGATGCGCTGATCAAGAATGGCGCGACGGATGTGTACGCCTGTGCCTCCCACGCAGTACTCTCCGGTCCGGCCGCGGAGCGGATCGCTGGGAGTAAGCTAAAAGAGTTGGTAGTAACCAACACAATCCCACTGCGGCCTGAGGCTGCGGCTCTGGACAAGATCAAAGTTCTTTCCGTGGCCGGCCTGCTTGGCCGAGCCATTGAAAGTATTCACATGGAGACGAGCGTGAGTTCGCTTTTTAGTTAGACAGGCAGCTAGCAACCGGTTCGCAGCTCCTTAGTTCGACAGAAACGCACCACTTAAACAATAAGCCGTCGACACGACGCGCGAAGGGATTGGCGGGAGCAAGCAGTGAGAGCTCCTCGGCTGAGCCCGAAAGGACAACATGGCAACGACAGAAGCAGTACAGGCAACACTCCGCACAGGTAAATTCAACAAGAACGCAGCGCGCCGCGTGCGCGTCTCCGGCCTGATCCCGGCGGTCATTTACGGTGCGGGGCAGGAATCGCAGGCGATCGCGGTCGATCCAAAGTTCATCACGAAAATTCTTCACTCGGAAAGCGGCCATAACACGATCTTCGACCTGAATATTGCGGGTGGCGCTGGTGCAAAGGCGATGATTGTCGATTGGCAGTATGAACCGATCAAAGGCAAGCTGCTGCACATCGACTTGAAGCGAATTGCGATGGACAAGGCAATGCGCGTGTCAGTCCCCATCATGTTGAGCGGGGTGCCCGTCGCGGTCAAGATACAAACCGGCGTGCTCGACCAGATTCTGCGTGAGATCGAGGTGGAGTGCCTGCCGTCCGATATTCCGTCACACATCGATGTGGATGTGTCAAACCTCGAACTGTATGGTGCGGTGCACGTTTCTGATCTGCCGCATCTCGGCTCGGTTAAGTTTCTGGAAGCAGAGGAGACATTGGTGGCACATGTAACCGTGCCCAGAGAGGAAGCTGCCACTGCGGAAGTGACACCTGCCGCGGGCGAGCCGGAAGTTACAAAGGGCAAGGGTAAGCCGGAGACACCGGCCGCTGCTCCAGCGCCGAATAAGACGCCTGGAAAGAAGTAGGGAGCCAGGTATGAGAGTTGAGTTGAGAGTGTCACAACTTAAGATTCAGCATTGGGCCTCGCGGCAGTGAAGTTAATTGTCGGACTCGGCAATCCCGGGCCGGATTATATCGTCACACCGCATAACGCAGGGTTTCTCGCCATCGACCGTATCGCGGAGCAATGCGGCTCGGCTGTGGCAAACCGCAGGCACCGGGCACTTACCGGCAAGGCAGTCATAGCGGGTAAGGAGTGCCTGCTGGCGAAACCCGAAACCTTCATGAACCTGAGCGGCATGGCCGTCGCCGCCCTGGTGCATGAATGTCAATTGAATATCGTGGAGGATCTGATCGTGCTGTATGACGAACTCGCCTTCCCGCTGGGCGAACTTCGGCTGCGGCCCGGAGGCAGCAGCAACGGGCACAACGGTGCGAAATCGATTACAGCAGCACTGGGAACGGAAACGTGGTGCCGGGTTCGCATTGGGGTCGGTAAGCCGTCATTGCCGCATGGCCGCGAGATGAAGGCAGGCGGTAAGGAGTACCTCCTGACACCAATGCGGAAGACGGATCTCGCGGTACTGGATGTAGTTCTCGACCGGGTGGCGAACGCGGTCGAGGTGGTTGTAGGTGAGGGATTCGCGGCTGGGATGAACCTGTTTAACCGGCGCGATGTGCAGCAGACGTAAGCAATCAACTATGTTCCATACCTTCCATTGCGAAGGTGCGGGTCAAGACTCGCAGAAAGTACACAAATGAACAGAAGCTATGAAGTGATGTACATCGTCCGGCCTGATGTTGAAGAGGCCGATCTGGATAAGTTGATCGAGGGATTTACAACGGTCGTCAGCAATGGTGGCGGAGAAGTGACTAACACGGAGAAGCTTGGAAAGCGCCGCCTCGCGTATGTTGTCCGTAAGTTTCAGGACGGCCAGTACATTTTGATGCACGTGTCGGCGGATGGTCCTGTTATTGCTGAACTGGAACGCCGTTTGCGCGTGACGGAGCAAGTCATCAAATTCATCACAGTGCGCACGGACCAGGAGAACAAACGTCTCGCGAAAGTCAAGGCGCATCGCGACAGCCACGTGAAGACTTCGACGCAGCAGCAGGCGGCCGTTCCCGAGATCGCTGCCGCGGCAGAACCCGAACCGGCTGTAGCCACTACGTAGAAGATCAGTACCGGCCGGGGTTACTCCTGGAAACGATTACAGCGAATCCCTGCTTCCGCATCGTTCATAAGCTCCTCAGCGGGCTTGGAGCAGGCCTTCCGCACTACTGAAAGGATGAAAGCAAATGGCTGACGAAACCAGCACGTCCAGTTCCGCTCCCGCGTCCGGCGGCGGCTCGCAGAGTTCAGGTGGACCGCGTCCTCCACGCACAGGCGGCGGTCCGGGGGGACGGAAGTTCTTCCGGCGCAAGAAGGTATGCAAATTTTGCGTGGAGAAGATCGATAACATCTCCTACCGCGATGTGCGTCTGCTGCAACAGTTCGTAGCGGAGCGTGGCAAGATCACGCCACGCCGCTTGACGGGCGTCTGCACCACGCATCAGCGGCAGTTATCGCAGGCCATCAAGCAGTCGCGTAACATCGCCCTGCTGCCGTTTGCCGCTAAGTACTAGTTGCACAGAGGGGCATAGATCTGCCGTGCCCCTCTCCGCGCGCTGTTGCGCGCGCTCGCCAAGGAGATAGATCATGGAAGTAATTTTGAAGGAAGACGTCGAGAGCCTGGGGCACCGGGGCGACGTAGTGAAGGTAGCGAACGGCTATGGCCGTAATTACCTTCTGCCGCAGCGGCTTGCCATTGAGGCTACCGCGTCCAACAAGGCCGTTATCGTGCAGATGAAGGAATCGGCTGTTCGCAAGGCGGCCAAGGACAAGACGGCGGCGCAGGAACAGGCGAATACACTGAACGCGATAGAACTGACGTTCGAACGCAAGGTGGGCGCAAACGATATCCTGTTCGGGTCAGTCACCTCGGCCGACATTGCCGCGGAGCTGGCAAAGCAGGGACACGAGATCGACCGCCGCAAAATCGCGCTGGACGAACCGCTGAAACAGCTGGGTGAGTTTCACGTACCGGTCAAGCTTTTCCGTGAAGTCTCTGCGCACGTGAAGGTGATCGTCAAAAGCGACGATCCGAACTATGTACCCGGCAGAAACAGTACGGTGGAGGTTGCTGCGGAGTAACCTTCGGACTGTCACGGACAAGAAAGCGCCGCGTTTGCGGCGCTTTCTCATCGAGCACACTATTCAGCGTGTTACGACTGGTGTCTCTCGCTCAAGCCGTATCCGCACGTAACGCTGGGACGGCCCACGGTTAAGAGCAGCAGGTTCTCCCGGAAGCCATTCGGCGAACATAGCAACGGAGCCGAAGATTTCTCTTGCAATTACGTCATGTACCACTACTCTGGGTACGCGCTTTGGCGATGTGACTTGCAGACGCGAGCCGGTGGCTTGCACGGAGGGCACGGGATGTTGACATTGGACATAATGCAGCGGCGCTGGCCCAACGGGAATCAGCATGTTCCCGGCTTGCTGGAGGGGATTGTAGCCGCAGCACCGGCGGTGTTTGAGACGTATGGGCTGACGTCGCCGCTGGCTGTGGCCCATGCGATGGCGCAGTTCAGTGAGGAGTGCGGGCAGGGCTTGGAAATGTTGGAGAACATGAACTACTCCTCGCAGGGCCTGCTGAAAACGTTCCCAACGCACTTCACGCCGGAGATGGCGCTTCGCTGCGCGCATAACCAGCAGATGATCGCGGGAATTGCGTATGGAGGCCGCATGGGCAATGCTCCCCCGCCAAGCACCGATGGCTATGTGTACCGGGGAGCGGGCCTGTCGCAAGTGACAGGTAAGGCGGGCGTGGCGGCGCTGCAGGCAGCCTTGGAGAAGAACGGAGCAAAGTATAACGTGCTCGCGAATCCTGCGCTGATTATCGACCCGCAGCATGCGCTGGAGTGCGGTG
>CAXUBG010000015.1:1018-12820 GCA_964249285.1 uncultured Terriglobus sp. | reverse complement strand
GAAGGACGACTGCGGCGGCGTCACAAAGGCGCTGAACGGAGGGTTGAATGGTTTGGCGGAGCGGCAGCGGCAACTGGTACTTTGGAAGGCGGAGTTTGGCATTGACGGCAGCGCGCCGGCAACCACCTGACACAATCCGGCGCGCGAACGTCTGTACATCCGCTATGCTTTGCTGAGTGGACGCGCGCCGCAAACGGACCCTGTACTCGTTGAGCTTTGCCGCCGCGCTGGTTGCGGCCTTGGGCGTGCTGGTGTTTTTGCGCTGGCATGCGCCGCCGGAAGTGGCACGGCTTCTGCCGGAGTCGGACGCCATCGTTTACTTCGACTTGAAGCCGGTCCGCGCTGCCACGCATTTCGACCAGCAGCCGGTGAAAGCTTCGCCAGAGTACGCGCGTTTCGTGGCGGAGACAGGTTTCCAGTGGGATCTGGACCGCGTAGCCGTCGCGCTGCACCGGATGCCGGACGCGAACGGCCCCAATGGCGTGGTGGGATACACGGGTGTGCTGGAGGGCCGTTTTGATGCAGGCCGGCTGCTGCAATCTCTGAAGGCGAACAGTTCCGGGCAGGAGGTCTACGCCGGGCATGAGGTGTACACGGTGCCGGGCGGCGAGGGACGCGTGCTGCGCGTCAGTCCGCTAGGATATGACATGCTGGCAGCCAGTAACATGCCCGCTGCGGAGCAGATTCACTCTGTCATCGACCGGTACGCGGCAGGCGCGTCGCCGTTTTCAGGGTCGTCGCTGCTGGAGCTACGTTACCGGGAGGTCCCATACTTTGCGCTGGCCTGGGGCATCGGCCATGTTGGACTGCCGTTCAGTGAACGCGGACGCATCCAGGTATTCGGGATTGAGCTGCCGTTGCCGGAGGACACAGACTTGATCGCCTCGGCCACGTTCCGCGGAAGCGTACACCTGCGAGTGGAGGAGCTTTCTCCCTCCGAGGCCGAGGCTGCGCGGACTGCTACCAATCTCAGCACGGTGGTTAACCTGGTGCGCGGTTTTATGCCAGGCACTGGCACGCCGCAGGATACGGCAATGCACCAGGCTTTGGAATCGCTGGAGGTGCAGCAGCGCCGGTCGCGCGTCGTGCTGACGGGCAATATCGCGCCTCTTCTCCTGCAAGCAAACGGGCGCTGAAATCCGGGGTGTCTCGCACCATTTGCATTTGCCAAAATCTCCGTTGAAGCATCTGATGTAGATATGCGTCTTTTTTGCTCCGTAGCGACCCTTTGCCTCGTTGCCGCGCCGCTTTCCGCCCTGCATGCACAGGCGGTAAAGACCGGTGATGCCGCCTTTGAGAATGCCACTGATGAGAAGCCCGGCAATCGCGTGCACATCACGTTGGCGGATCTCCCCGACCCGCATCCTGAGCAGTCGGTAGGAAATGGTCCCAAGCTGGTTCCGCGCAACGGAGCCGTTCCGACGGTTAAACCCGGTTACAAGATCGACCTGTATGCGGATAGCGACTTCAAGGTGCCTCGGCTAATCCGGACCGCTCCGAATGGCGATTTGTTCCTGGCAGACACGGGCGCGAACAGCATTATTGTGTTGCGCGGCGTAGGCGCGGACGGCAGGGTAGCGCAGCGCGAGGTGTTTGCCACTGGCTTAAATGCGCCGTTTGGCATCGCGTTCTATCCGGCGGTCAATCCGAAGTATGTGTACATCGCCAACACCAATTCCGTGGTGCGCTTTCCGTACAAAGATGGCGATCTGAAGGCGACGGGAGATGCGGAAACCATCGTTGCGCAACTGGCACCTACAAGCACCGGCCACTCGACACGGGATATTGTCTTCTCGAAGGACGGCTCCCAAATGCTGGTGTCTGTCGGCTCGGGATCAAATATCGACGATCCTGATACCCATCCTGGCGAATTCCACCGGGCGGACGTGCTCGAATATAAGCCCGACGGTACGTTTGTAAAGGTCTACGCCTCGGGTCTTCGTAATTGCGTCGGCGAGGCGATTCAGCCTGCGACCGGAAGTCTGTGGTGCTCGGTGAATGAGCGCGATCTTCTTGGAAATCATCTTGTTCCGGATTACGTTACCAGCGTTAAGGAAGACGGCTTTTATGGCTGGCCCTGGTGGTACATGGGGAACAAGCAGGATCCGCGTCACGAGGGAAAACACCCTGAGTTGAAGGGCAAGGTCATCACGCCCGATGTTCTGATGCAGCCGCATAACGGATCGCTGGAGATGACCTTCTACACCGGCAAGGGGATGCCGGGAGTAAGTACCGGAGACATCTTCGCTGCCGAGCACGGTTCATGGAATCGTGAGCCACGCACCGGCTATGAGGTTGCTCATCTTCCCGTGAAGAATGGCAAAGCCACAGGTGAGTACGAAGATTTCGTGACCGGCTTTACGACTGCTGACGGGCAGGTTTGGGGACGTCCTGTCGGCGTGACCGTCGCGAAGGACGGTGCGCTGATCGTTGTGGAGGACGGTGCCAAGACGATCTGGCGCGTTACCTATACCGGCGGCAAGCAGACGGCAATGAAGTAACGCGATCGTCGGGCAAAGATACTTGCGGACCTCGTGACGGTGCGGCTCAGCATCGTCATCGGGTCCGTCATCATTTTGGCGCAACGCGTGCGCGGCGCTTGAAAATAGATGGCGCAGAGTCGCGTGATGCGGGTACACTACCGCTGCTCTGACCACCGCGACCCCATATCCGCCAGTTGTTTCCGCCGCTTCGTCTACCGCACGCCGTACGTATTTCCCGGAACTAGACGGCGTCCGCGCTCTCGCGGTAGCGATGGTGATGGTCTTCCATGTGTCGCGGCCAGACCTGCGGGTACCCGGGCCTATCATCATTGGACAAACAGGCGTCGACCTGTTTTTCGTCCTCTCAGGATTCCTCATTACGGGCATCCTGCTGAAGTCTCCGCAGGGGGACTGGAAGGAGGTGCGCACCTTTTATACGCGGCGTGTGCTGCGCATCTTTCCACTCTATTACTTCACCTTGATCGTGATCTGGGCGGGGGGCCTGCATCGGCATGTGACGTGGGATGCGTGGGTTTATCTGCAGAACATCAGCATTACCTTCCACCGGTTTACGGATGGGCCGCTGCATTTCTGGTCGCTGGCGGTGGAAGAGCAGTTCTACCTGGTGTGGCCGTTTATTGTCTTGTTTCTGCCGCGCCGGCACCTTGGCAGAGTACTCGCGGCAGCGTTCCTGCTCGCATTGGCAAGCCGCATTGTGGTGTTACAGATCCATGGAGAAATCTTCTACTTCACACTGTGCCGTGTCGATGCACTGGCCGCGGGCGCTGTTGTAGCGCTGCTCCAATACCGCGGCCTGCTCCCGCGTCTTCGCCGCGCGTCACTGCTGATGTTAATTGCCTGCGTCCTGCTGGTTGGCTTGGAGGCGAAATTCTTTTCCACCGGCAGCTGGAAGCTTCAGGTCACCAAGTACACCATCCTGGCGGCGCTGTTTGCGAGCGGCATTGCCTGGCTCCTGACCACGGAGCTTCGGATGGTACGCGAGGTGCTTGGCGCCGCGCCGCTGCGTTTTGTGGGGCGTATTTCGTACGGCCTGTACGTGTTTCATCCGATGGTGTTTACCTTGGTGCTGGATCACTATGCGCACGGCCCGGCTTTGTTGCGCGCCGGTGCCGCGTTTGCCGCGTCGTTTGGATGTGCGCTGCTGAGCTGGTACGGGATGGAACGTTACTTCATCGGACTGAAGGACAAGGTCGCTCCAGAGCGAGCGCGGTTTGCGTCGACCGCACCAGCGATGACAGCGCTGTAGTGCGTGCGAAGGTGCCATCCGGTGTCTTCAGATACAGTGTTGCCATGCTTCGCAAGCTCGTCCTGCTGATTGGCTGTTCTTTCCTTCTTCACATGGCCTGCGCGGCCCAGCGTCCTGCGTCACCGGCCGATGCCGTCAATCCGCTGGTGGGAACGGCAAAGGAAGGGCAGACCTTTCCCGGCGTCGGTGTGCCGTTTGGCATGACGATGTGGACACCAGCCACCAGCACCACGGAGAAGAAGGCCGTCACTGCGTATTACTACAAAGACCCGCAGATCACAGGGTTTCGCGGAACGCACTTCATGAGTGGGTCGGCAGCGCAGGAGTTTGGCAGCTTTCAGGTGCTGGCCGGCACAGGTATCCGGACGGTCGCCGAGTCTTCCTCCGCTTACTCACATCAGGCGGAAGTTTCAACGCCGTACCGTTATGAAGTGGATCTGCCGGACCTGCATGTTCACACCACAATGACCGGTACAGCGCGCTGCGGCTTGATGAGTTTTCGCTTTGTGCAAGCCGGGCCTGCGTGGATTTCGCTGGAGAACCTGGCACGCGCGGGTGATGGCGAACTCACTATTGACCCGGTGCGGGGTGAGATTACGGGCCGCAATGCTGTTCGCAGGCTGTACCAGGGAGCGGGCAAACTGGCCGGGTTCAGCGGGTATGCGGTCGTACAGTTTGATCGTCCCGTTCAAGTGGGCGGGACATGGTCTGGCGGAGCAACGCATCCGGGTCAAACCCGGCAGGAAGCTGATGCAGGCCTCTCTGGCGCGTGGGTCAGCTTCAATGTAAGCTCCGGCGAGACGGTGCAGGCGCGCGTGGGCACGTCGTTTATCAGCGTCGACGAAGCGCGCAGGAACCTGCACACGGAGCTTCCGGCGTGGGACTTCCCCTCAGTGGAGCGGGCCAGCCATGAGGCGTGGGACCGGGATCTGGGACGCATCGAGATCAGCGCGCCGGAGACGGACCGCCGCGTCTTCTACACGGCTCTGTACCACGCCTTCCAGGTGCCGCGCATTGTCACGGACGTCAGCGGGACACGGCCGCGCTTTGCCAGCGGCGCGCCCACGCGCTCAGAGGGACATGAGTATTACGATGACTTTTCCATGTGGGATATTTTTCGCGCACAGATGCCGCTGCTCAGCATCCTGGACCCGAAGCGCGAAGGCGAAATGATCCAGTCACTGGTGGAGAAGGGGACCGAGGGCGGCTTCATGCCGATCTTTCCCATGTGGAACAGCTATACCTCGGAAATGATCGGCGATCATGCCGATGCGGTCATCGCGGACGCCTACATGAAAGGCATTCGCAACTTCAACGTGGAGAAGGCGTACGCCCTGATGCGGCAGAATGCCTTTGACCAGCCCGCCACGGTCGAGCAGTACAAGGATGGACTGGGCCGCCGCGCGCTGGATGACTACATCAGGCTCGGCTATATCCCGCTGGAGAACGGCGTGCCGGACGCCTTCCACAAGCGGGAGCAGGTGTCGCGAACGCTGGAGTACGCCTATGACGACTTCGCGCTGGCGCAAATGGCAGAGGCACTCGGCAAGACGGGTGATGCCGTTGCCCTGACGAAGCGCGCGCAGAACTACCGCAACGTAATCGACCCGGAGACGAAGTTTGCGCGTGGCCGCCATGCGGACGGCTCCTGGATCGTCCCGTTCGATCCAGGCAAGCCCGCCAGCTTCGTCACCGAAGGCCTGCCCTTCCAATACACCTTCTTTGTGCCGCAGGACATGCCGGGCCTGATCGCGCTGGAGGGCGGCAACGCCCCCTTTGTAGCACGGCTTGACGAGCTGTTCGCAAACGACTACTACGACCACGGCAACGAGCCCAGCCACGCCATCACCTATCTGTACGATTACGCGGGCGCAGCCTGGAAAACACAGCAGCATGTGTCGGACATTCGCGCGCAGTGGTATCAGGACCGCCCGGACGGCTTGGCGGGCAACGACGATGCCGGGCAGATGTCCGCGTGGTATGTGCTTAGTGCGCTTGGCTTTTACCCGGTGACGCCGGGGATCCCGGCCTACGAGATCGGCACGCCGCTGCTGCCCTCCGCCACGCTGCACCTGGAGAACGGCAACACCTTTCGCATCCGCGCGGAAAACGCCGGTCCGCAAAACATCTACATTCAGTCAGTCACGTTGAATGGCAAACCGCTGGCGGGCTTCTGGATTCGCCACGCTGACATCCTCGCGGGTGGCCAACTGACCTTCCGCATGGGCCCGCAGCCCAACCCGCACTGGCCGTCCAGCGCGGAGCTCCCGCACTGACGATCCACCGGCACCCCAGACGCGGCGCTTTCAATGCAGGGTGAGTTCGTATGTCCCCCTTGCCTGTCCAAAGTCAGAAGGGCTCAAGTGCCTTCGGCATTGCGTAGATGAGAAAGCTATTTCGTGACCAGCAGACGCTCTGCCAGGGAGTCTAGACAGCGGCGAAACTCTCGATTACTCTCCAGCGCCCGTGAGAGTACCAAAGCGCCTTCAATCGCAGCGACGGCACCCTCGGCTCGCATGCGCGCCTCCCTCGCCGGTACGCCCGCTCCTTCTGATAAATGCATGAACTTCGCGATCCAGAAATCAAGGGTGTTCTTGACGTGCGCCCGCACGCTCGCCGGGGTACCTGCGCCGCTTAAAGTCTCAAGCAGACAGGCTCGAATGCCACCCTCGTAGAACTCGTTGAGGCGTTCTGCTACGAGTTTCAGCCGCTGAAGAGCATTCCCTTCGCCGTCAATTGGAGCGAGTACATGTGTGGCAAAGACCCGGTCAACTTCGGTCAGCGCTGCAAGCGCCATCTCTTCCTTCCCGCCTGGGAAGCGGTGATAGAGGCTCGGCTTCACCAACCCCGATGCCTCGGTGAACCGGGTCAAGCTCCCCCCTTCAAAGCCGTGATCTCGAAATACGGAGATCAGTGAGCCAAGGACCTTCGCTTCTGCGGCTGCACCGGCTCTGGCCATGCTTTCGGCATCTCCCGTCCTGCTTGCGCTATTATACCGATCGGTCTACAGTGATAGTTGTATACCGAACGGTATACATAAAGGGGAGCGAATGAAGGCGGCGATCTTAATTCTGTCAGATCCGAATACCAACTCCGATGAGGCGTTGGGCAGAGTGTTCAACGGCTTAGCAACAGCGTATGAACTGAAACAAAGCGGAGACGAGGTGACGGTAGTGTTCCAGGGAGCGGGAACCCGCTGGCCCGGCGTGCTGTCCGTTGCTGGCCACCCTGTTCACGGGCTTTTTGAACTGATTAAGGACCGTATTGCTGGTGCTTCCGCCGGATGCGCGGCCGTATTCGGCGCAACCGGGGACGCAACTGCATGTGGCTTGCCGCTCATCTCGGAAAATCCGGTGCCCGGCACTGCAGGACTGCCGAGCCTTCGAAAGTGGCTGACCGACGGGACTCCGATTCTCATCTTCTAAGCACGCGGGAGGCGGCCACGGCCTTGGCCGCCTCCCGCCTTACACCCCGGGGAGCCGCACATGGCAATGGATCCGTTTCACGAAGGCGAGCGCCGCGTGCAGCAACGCGCCGGCGAGACGCAGGCCGCGGACCGGAACAGTCCGATGATCGCCGCTCATATACCAATGGGAGCCTTTACCTTTCTGCACAGTCAGTCCCTTCTCATCCTGGCTGTGCTTGATGAGGAAAGGATGTGGTGCCTTCCCATGGCCGGCAAAGCGGGATGGATATCCGCAACGCGGGATTCAGTTTCCCTCAACCTTGAGCAACTGACAGGTCAAGTAGATCGGCGCATTCTGAACGCCGCCCAGGAAGGAAGGAGTGTTGGTGCGGTCGTGCTCGACTTTGCCACCCGCCGCCGTCTGCGGATCAATGGCCGGCTCAGGAGCCTTACAGACAAGCTCATGATGTTGGCCGTGTCGGAAGCATACCCAAACTGCCCTAAATACATCACAGAGCGAACGCTGGTTTGGTCAGAGATGCTTCCGGTTTGTGCCCTCTCGGAAGGCGAGCGGTTGACGCGAGGACAACGAAACGCGTTCGAAACAACCGATATCTTCTTTATCGCAACGCGGCATCCAGAACGTGGGTTGGACGCTTCTCATCGTGGCGGAAATCCGGGCTTCGTCGTAAGCGCATCGGACAGCACCATCAGCTTTCCGGATTATGCAGGCAATAGCCTATTCAACACGCTCGGAAATCTCGAGATTGACCGGCGAGTTGGAATCTTAATGCCGGACTTCCGGCAAGGAAGAGCTTTAGCGATCACGGGAACAGCAACGGTCAACTACGAAGATCACGGGCACGCACGATGGATGACGGTCGCAGTCGAGCGTTGGACCGAACTCCACCTGCCCGCAACGGAGATGGCACGGCAACTCTCACCGTTTAACCCGTAGGTCATCAAATCCAACAAATCCGACCACCACGAAAGAATGCATGGATGAGCGAGATCATTGCCCCACCTTTTACCGACCCTGAAGTTGCAGCGCGAAAAGTCCAGATCGCGGCAGACCTCTGGAACACGCGCGACCCGGAACGCGTGGCCGCCGCTTACACGGAAGATACGCAATGGCGAAACCGGACTGAATTTCTCTTAGGACGCGCTGAAGTGGTCGACTTCTTGCGGCGAAAATGGGCTCGCGAACTGGACTACAAGCTAAGAAAGGAGCTCTGGGACTTTAGAGAGAACCGCATCGCGGTCAGATTTCAGTATGAGTGGCATGACAGCGCGGGTCAGTGGTTTCGCTCGTACGGTAATGAACTCTGGGAGTTTGCGTCCTCTGGCCTGATGCAACGTCGCGAGGCGAGCATCAACGATCTGGCCATAACGAATGCGGAGCGCCTCTTGTGAAGCGATGGCATAGTTTTGGGTGACGACCGTCTTCAGTACGCGGCGTCGCACTGCCGCAGGAATCGTCGATTGCCTCGTCTGCATGAGGGGCACATGCGTTGGCAGTTTACGTTCTGTTGACCCGAAAGGGCTCAGCGGGTACGCTCATTGCATGGGCGAAGATAAGGCGAATAGAGACGGCGGTGCGCATCTGTTTCCCATTCTGCCGTCCCCTCGCCGCACGGCGCTTGGGCGCGCCGCCAGTGAAAGTGAGCAGGTGGATGCTGGCCACGATGTGGAGTTTCGCTCGCTGAAGAGCCGGTCGATCCTGAATAAATCCGTGTCGAAACGGCTGAACTGGATGGCGTGGTCCATCAACCCGTACCGCGGGTGCGAGTTCGGCTGCCGGTACTGCTACGCACGGTATACGCATGATTTTCTGGCTCCTGCGCCGGTGAGTGACCCAGAAGGAGCGGAGCTGCTCGGCGGCGGCGAAGAAGTGTTCCACAAATCGAGATCGGCGGGTGAAGCACCCGCTTCGCTGAATCAATCGAAGACGGCGCTCATGAGCCTGCGTGATCCGGAGGCGTTTGAACGGCGGATTTTTGTGAAGGAGAACGCGGCGTGGCTGTTGGAGCAGGATCTGCGGCAATTGGCAAAGCAGGGGCGTTTGCAGGAGGAGATCGCGCTGGGCACGGCAACCGATCCCTGGCAACCCATTGAGCGGCGCACCCGGCTGACGCGCAGCCTGCTGGAGGTGATGGCGCGTCACGATGGGCTGCGCATTGGCATGGTCACAAAGTCCACGTTGATTGCCCGCGACATCGACCTGTTGCAGGAGATTCATCGCCGTTCCACATTGGTGGTGCACCTTACGATTACAACGCCCGACGTGGAACTGGCACGCAAGCTGGAGCCACGCGCGCCGCGGCCCGATCTGCGGCTGGAGACGGTGCGGCGTCTGCGTGACGCTGGACTGCGGGTGGGTATTCTCAACTCGCCGCTGCTGCCCGGTATCACGGATTCTGCCGAGGCAATCGACCAGATGGCCGCACGTGCAAAGGGGGCGGATGCCAGCTTCTTTTCCGCGATGCCCCTGTTCCTGAAGCCGTGTTCGCGGCCCACGTATTTCCAGTTTGTGCGCGAGCACTTCCCGCATCTGCAGGTGCTGTACGCGGAGAAGTTCCGCGACATGGACTTTGCCGCGCGACCTTATCGCGAGCGTCTTCAGGCGCTTGTCAGCGCGAGCTGCCGGCGGCATGGCTTGCGTGAGCGCCTGACTGACGCGCTGCTGACGCGCGATGCGGGAGAGGCACGTAAACCACCTGCATCAGCCCTGAATGCGTCGGCGCAGGGACGGCTGTTCGCGTGATGCTTGATCGCCGTACGGGCGATTGTGCGTTCTCAACCGGCCGACCACGGTTGAGCGTTCAGCACGGTCGTTGCTGAAAGATTTTCACTTGCGTTTTCGCCTGTAAGCGATAGGCTTGCACCTGCATTTGAAGGAGTATGTATGCCAATTACGAATTACAGCCTGCTAAAGGGCACCCCCACCGCAGGCAAGGTCGTCAGCGGAGCCAGCGCGCATTACCAAATCACCATGCAGGCCACCGGCGGCCCATTTACCGCCGCCGTCAACATTCAAAGTGTCGACGGCAGCGAGGTGCTGTACGCCATCAAGTCGGACTTCACGCCACCAGTTTCGCTGGCAACCGTGGCAAGCGGCATGACCAAGCTGCCCAGCAAAGCAGGCGGTTTGGCGCTGGATTTCGTGCGCGAGACGATTGCGGGCAAGCCGATGATTCAGCGCTCCGAGATGACCCTGCTGCCCATCGCCAGCAACACCGCGCAGTTCACCGCCGAGGTCGAGCGCAACGACCGCCTGCACGAGCGCAAGCAGCACGCCCTGAGCAACGCCGTGGTGTCGCTATTGAATCTGGCCGTGAAGCAGCACGGTTCGCTGGTCTATGCCTTTGGCAGCTCGTTTGCCGACAATGGCGTGACCGATGGCATCCACGACATCCACCTGAACCAGGGCAACGCGCTGAACAATCATGGAGCGGATAACGGCATCTGGCAGGACGGTGCGCTGTTTGTCTACCTGCCGCAGCAGAAGGCGTACACGGCCGTGTTCCTCGCGTTTCAGAATGAAAGCTGGAACACGGACATACATGGCAACCCCGTGCAGGTTTGAGCAGTCTCGCTCCAAACGGGCCAGCCGAAACACGAGGCAATACTCGGGACAGAAACGCCGCGCCCTCCGCGAGACCGCTGCGAACGCCGCGTTCGCTCTTGCTCAAGCACAGCGGCTGTTCGAGTTCGGTAGCATAGAGCTATGGCTCCACATCAGAAGCGCGCCCTTGTCACCGGAGGCGCTGGCCTCATCGGCTCCCACATCGTCGATCTGCTCCTTCGGGAAGGCTGGACGGTACGCATCCTCGACAACTTGGAACCGCAAACACACAAGCAGGGCAAGCCGGAATGGGTGAACCCGCAGGCGGAGTTCCGGCAGGGCGAGGTGCAGGACTACAAGACGATGCGCTCGGCCCTGGAGGACATCGATGTCGTCTTCCATGAAGCCGCGTACGGCGGCTACATGCCGGAGATGGCGAAGTACGTCCTCGTCAACAGCTTCGGCACCGCGCAAATGCTGGAGATCATCCGCGACCACCAGTTGCCAGTGAAGAAAGTTGTGGTGGCCAGCTCGCAGGCGGTCTACAGCGAGGGCGCGGCGGAGTGCCCGGAGCACGGCAAGGTGGTTCCACTGCTGCGGCCTGCCGAGCAGTTGCGCGCGGGCGACTTCGCCGTGCATTGCCCCCTATGCGGCAAGGTGACGCGCTCCATTCCCACGCCGGAGAACACGCCCGGTGGCGGCGAGACGGTCTACGCGCTGACCAAGGTGGACCAGGAGAAGCTCGTGCTGCTGTGGGGCAAGCAGACCGGCATTCCCACCGTCGCGCTGCGCTACTCCTGCACCTACGGTCCGCGCCAGTCGCTCTTCAACCCCTACACCGGCGTGATCGCCATCTTCTGCACGCGGCTGCTGAACGGCCAGCCTCCGGTGCTGTATGAGGATGGCGGGCAGACGCGTGACCTCTGCTTTGTGGAGGACATCGCGCGCGCGAACCTGCTCGTTGCTGAAACCGGCAAGCTCGACGGTTTGCCGGTGAATGTGGGTAGCGGGCGTGCGACCAGCGTCAGGGACCTCGCAGGCGTCATCGCGCAGCAGCTGGGCATCGACATCGCACCGCTGG
>CAXUBG010000015.1:0-1008 GCA_964249285.1 uncultured Terriglobus sp. | reverse complement strand
CATCCAGACGGTTGGCTATAGGCCGCAGGTCACGCTGGAAGAGGGCATTGGCCGCTACATCGCGTGGATTAAAACGCAGGGCGGTGCCGTCGAAGACTACTTCGCCAAGGCCGAAGCCGGGTTGAGGGCCAAGGGAATTGTCCAGAGCGTGAAAGGTACCTGAAGCGACGCTTCACCTGCACGGTCGCTAAAGGTGCTGTGTGCGTCTGAACCGGGTCACCTCCACAAGCCGACTACTGAGGACTGATCCAACCGCACGGCTGTCAGTTCTAAGCGAGTAATCACTTAGCTGTTTGCACGGTGCAGTTGGCTAACTTATAGTGCCAGTTCTCGTGATGGCTCTCCCGGTTGATTGCGACTTGCTCAGGTAACTGATAACCACCGACGTTTTGATACATGTAGGTAAGGATGACTCGGTTGCCTGGTCTGAAATCTCCATCCTCGCCTTGCGAGTATGAGGTCAAGAGAAAGCCTTGCGGTCCCGAACCGAATGTTGTTTCACGCCTTCGGCGGTCGATCCTTTCACCGCTTCGCTTTGAAGACGTAAGTCGCTCGTGAACAACATCTCGACAACGAAAGTCTGAATTTTGAGATCGAGCTTGTAGCCCGTCGCGGACGGTTCAATGTGGACCGGCGTTCCTTCTGCGGGAAGCAGTGCGCTACCGTTCGCCGCCAACCAGTTGTTCAAGCTGTACTGCACAGCATGTTCAAGCAGACCTTCTGCCATGCCTCCGTGCGGAAGCTTGCGTATTTCATCCTCTGTCATTCCGGCCGACGGTGTGGTGCTCTGGCGCGTCACGGTGACGCGATTGTGAATGGGCTGGATAAGCTTAGCGATTTCTTCATCCGTTCCTTCATCGCCGAGCCGGACAACTTCGGTGAAGTGCTGCTTCCAGTCGAACTCCACAGCGCAGGTGAATGATTGAAGGGTCCTCTCGAAGGGAGCGTCATACTTTGCACGAACCTGCTTCAGAAACGTCGCATCATCGATTGCCGCCTGTGCATGAC
>CAXUBG010000014.1:27561-30782 GCA_964249285.1 uncultured Terriglobus sp. | reverse complement strand
CGCGGATGGTGCTGGTCTTGCCCGCGACATGCCCGATGAGCACGGCCGTCGCGGAACACGCCAGACCCGCGATGCTGTGGTGCTCGGCTAGCCAGTAGCGCGTGTAGCCAAGGCGCTCCACATGCTGCGCCGTCTCTACCGTGCGCGCGATCGCCGCACCGGCAGCTTCAGCAGGCCGCATACCCACCAGATCAAGAACCGAAATGCGAAACGTTTCCATACGTCTTTGGATGAGAGCAACCGGCTCTTGGCGTCAGCATGACGGCACGGCGGCACCCGCGCGTTCTGGATGGAGACGGCCCGGGTAAAGAACGCGTCCCGTCCGGCTGGAACACGCTACACTACATCCGTTCCGATTCCAGAACCAGTTCATCCAGAGGACACTGACCTGCCCAGACAGATCTTTGCCACCAAGTCCATCGACAAGCTCATCGCAACCTCGGAGCAGCCGGAGACGGCGCTGCGCAAAACGCTCGGCCCGGTCTCGCTGACGGCGCTGGGTATCGGCGCGGTCATTGGATCAGGCATTTTTACCGTCATTGGTACGGCCATCGCGGGAAATCCCGCGACAACAGCAACGTTCTGGGATTCGCCAGTGATTGACTTTGTGCTCCACCACGGCGCTGTGGCTGGCCGCCCGGGCGCAGGCCCGGCGCTTGCCATTTCCATGATCCTGGTCGCCATTGTTTGTGCCTTTACTGGTCTCTGCTATGCGGAGTTGAGCAGCATGATTCCGATCGCAGGGTCCGCCTACACCTATACCTACGCGACCTTGGGCGAGCTGGTGGCATGGATCATCGGTTGGGACCTGATTCTGGAATACGCCTTCTCCAACATGAGCGTGAGCGTTGGATTCGCGGCACATGTGGTCGATCTGCTGGACTGGATGGGTCTGCGCTTCAGCCCGACATGGCTTTCGCCCGCATATCTGCCGCTTGGCCTGCAGGATCTTGCCGGACATGACATCTACAAGCCCGGATGGCACGCCGGCTTCAATATCCCGGCATTCCTCATCGTGATGATTTTGACGGCGGTGCTGGTGCGCGGCATACGCGAATCAGCCAAGACAAACAACATCATGGTCCTGGTAAAGATCGCCGCCATCCTGGTGTTCGTCTTCGCGGGCTTGTCGTTCATTCACCCGGCAAATTACCACCCCTTTTCGCCCAACGGCTGGCCCGGCGTCCTGGCGGGTGGATCGATCATTTTCTTCACCTATATAGGCTTCGACTCCGTTTCAACAGCCAGCGAGGAATGCCGCACGCCACAGCGGGACGTTCCCACCGGCATTATCGCGACGTTGATCGTCTGCACGATCCTGTACACCGGCGTGGCGCTGGTGCTCACCGGCATGGTGCCCTGGAACTCCGTTGCGGGGGATGCGGCACCGGTCGTCAACGCGTTGAAGCGGCTTACGCTGGAGACGCACTCCGCGGAACTGCATGCCGTGCGGCTGATCGTGCTGATCGGCGCGCTGGTCGGCATGATCTCGTCCATCCTTGTCTTCCAGCTGGGTCAGGCGCGGGTGTGGTTTGCCATGTCGCGCGACCGTTTGCTGCCGGACATCTTCTCGCGTGTGCATCCGCGCTACCGCACGCCCGCGTTTGCTACCTGGGTGGCGGGCATTCTGGTTGCGATTCCGGCCGGCATGTTCGACGTGGGAACGCTGGCCGAACTGTCCAACATTGGCACGCTCTTCGCCTTTGTGCTGGTCTCGATTGGCGTCATCGTGCTGCGCCGCAAGCAGCCGGAGCGCCGCCGCGGGTTTCGCGTGCCAGGTGGAGCTGTGATCCCGGTCCTGTCTGTACTTTTCTGCGTTCTGCTGATGACCGGCCTGCCCATCCGCACCTGGGAACGCTTCTTTATCTGGCTCATCATTGGCTTGTTCGTCTATTTCTTCTACAGCCGCAAACGCAGCGAATTCGCGGGCCAGTAATACGGTGGAGTTCGACTGGGATGAGCACAACCTATTGCACATCGCCATGCACGGCGTTACACAGGAGGAAGTCGAATCCGCCTTACGATACGAGCCCCTGTTCGTCAGTGCAGAAATTCGAAACCATGAGAAACGGTTGCTCTACTTGGGTCTGGCGGCCAGCGAGCGTATTCTGACTGTGGTTACGACCGCGCGCGGTGGACGCGTGAGGGTAGTGACTGCGTTTCCTGCAAACAGGAAGGACCGTAGTCATTACATGTTTATCAGGAGGCGGCTTGCGTGAAGATGATTGATACCCCCGCGTTCACGAGCGAAACGGAAGAGGCGCAGTGGTGGTTCGAACACCGCGACATCGTCACGCGAGCGTTTCAGGAAGAATACCCGCTTCCCTCAGGAAAGACGCCCGTTGACCTGCTCCTTGACGAGCAGGATGCGCAACTCGCCGAAGCACAGGCTGTCACGGAGGGTTTGACGCGAGAGGCGTATATGGTGCAGCTGTTACATCGCGCGCTGCACGAGCGGAAGGCGGCACCCGCCATTCGCCTGTGACGGGCAAGGAAGCGGCGCACCGCCAAGTCACGGCGCACCGCGTTCCTCCCTTGTGTGCTTCGTGGGTTAACTATTGGCGCGGCGCCGGGTCTTCAATCCATACCCCAGCGCCAGCAATGCCACTCCGGCGGCACCGTAGAAGGGCAGGTTGGAGCCGCTGTCCGGCATTTCCAGGTTGGGTTCCATGAACAATGCGAGCGTGCCCTGTTGCGGTGGCGTTTTTACCGAACTGAGCGGGCGGTTGTCGCCGTCGGCACGCACCGCGACCATCGTTAGTTGCACCTCATCGCCGGCCTTGACCGACGATACCGGAACGTCCTTGCCACCATCGCTGACGGTGCCGGACGGGATCAGCAGTTGCTTATTCTCCCCTGCGACGCTCACCAGCAGTGTGTTCGGGGGGGACACGCTGACCACCTTGCCGCTGACCACGCTGGCATCATCGACCGCTTTACCTGGCCCGGCGATTGGTCCCGTCAGCACAGTGCCGGGCTTCAGGCTTGAGACGGGCACACTGCCGCCTTCGGTCGTTACCGGCGTGGTGGGCTGCACTTTGTAGCTATACGTCATGCCGTCACTGCCACGGTTTACGATCAGGTTGTCGCCCGCGACATACACGACGGTACTGCTGCCCGCTGCGGCTGCCGCCGCCGCCGCGTAGGCCGGCACGGCTGCGAAAACCGGAAGAACACTGGCGGCAACGATCAGGCTGCACGTTGAATGGAAGGGAATGCGG
>CAXUBG010000014.1:22109-27551 GCA_964249285.1 uncultured Terriglobus sp. | reverse complement strand
GAGTCTCCTTGAGAGGGTGTGCTGCTGCTACGAGGTGCTGTGGTTATGCTGCTGAACTAACGACGCGCGCACAATGTACCGCTGCGGTGCGGCGCCAAGATAGAAGAACGGATAGCAGGTAACGAGCGTCAAGATGGGCGTGTGACTGGACTGCAGGGCGGAAGTGTCGGTCCGCTCCACGACCTGTACTCGATCGACGCGGTAGGTGTCCACACCGCCCGTCCGCACAATCTGGACCTCATCGCCCACGGCGACATTCTTCAGGCGGCGGAAGAAGCCATCGCGATGTCCGGCAAGCACTACGTTGCCACCGCCACCAGGAACGGACGTTCCAGTGATGTGGCCCGCAGCGCGGTTCATCACCAACGCAGACGTGCCTTCCATGACGGGCACGTCCATGTTCGCGCTGGGAATGCGCAATACCGCCTCCGGTTGAGGCATGGCTACACGCAGCGCACGGCGGTATGCATTGACCCGCCCCGGTGCCCACGCGGTTGTCTCGGCATGTTCCGCCTGAAAGCGCGAAATTTGCAGCCGGGCGATCAACATCCCGTAGACATATGGCAGGAGCCACATCAGCAGCAGCGATACTCCTGCCCAACGGCAAATCCTGCCGGTCCAATCGCGCAACCTATGGACGCCTTCCCGCAACGGCCCTGCTCCCGCTGTACTGAAGTTAGCTAACTGAATAGTGCCGATATTTGTTCAGCCGAACCGATGGTGTGTCTAAAGCATAGCCGAAGATGCAGGCTGCCGCACGTCCTTTTACGGCAGAAATGCGCCGCCCGTCACCTCTCGCGTGCGGAGATTCAGGATGTACGGCAACTCGCGATCCAGACGCATATGCCACCCTGTCCCATGCACCTCGTCGCCTGTGATGTGATCCACCGTGACACCCTCCCAGCTCAGACGTGAACTCTCCCAGGCACCTTTGTTCGTGAGTACGGAAAGCGCATGGAAACCGCCTAAGACCAACGCACCGGCCTCCCGGGCTGCATGGACCCGCACCACGGGGCGCATGGCCAGCAGGATGGAGTTCTCTGGCGCGATCGTGTCGATTGCATACGCGTACCCGCCAGCAATGGCCAGCAGCAGGTCCTGTTGTGGTGTTGCCCACAGACCGCTGGCCACCCCTTCTCCGGCAAACCCCAGAGCGCACTGCGCCACAAAGGTTCCGCCGCGTTCCGGCTGGACCTGGACCCAGAGCGCGCCTCGCGCCATGGCGTCTTCCTCTCCCGGCACCGCGTGCGGCAGGGTAATGTGACGGGCGGGCATAATCAACGGCTGGCCCCGAAGGATGCCGGCTCTCCAGCTTCGGGCGAAGCTGTCCAGGCGATCCCTGGGATCTGTCATACCGCGTGCTTCCATCCCTGCGGCGCAAGGGTTCTCTCCTGTCCTCCATCGCTCAGGAGTATCGTCTTGGCGCGCGTGATCTCACCGATGCGTGTGAGCGGCACCCCTGCGATTTGCTTCGGCATGCGGGTTCCTGGACGCGCGGAAAAAAGCAGCTCGTAGTCCTCGCCTCCATGCAGCGCGAACTGAAGAGCTTGCTCCGGCGATAGTCCGGTAAGCAACCGGTGCACCGGCAGAGCGTCGGCATAGACGATTGCCCCGGTCCCGGACTCTTCGCACAAATGCCGCAGGTCAGTGGAAAGCCCATCGCTGCTATCGATTGCGCTACTCGCCACGCCGAGACTTCGTAAGCGCTCTGCTTGCCGCAACCGTGGAACAGGAAAGAGATGGGGATGTTCGCCACCGGCTTCGGCCTTTCGGTAGCGCGCTGGCGCGTTTTGCAAAAGTCGCAGCTCGGCGGCAGCCCCGCCCAGCGTTCCGGTGACGTAGAGACCGTCGCCCGCCCGGGCGCCGCTTCGGCGCAGAGCCGTGCCCACTGGCACGCTGCCCAGCAGGACGATATCCGCAAGGATCGTTTCGGAGGGCGCAGCAGCTGTATCGCCTCCAGCCAGCGGCGTGCGTGTCTGCTCTGCCAGCGCCAGCAGGCCATCGAAGAAGCCGTTGATCCAACGCCTGCCCGCCGCGGCCCGGCTGAACTGATGCGGCAGCGCGAGTGACAGGAAGCAGGCCAACGGCTTGCCGCCCATCGCTGCAATGTCGCTTAATCCCCGCGCCAGGCAGCGATGGCCTACCGAAGCCGCTGGATGCCAGTCACGCCGGAAGTGTCTGCCCTCCAGCGTAAAATCCGTCGTCCCCAACAGCTCATGCCGCTGAGGCGTGCGGAGTATCGCGCAGTCGTCTCCGATCCCCAACCGGACGGCGCCACGCGCACGTCCAGCACGATTGCGAAGCTGCTGAATCAGCGCAAGTTCTCCGATGCCGCCCACACACAGAGCATACTCACTCGGCCGGTCAGATCAGGGCCGGCCTCTTTCTTTCCTGCACGCCACCGCGTACACTAGGATTGCATTTGGGCAAATGGCATTCAGCAAAATCGATTCAGCCCATCCCTATCAAATCGAGATTGTTTTGTCGAAAAAAACATACCTGGTTCTAATCTCGCGCAACGAGGACGGCACCCTGCATCGCAGGCCGGTGCCCTTGCAATTCGCCTATGCGTTAGGTGTGGCGGCCTTGGTGGGTCTGTTTACCGTCGCAGGACTGGCGGGATCGTACTCACGTATGTTGCTCAAAACGGAGCGCTTTAATCAGTTACGCCGCGAGCACGATACCTTGCGCGGCGACTACGCCCGTCTGGAAAGACGCGAGCACGAGAAAGAAGTGCAGGCGGCTTCACTCGGAGCGCTTGCCAGCGAGGTTTCCGCGATCTATGGGTTAACTGCGCGCGGTGCGCAAGGCGGTGTGCAGTTCATTGGCCGCAGCCTTCATCGCGGTGCGCCGGCGAGTGTTCAGCCGTCCGCACAGGTCATCGCGGCGGCGACGGACACCGGCTTCTCCAATGCGACCTACTACAAGTCGCTCTCTGATTTCTATGCGCTGCGTGGCAAGGCCTTTGATGGCACCGCGGCGCGCGCACTGGCGAACAGCTTTGGAACACCGGCTCTGGTGCCGGAGTTTGAGACGGGAATCGCCACCGGCAATCTGCCGGCCCTTTGGCCGGTCACCGGGCCGATCACATCTCCGTTCGGCGGACGTGAGGATCCCATCCTTGGCGCTGGAGAAGGTGAATTCCATAAAGGCGTCGACATCTCCGCGCCATACGGCACGCCCATTCGTGCGACTGCTGACGGTACCGTCATCTCCGCCGCCATAGGAAACGGCTACGGCCGCGAGGTGGTACTGGACCACGGCGGCGGAATGCAAACCATCTACGCCCACATGTCGGGATTCCACTGCTCGGCGGGTGACAGGGTGTCACGCGGCCAGGTCATCGGCTACGTCGGCATGTCCGGCCGCACAACTGGCGCGCACGTGCATTATGAGGTCCGCCTGCGCGACGTGGCGGTGAACCCGCACAAATACCTCCGCATGACCGCGGACGATTTGGGAACCGCAATCGCCAGCCGCTAGCTGTATGCTGTGTGCACCCGTGTGTGTAGCGGGCCTGCGTATGGAAGCCAGCGAAGTTCACGAATTCGTCGAAAGCCTGGAAAAGGGCGGCGAGGCACGCCAATATGCTGTCTCCTTTTCCATTAGTGTCCTTGCAGTCCTGGTTGCGCTAGCGACGGTGCTCTCCCACCGCGCGCACACGGAGGCGGTGCTGCAGCAGGCGCGTGCCACGGACGAGTGGAACCTTTACCAGGCCAAGAAAATTCGCCAGAGCAACATCGCCACGACCAGCGATCTGCTGCAGGTGCTGGCCCCCGGCAGCCCCGCAGCCGCCGCCAAGCTGGACAGCTACACCAGGCACACCGCCAAGTGGGACGACGACCTGAAGGAGAGTGAGGAGAAAGCCCGCGACCTGGAGAAGGATGTCGACAAGGCCGAGCACCGCGCCAGCCGCTACGATTCTGGGGAGGCGCTGCTGCAGATCGCAGTTGTACTTGCATCCGTCACGCTGCTGACGCGCCAGCAGGTCTACGGGTTCATCGCGCTCTTGATCGGCGGCAGCGGTCTCCTGTTTGCCGCGATGGGTCTGCTGGTGCGATAAGTCTTCGCGTCTTCTGCTTCCCCGCTGTATGCTTCTCTCACACAATGGAGCAGACCGTGCAGACCTCTTCCAACCAGGATGCGGAACCTCTCGTGCCAGCGTTGCTGTTGCGCGTGGCACCCGGCGGTCCGCAGCAGAAGGATTACCGCTTTGCCACGCCCTTCCGGATTGGGCGCACGGAGGAGTGCGAGGTCTGCATCAAGGACGAGCACGTCAGCCGCGTGCACGCCCGCGCCGCCTTTGACGATGGTGCCTGGTGGCTTTACGACCTGAACAGCGCGAATGGCCTGATCGTTCAGGGCGAACGCGTGCCGAAGGTGATGCTGGTGAACGGCACAACGGTTCGCCTCGGCGTACGCGGCCTCGACGTCACGTTCGCCGTACAGGAGATGCCCAAGACAGCTGCTCCCGCTGTCGTGCAACTGCCGGTGCCGGAAGCCGTCCCGGGCACGATGCAACCGCCGCCAGCGCCAGTCTCCAGCGCAAAGACGCTACCCGCCGATTACGCTGCACACTACTTTGGCAAGCTGAAGGAGGGCGAAACCGCCGGCGAGCACACGATGTTTATCCGCTCGGCTTTCGCACAGGTGCAGCAGAAACAGAAGCGCAAGTACGGCGGCGTGATCGCCGTGCTGGTGGCGTGTGCGCTGGCACTCGGAGCATTTGGGATCCGCCAATACCGCAAGGCGCATCAGCAGCGCCTGATCGCGGAGCAGATGTTCTACTCCATCAAGGGTCTTGACGTCGAGATTGCCAATCTGCAGCAGGCCGTGCTGCTGTCCAATAATCAGCAGGAGAAGCAGCAGCTGCGCAACATTGAAGGCCAGCGTACGCAGATGGAGGACAGCTACAACAAATTCCTGGCCAGTATGCACATCTACGAGCCGAACATGAATGAGCAGGACCGCCTGATCCTGCGCGTTGCCCGCATCTTTGGCGAGTGCGAGGTGGACATGCCGAAGGACTTCCGGTCTGAGGTGATGCGTTACATCAAGTACTGGCAATCTAACCAGCGGCTCGTGAACGACATCAAGGTCGCGAACGCAAACGCGTACACGCCAAAGATCGCGCACGAGCTGATGAACCAGAGCCTGCCGCCGCAGTTCTTCTATCTGGCCATGCAGGAGAGCGACTTTAACCCGCTGGTGAGCGGACCGCACACCGGTGTGGGCATTCCAAAGGGGATGTGGCAGTTCATGCCGCAGACCGCGGTGCACTACGGCATGCGCCTGGGTCCGCTGGTGGATGAACAGCGCCCGGACGTGATGGACGACCGCCATCATTTCGACAAGGAGACGGTCGCCGCCAGCAAGTACCTGAAGGACCTCTACGGGAATGACGCGCAGGCTTCCGGGCTGCTGGTGATGGCGTGCTACAAC
>CAXUBG010000014.1:19231-22099 GCA_964249285.1 uncultured Terriglobus sp. | reverse complement strand
AAAAACACCGCAAGGAGGTGCCTTCGGAGACGTACGATTACGTTTTTCGCATCGTCGCCGCAGCCGTGATCGGGGAGAACCCGCGACTCTTCGGTTTCCACTTCGACAATCCGCTTGCAGCCGCTGAAACAGGAGCCGCGCAGGACATGAACGGTGCCCCGCAGGGCTGACGGTCAACGATACGTTCTCGGGAGAGACAGCCGGGTGAAAAACATCCGGCCTTGACGCTTCCTCGTTGAAACCGCGAGAGGCCCGTAATCTACTTAGCGGCTTCCCGTTGCAGCGCCTGGTGGATGACCATTTTTAAGTAGGTCTGATACCGCAGGCCGCGCTCTTCCGCTTGAACTCTCGCAAGCTCCACATCCCTTGGGTCCAGGCGGATCGTGATAGGAGGCGTAAGACCGCGCCTCTTCAGCGTCCCTCTGCCAAGCGCCCCTTCCTGCTTGGCTTGCTCAAAGCCTTTCAGGATTTCAGCCCGGCCCTCCGGTGAATCCCACCAGTTTGCTTCCTCTTCTTCGCTCTTGAACTCAGGGGCATCTATCAGCTTCGCCACGTGGTGCCTCTCTTTCACGCGCATAGAACCCGCGCATCGTTCTGTCTGCCTGGTGAGCGGTGACAACACGAATCAACTCTCCGCGGACAGTGGTGATGACAACCAGAACCAGACCATCATCGGTCTCGCCCACTTGCTGCAGACGTTCCTCCCCGTTTCTGAAGTAACGTGCTACATCAATGGGATCGTTCTGAACAACTTGCTCCACTTGCTCAGGGTCAAGATCGTGACGCGCGATGTGGTTGATGTTGGCAGCATCCCAGTCGAAGCGCGGCATGATTTGCCTCCTTCTCTCACCGGCGAACCGATGCTGACGTGCGGTGCTTCAGTACTAGCTCCCTCTCCGGGACCGTCTGTGTCCAGTCGTGTTGGGTTAACTCAGCCTCAGTAGCGCAATACCGTGCCACGAGTTTTTGCTACGCTCTCGTGGGGCAGAATACAGACACTGTACGTACAATGCAAGTCCGCAATCCTTTCTTCATCACGCACCATCACACGAGCCATGCCCTTTTCGCCAACCGACACGGCCCACATGCAGCGTGCGTTGGAACTTGCCCGCGCGACACTGGGGCTGGCGTCGCCCAACCCGCAGGTGGGATGCGTCCTCGCGCATGAGAACGTGATCGTGGGGGAGGGAGCGCACCGGTACGATCTGCGCGACCATGCTGAGATCGCCGCGCTGAAGCAGGCCGGGGAGCAGGCCCGCGGCGCAACCGCGTACGTCACGCTGGAACCATGCTCGCGACACGGCCGCACTGGCCCGTGCGCTAACGCGTTGTTGGAGGCCGGTGTTGCACGCGTGGTTGCGGCCACGCTTGACCCCAATCCCCTGGTCGCGGGCAGTGGCATGGCCATCCTGGAGCGCGGCGGCGTGGACGCTGAATACGGTCTGTTGCAACCCGAGGCGCGGGCAATCAATGATGCGTTTGCCCGGTACATTCTCACCGGCCTGCCGCTCGTCACGCTTAAATCGGCGCTCTCAGTCGATGGCAAGCTGGCACCGCTGCCCATCCAGCGGACGCCGGGCGCGCCCTTCTGGCTGACTGGAACCGCCGCCCGCGACGAGGTGCACCGCTTCCGCCATGCCAACGATGCCATCCTGACCGGCATCGGCACCGTGCTGGCGGATGACCCGCTGCTGACGGACCGCAGCAATCTTCAGCGCCGCCGCCGCCTGCTGCGCGTGGTGCTGGACACGCACTGCCGCACTCCGCTCTCGTCGCGCCTGGTGGAAAGCGTGAATGACGATCTGCTGATTTTCTGCGCCCGCACCGCGCCCAACGAGCGGCAACGCGCGCTCCGGCAACGTAGCGTGCAGGTGGAGCCGTTGCCTGTGCTTACGCCCGCGGAACGCGGCACGGAGGGCGCGAAACCGGAGCTTGATCTCCGCGCCGTGCTGCAGCGGCTGGGCGAAATGGAGATGCTCTCCGTGCTGCTGGAGAGCGGACCCGGGCTGAACGGTGCGTTCCTTACCGCTGGCCTCGTGGACAAGGCAGTGCTCTTCTTCTCCGAAACGGAACTCGGCGCGAGCGCAATCCCCTTCGCTGATCCTGCTCATTCGCCGTTCTCGCTGATCGAGCAGCTTTCTCATGTGGACCGCTGCGACTTTATGAGCGAACTGAACAACGGCGCGCGCCACCTGGACGCCTGTGTCCGCGGCACCCTGCACGATCCCTGGGCCGAAACGTTTGCCCTGACCCCGGCATCTGTGTAGGGCATGTTTACCGGACTCATTGCAGAGACAGGAACCATCACCTCGTTTCAGAAAACGAACGGTGCCGCGCGGCTCCGGATCGCGGCACCCACGCTGGCGCGGTCTCTGCGCACCGGAGATTCGATCGCCATTTCGGGCGTCTGCCTGACGGCGCTTTCCATCACCGGTGAGGGATTTGAGGCGGATTTGCTGGACGAAACGCTGCGGCGGACCTCGCTGGGCGGCCTCGCACAGGGCAGCAGCGTCAACTTGGAACTGCCCACACCCGCAGGCACACCACTTGGCGGTCACGTGGTACAGGGACACGTGGACGGCGTGGGACGGTTGACTTCTCTGACTGCGGTGACGGACGGTCCGCCCGAGCACACCGATTGGCTCTTGCGTGTTTCCGCACCGGCATCGCTGGCACGCTACATCGTGGAGAAAGGCTCCATTGCAATCAACGGCATTTCGCTGACCGTTGCGGCGGTCGATCCAGGCGTGAACGGTTCGGCAGATGTGGCGGTTGCGATCATCCCGCACACGTATGCGATGACGAACCTGCACACGCTGACCCCCGGCGACCCGGTAAATCTAGAGGTAGACGTGCTGGCAAAGTATG
>CAXUBG010000014.1:0-19221 GCA_964249285.1 uncultured Terriglobus sp. | reverse complement strand
AACGTGGACGTGGCCGGCTTCGACAGCGCCATGGCCGAGCAGCGCGCCCGCGCCGTGCCGGAAACGATCACCGAGGCGTCGCTGATGGCGCTGGGCTATTAGCGCTACGCGACAGCCGCGGGAAGCTCCATCTGCTCGGCCGCGGGCTCCTCGGCATACGGCTGGAAGTGTGCGCGGCAGCGGGCTTCGTACAGCCCGGCTGCGCCGACGACGACCAGTTCCTGCGAGTGGCCCAGCCGCTGGGTGTGGACCGCTGGCTGGCCGCACACCATGCAGACCGCGTTCAGTTTGGTGACGCGGTCTGCGAGGGCCATCAGCGCGGGTACCGGACCGAACGGCTCGTTTGCAAAAGTTGTGTCCAGGCCGGCCAGCACCACGCGCTTGCCAAGCGCGACCAGTTCTAACGCGAGCGGTTGGATGCTGCTGTCAAAAAACTGCACTTCGTCGACGCCGATGACCTCGATGTCTTCGACCAAGCTGCTTGCAAAGAGTTCTTCGCGAAGGTGCGCTGCCGTCGGCGTGACCACGGCTGCGTCCATCGTCTGCTCCGAATGTGACGCGATGGCCGAGCGGTGGTAGCGTAGGTCGATGTCCGGCTTAAAACATGCGACGCGCTGCCGCGCAATGCGTGCACGCTTCAAGCGGCGGATCAGTTCCTCGCTTTTGCCGGAGAACATCGGCCCGGTGATGACTTCCAGAACGCCGGGCGCGTGAGGCGGAGTGTGGTGCATCCGGCTATCGTACAAGCACGTGGGTGCCCCGCTCCTGGCATTCCGCAGCGCGAGGTGAATGCAGATCCCTTCGCTGCGCTACGGGATGACAACGCTCAGAAGACAGGACCTTGGCTGGACCGGGCTACTGCTTGGCCGCTTTCACCTTGACCGCAAGGTGCCGGAATGTTGTTCCCGGTGCCAGCAGCACCTGGTGCGCCACTTGCGGCTCAATGCGGATCACGTCACCTGCGTTGAATGCCTGTGTCGTGCCACCCTGCACGCTGTCGCCGCGAATCTCGCCCGGAGCAGTCTCTTTGCCGTTTACGATCTCGCCGCCCAGCATGATCTGCGCCGAGCCTTCCACCCCGATCAAGATGTCGGCATCATCGTGGTGCCACTCGCCCTGGCCGCTCTTCACGCGCACAGCCATCTGCACGGCGCTCTCCGGCCGCGTGATGTACACCTTGGACGCGATACCGTACTGTGCCGTCTTCGCCTGTGCCAGCAGTTCCGCTGCCTGCGACTTCAGGAAAGTGCCGTCCAGGGTCTGCGTCGGCGGGATTGCCTGCTGGGACAGCACCGTTCCACAGGAAAGCAAGATACCGGACCAAGCCCAAATCCTCATCGTGACTCCGGCTTTTCCGCCGTTGTTTTCGCGACCGGCTCCCACAATTCCATGCGGTTGCCTTCCGGATCGGTGATCCATGCGAATTTGCCGTAGCTGTAGTCCTCACGCTTTGGCTTCAGAGTCGCGTCCGCTTCAGTCAACTTCTTCAGCAGTCCGTCCAGGTCGTCCACGCGGTAGTTGACCATGACGGCTTGCGTACTGCCCTCGCCGAAGTAGTCCGTGTTGTGCGGGAAGGCATTCCAGGTGGTCTGGCCTGTTCCGGCTGGAATTTCATCGGTCCATTGGAAGCTGATAACGCCATGCTTGCCAGGTTGGAAGCCGAGGTGTTCGACGTACCAGGCAGTCAGCGCTTTTGGATCACGCGCGCGAAGAAACACACCGCCAATCCCTGTAACTCGAGCCATCACCGCACCCCTTCCCCTGTCGTTTCTACCAGAACCGCGGTGCCATACGCCAGCACCTCCGTGACGCCCTGCATTACTTCGTTTGCGTCATAGCGGAAGGAGATGACGGCGTTGGCCCCGTGCTCCTCCGCGTGCTGCACCATCCGGAGAAACGCGTCCTGCCGGGTCTTCTCGCACAGCTCCGTGAACAGCGTGATGTCGCCGCCCACAAGTGTCTGCAGGCTGGCACCGATGGTGCCGAAGACGGAGCGCGAGCGGACCACAATGCCGCGCACGATGCCCAGATTGCGGACAATGCGGTAGCCCGGCAGCTCAAGAGCGGTGGTGACAAAGCTGGGATGCAGCGGCATGGGTGCTGTTCTCCTGACCTGCGTGGATAGTACACGGGACGCACCTCATGGTAGCGTAGGGTTGCTCCCGATGAATGTCTGCTCACCACCGCTTGGAGTCCGGCACGCCGCGATCGCGCTTGCTATTGCGTCTATTGCCCTGCTGGGCTGTGCGCGCAAGCTGCAGATCGAGATTCCCGCCGGATTCCACGGCCATGTGCAAATCACCTGCGCGGGCCTGACGATGGATCGCACCGGGACCCTCCACGTGGACCACGATGGCGTGATTACAGCAGTGACGTGCCCCGCCCGCCAGGCTGAAACCGTGGTCACCCGCGCCGGGGAGCAGACACCCGTCGACACATCGATCATGTGGACAACGACCGGTGACGGCCTGGTGCGCGCCATCAGTTTCGACGTGCGGTAACTCTGCTGCGCACGGCACACGTCATGCGCGGAAGAAGCGTTCCACGTCCTGCCAGGTGTCCATGCGCGGCCACGCCGTTTCTCGCTGGTTGTGCGCGGCGGAAAACAGCAGGCCTTTTCCCTGGAAGGCGCGCAGCTGCCGCGGATTGTCGTCGATAAGGTAGTCCGTCCGCAAAATGGACTTCTCACCGCAGAACACGATGTGCGAGGGCGGGATAAAGGGAAAGTGCTCGCCCATCCAGCGGAACTTGGCTGCAAAGCTGGTGGGAACTTCCATGGCGGCGGAGGCGACGTACACCTCATGCTCCTGCGCGAGCCGCTCCAGCACGCGTTGCGCGTCCGGCATTACGGCCAGGTCCGCGAAAAAGTCCGGCTCCATCAGATATCCGGTGAGCTGCTTGTGGTGCTCCCGCGGAATCGCCTGCCAGAGCCACTTGCCGTGCAGGTCGTCTTTGCGCAGCGAGGTGCCGAAATCCTGGTTGTAGCGGCGGAGGTGTTCGGTGACCGTGTCGGCCATCACCTCATCCATGTCGACTGCGATCCGTGCCATCCTTCTGACCGTAGCACGCCGTTGACTATGCGTTGCGCGGGAGGGCCTGGCCAAAGACGAGCAGCATACGATCCGGCGTCCGGATCATGAACTCCCGCTGTCCCCACACCTGGTCTACAGGTCCGTGAACATCTCCGGCAGGCAGCGCCGCCAGCTTGGGACGGAGTTCCGCGAGAAGATCGTCCATGCTGCGGATGTCGATGTAGTAGGTGTAGCCGTTGCGCTCGGGCGGCGGCGGGCCCATGTCTTCTTCGCTTCGCTTCATCAGCCGGAAGCCAACCGTCTCACGATGCACATAGGCGTAATCCACCGCGCGAAAGTGCTCCTCGAACCCGAGGATGCCTGTGAAAAAACGAACTGCTTCCTCGACATCGGGCACATGCAGAAACGGCGTGACCTGCAGGAAATTGTCCATGCGGCGAGACTAGCACCGGCTGCGTTTCAGGCAAGCATATTCTCTGCATCCGCTCTCCCCGGCCACGAATCAGAACAGGCGCATGGCATCCACCGTAGAAGAGACCGGCCAATCGGCCGAAGTGCAGGCGGCGGGGCACGTCCCGTGGAAGCCGAAGCACAACCCATGGCTGATCGCGCTGACCGTCACGCTGGCGACATTCATGGAGGTGCTCGACACGTCAATTGCCAACGTGGCGCTGCCGCACATCGCGGGCAGCCTGGGTGCCTCACAGGATGAGGCGACCTGGGTGATCACCAGCTACCTGGTCGCCAACGCCATCATTCTGCCTGCATCGGCGTATCTGACGACCTTCGTCGGGCGCAAGAAGTTCTACATGAGCTGCGTGGTGCTCTTCGGCATCTCGTCCGCCATGTGCGGCCTGGCGCCTTCCCTGCCCATCCTGATCTTGTTCCGGTTGCTGCAGGGCGCGGGCGGCGGCGGCCTGGGGCCAAGCGAGCAGGCCATCCTGGCCGACACCTTTGAACCACGGCAGCGCGGCCAGGCCTTCGCGCTGTATGGGTTAGCCGTGGTGGCTGCACCCGCGATCGGGCCAACGCTGGGCGGCTGGATCACGGACAACTATGACTGGCGATGGATCTTCTTCATCAACGTGCCCATCGCGGTCATATCGCTGATCCTGACCACGCGGATGGTCGAGGACCCGCCGCACATCGTCGCGGAAGTAGCGGAGAGCAAGCGCAAGGGCCTAAACCTGGACTACGTCGGCTTGGGTTTGGTTCGCTGGAGTTTGTGCTGGACAAGGGCCAGGAGGATGACTGGTTCGGATCGCACATCATCACCTTCTTCATTATCCTGTGCGCGGCTTCGCTGATTGGCCTGATTGTGTGGTCGCTGCTGCAGTTAAAGTGGGGCAACCGGCCTATCCTGAACCTTACCCTCTTTAAACAGCGAAGTTTTGCCATCTCCTTTGTGCTGTTGTTTGTGCTTGGATTTTCGCTCTACGCCACCACTGTTCTCATCCCGCAATTTGTGCAGACATTGCTGGGGTATACGGCGGAACTGGCCGGTCTGGTGATTTCGCCCGGCGGCGTGACGATCATGCTGATGATGCCGGTAGTCGGCATTTTGATCACGCGGGTGGACTCGCGGCTGATGATCTCGTGCGGATTTCTGCTGCTCACCGTGTCTCTTTTCCTGATGTACTCGCACATGACGCTGGGCGAAAGCTTCAGGAGCGTGATGTGGCTGCGCATCATCCAGTCCGCGTCCCTGGCATTCCTGTTTATTCCCAACAACACCATTGCGTACACGAACATTCCGCGCGCGCAGAACAACGACGTCTCCGGCCTATCCAATCTCGCGCGTAACGTTGGCGGATCGGTGGGCACAGCCTTTGTTGCGACGATGCTGTCGCGGCGCTCGCAGGCGCACCAGAGCTACATGGTGCGCGACATGAATGCAGGCAACCTTGCCTACACGAACCGGTTGAATTCGATGACGAGCTTTCTGCAGGGCAGCAGCAGCGCGTCCGGCGGCAGTCACTCCGACGCTCTGGCCGCGGCCCAGGGCAACATCTACAACATGCTGCACAGCCAGTCGCAGATGCTGGCCTACCTCGACATCATCTTTATCCTCGCGGCGTTTACCGCCATCATGGTGCCGCTGGTGTGGGTTGTGGGCAAACCCGCGCCCGCCTCAAGCGAGACGATGGCCCACTAGACCCTGGCGCTTCGATATGATTTCGAAAGATGGCGAGACGGCAGAGCGTAACGGTAGCGCAGTTGCAGGACACCGCGGCGGCGTTGCAGGAGCGGATCGGCTACCAGTTCCGCGACCCTGCCTTGCTGCAGTGGGCGCTCACGCACAGCTCGCTGGCGTTTGAGCAGGGCGAGGCAGCCGGGACGGGCAGGCCGAACCGCACGGGCGAAGACAACGAGCAGCTTGAATTCCTGGGCGATGCGGTCGCGGGACTCATCATCACTGAACTGCTGGTACGGCATTTTCCAGAGCGCCGGGAGGGTGACCTGACCCGGATGCGTGCCATGCTGGTCAGCGGCAAGGGCCTGTCAGAGGCCGCGATCCGCATCCGTCTGGGCGAGGCGCTGCACCTGGGCCGTGGCGAGGAGGGCAGCGGCGGCCGGACCAAGGTGGCGCTGCTGGCCGACGCGCTGGAAGCGCTGATCGCCGCCATTTACCAGGACGCCGGGCGCAACGGACACGCGCCGGGAACGGGGCTGCGCGCGGCACGGGCCTTCGTGGAACGCGAGGTCTTCAAACCCCGTCTCCACGAACTGCAAGCTGCGGCAAAACAGGGGGCGCGATTCGGCGGCGTCGTAGGCGATTGGAAGTCCGCCTTGCAGGAACTGCTGCAGGCACGCGGATCCGGGCAGCCGACCTATCGAACTGTGGAGGAAACTGGCAGCGACCACGACAAGCGCTTCCGGGTGGAGGTGCTGCTGGGCGATGAGGTGATGGCCGAGGGCGAAGGAACCAGCAAAAAGGCGGCGCAGCAGGGTGCCGCACGGGTCGCGTACGACCGGCTTGCCCCGGAGGGACTGGGCGGCGTTGGCCTGCAGCTCCTCCAAGCCGGTCCGGAATGAGACGGAGCGCCAGCCTTCTGTTCGCCAATGCTCTCGGGCAGGTGTTGGCCTCGCTAGCGCGCCTTACCGTGCTCGCCTTATTTGCGATCACCTTTCTTCTCCAGCCATCGCAGATACCCTCCAGTTCCATGGAACCGGGGATGCTGGTGGGTGATTTCGTTCTGGTTAATAAGCAGGTCTTTGCACCCCCGGGCCACTGGCATTGGCTGCTGCCGTATCATGAGCCGCGCCGCAACGACCTGATCGTCTTTCATTATCCGGTGAGGCCGGGCGATCTGCTTGTGAAACGCTTTGTTGCAATCCCGGGCGACCGGCTGCACTTGCATCGCGGCACTGTTGTCTTGAACGGCACGCCGTTGCGCGAGCCATTCGCCGCCTACACACCTTCGGAACCATCGGCGTACCGTGACGACTTTCCCACGCTGGAGCGTGCCGATCCTTCCGCTGAAGCGTCCTGGTGGATCGACTTGCGTCATCGTATGCGCGGAGGCGAGTTACCCGTGCCTGAGGCACGTTACTTTGCCATGGGTGACAACCGCAACAACAGCCAGGACTCCCGCTTCTGGGGCTTTGTTCCACGCACCGCAATCGTGGGTCAGCCTCTGCTGGTCTACCTTTCGGTGGACCGTACTGCCGGCACGCCGCGCGGGCATCTACGCTGGAACCGGACTCTGCGCGTTCTGCAATGACTTTCCAGTCGCATGGGGAGTGGCGGCAACTATCTCCGGGCCTTTTCTCTCCTATCTATGACTCACGCGCAAGATCTCATGCGTTGAGCAAATCAGGAGACGGTATGGCATTGATGGATGTATTGCTCGACGAAATGCGCGACCTGTACAGCGCGGAGAACCAGCTGGTGAAGGCCCTGCCGAAGATGGTGAAGGGTGCCGGCGATGCCAGCCTGAAGTCGCAACTCAAGAATCATCTGGAGGAGACAAAGAACCAAGTCCAACGCTTGCGTCAGGCCTTCGGCATTCTGGGGAAAAAACCAACAGGCCAGCATTGCAGCGGCATGGAAGGCGTTGTGGAGGAGGGCCAGGAAGCACTCGAAAGGATGAGGAGGGTGCAGCCAAGGACCTGTGCATCGTCGGCGCTTCGTTGCGCGTTGAGCATTATGAACTGGCGGGCTACACCACAGCTATCGCGTTAGCCAAGGCACTGAAGCAGAACGAAGTGGCCAAGCTGCTGACGGAGACCCTGCAGGAAGAATTGGCAGCGGCGAAGGCCTTGCAAGCGGCTGCGAAACCGCTGCTGAAACAGGCTGCCAGCGAGATGGATGCCACTGAAAACGAGAGCGAGAAGAAGCCCAAGCCGGCAAAAGAAAAGAAGAGTGAGCAGGAAAGCGAGAAAGACGAACAAGAGGCCGCGCCCGAGATGTCTAAGAAGTAAAGTTGAGAGTCGCGCGAGAGCCCTCGCGAAGACGAGGCTCTGCTTTGACCCAAATCTCTGCATAAGCTTGTCCCAAGACCGCGGGATGTAGTATGGCTTCGTGACCTCTGCTTCAAAAGCGCCCCTGCCGTGCTGGTGCGCAGTTGCGCTGTTCTTTGCCGTGTGCTCTTCTCTCCGGGCACAACCGGCTCAGGAAAGTGGCGACGCGCACTGCACGCTGTTGCGCGACAGCGAATACCGCTGCAACCGCGAAGCTTTTCAGCGCCGTCTGCAGCACGCCCGGACTGTTCGCATTGATACCGACCGTATGGACCTCTTTGCCGCGGGTGAGATTCGCAGGATGGCGCCCGGTCTGGGCCTGACCGTCGTAAGCGGCGATCAACAACCCGACCTTGTCCTCGACCTTTCAGCCGTAGACCGGAGCGGCCACATTGACTTCGGTCCAGGCGACGTTTCACTGGCAACGCTCAGCGTCTATGATCCGGCGAAGGGAGCGGGACGCCGGGGTCTGATCTGGGTCGAGACGTTTACCGGACAGCAGAACCGGCCCTGGCCATCCGTTGTGACGCAAGTACTGCGGCAGTTCCAGGAGCACGCGTCATCACATTGAGGTGCTAGCCTCAGTCTTGCAGAACACGTTGCACAAGGGGTTCCAGCATATGAAGAAGTTCTTTCGGGCATTGGCCCTCGCATTCATTTTCCTGAGCATCATCCAACTCGGTGGGAACGCCATGGCACAGCCCGGTCGGGGCGCTGACCTGCCCAGCCCCGGCCGCAAAGCGGATGTCACGCTCGGACAGGCCAAAGTCATCATCGACTATGGCGCGCCCAGCGCGAAGGGTCGCAAGGTGATGGGTGAAGTCGTGCCGTACGACACCTGGTGGCGCACCGGTGCGAACGAAGCGACAGCCTTCGAGACTACTGGCGATCTAAGTATCGGCACGCTGCGTGTACCTGCAGGCAAGTACACGCTGGTCACACTGCCCTCCGCGACGCAATGGCAGCTTGTGATCTGCAAGCACACCGGCCAGTGGGGCACGGACCGCTTCGAAGCTGACGACCTAGGCAAGGTATCCATGACCAAGGCCTCGCTGCCCTCGCCGCAGGAGCAGATGTCGATCACGTTTGAGAAGACCACGGGCAAGAAGACGCAGCTCCACATCAAATGGGAGACCACGGACGTTTGGGTTCCCGTTACAGCAATGTAACCGGGCAATGTCGAGCGGGAACGCAACGGACACAAAGGCTTCCTGAGGGAAGCAAGGTTTGCATGACCTTCGCGGGCTTTGCGAGACCTTTCCGTACGTTGCGTTCGCTTCTCCTTTCGCCCAGCAATGAAATCCTGAGGTACACCCGTGAATCTAACTCGCATTCAGGAAGCGCTGCGCGAAGTCAGGCTCGACGGATGGCTCTTCTACGACCATCACGTTCGCGACCCGCTCGCATACCGGATACTGGGCCTCGATCCGCACATGCACGTCACGCGGCGCTGGTTCTATTTCATCCCCGCCCACGGTGAGCCGCGCAAACTTAACCATCGCATCGAAGCCGGCAAGCTCGACAGTCTGCCGGGCGAGCGCACGCTATACAGCACCTGGCAAGAAATGGAGCAGTCCCTCGAGTCCATGCTGTTCGGCGCGACTAAGCTGGCCATGCAGTACTCGCCGCGCAACGCCGTGATGTACGTTTCCATGGTCGATGCGGGCACCGTCGAATTGCTGCGCGGCATGGGCAAGGAGATCGGCTCTTCCGCCGACCTTGTCAGCCAATTCGAAGCTGTCCTTACGGAACATCAGATTGAAACGCACTACAGCGCGCAGAAGAGGATCGACCGCATCCTGGAAGAGGCCTGGCGAGAGATGGGCACGCGTATACGCGGGGCCGGTCCAGAGTCGCATCTTGATGAGTTTGCGGTCGTCGAATGGCTGCAGCATGAACTGGCACGCGAAGGTCTGGTTTGGGAACACGGCCCTAACGTCAGCGTGGGAGCGAACGCAGCCAATTCGCACTACGAACCGCTTGCGGACCGCGCGGCACGGATCGAGCGTGGCAGCTTCGTGCTGATCGACATCTGGGGCAAGCTCGCCAACGACCCACACGCCGTCTGGTACGACATCACTTGGACAGGCGTCGTTGACCGCAGTCCGACCGAACTCGAACATCGTGTATTTACGGCAGTCCGCAATGCGCGCGATGCGGCGATCCGCGTGGTGGAGGAACGCTTTGTGACCGGCCAGCCGGTCGCGGGTTGGGAACCAGACGCTGCTGCCCGTGAGGTCATCGTCAAAGCGGGCTTCGGGGAATGGTTCACGCACCGCACCGGCCACAACATTGGTACGGAACTCCACGGCGCGGGCGCGCACCTGGACAACTTCGAAACGCACGACGAGCGCCGCATCCTCCCCTTGACCTGCTTCTCCGTCGAACCCGGCATCTACCTGCCGCCCGGCCCGGAGTGCTTCGGCATCCGCAGCGAAGTGGATATGATCACGCGTCCAGGCAAAGCGTCCGTTACAGGTGCAAGGCAACGCGATCTGGTGCGAATCTGAGGGCGCGCAACACACTGGTATCATCAGAGATTGAATGACAGCGACACAAACAACGATCGTGCCAGTGCGGCGCAGCACCCTTTCGCCCACAGTGTTGCTGATCGCAGGTTGGCTCGTTCCCGGGTTCGGGCATCTCCTGCTGAGAAAGCCATTTCGCGCGGCTCTACTTTTCGTTTCGATCGTGGCGATGTTCGTCATCGGCCTTCAACTGCACGGCAAGCTCTACAATCCTTCAACTGGCGATCCGTTGGACATTCTGGGCTTTGCCGGTGAAATCGGTGCCGTTGGCCTGTACGGGATTGCCCACCTTATCGGCGCGGGAGCAACACAGTTAACGGACACCCTTTCGGACTACGGGACCAAGTTCATCGTCGTCGCCGGCCTGCTGAACGTGATGGCCGCCGTGGACGCTCAATCGCTGGCCAACGGCCGCAAGGTGGGTCTGTAATGTCACACTTCTCCGCCGTGCTCCTCTACGCGCTCTTCGCTTCGGTCGTCTTCGGCATCACACAACGCGCCGAGCCAAAGATGATGGTCCGCTTTGGAGCGTACTGCTTCAGCCTATTTGTCCTCGGCACGTTCGCCATCAGCTGGGGCATGTGGCTCATCAAGCACTAAGTCCAATGGCGTGTCCGCGTTCTTCATCACGGGTGCGAACCTCCACGATTCGCGCCACATGCTGCGCACCGCCTGGAGGTTTTGTGCGGTCTCTTGCTTGCCTTTTCCTGCCCCTGTCCCTCGCGTGCGCTGCTGCCCAAGCAGCGGCTGTTGGCCTCGCGTCTTCCTCGACCGTAAGTGCCGGAGCATTCGGTACCCCTGTCACGAACAATCCCGTATCGCTCGTCGCGGTGCGAACACGCACCCAGACGCTAGCCGACGGTACGCACGTCATCCAGAAGACGCGAGAGATGTACTACCGTGACTCGCAGGGACGCACCCGCACAGAAGCCGAGTTCCCCTCAGCGGGTATGCACCGGGTGCAGGTCCATAGCGTCAGCGTGTACGACCCGGTTGCGGGCAAGAGCCTGACCTGGACGGAGATTCCATCGGCCACGCGCAAGGAGTACTTCGCGCGCAGCATCGCCCGGCCCGCACTCATGGCCGATGCTCCCCAGCCTGCACCGTTGCTGGCTGCACCCACTCGCCCTGCATCACGAATGCCGGACATTAATGCAGCCGCCAGCCGCCCCCAAGTGCAGCACGAGGATCTCGGCATCGTGTACGTGCAGGGCTTCGCGTGCAAGGCAGACCGGACAGTCACGATCTACCCGATTGATTTCTTTGGCAACGACCGCCCGATTACGGCAACGGAGGAGCGCTGCGTCTCACGGGAGCTAGGCCGCACGCTTCAGGAGACGCGCGACGATCCGCGCTCCGGTGTATCCGCACTCGCCATTGAATCGCTAAGCCGTGGTGAGCCAGCGGCGACCCTGTTCCAGCCACCTGCGGGGTACACCGAACGGCCAGTCACGCCAACCGTTGCGCAGCCGTAAACCGTTTTCAGGATGGCCGCGCTACTTTCTTCGGCGATCTCCGTCTCATGACGTAAGCGCACGACCTTCTTTTTGAGGTGTACTTCTCATGTTGAAACACGCACTCTCCACGTCGATTCTGCTGGCTGCTGTCGCTGCTTCCGCGCAAGGCGGTCCTGCTCCCATGGAGCATGGGCGCATGGGCTTCGGACCGGGCAGCTTCGGTATGCGGAATCCTGTCACAAATGCACCCTACTCCGCGGTGTATACCACCACCTCGACAGAGAAGCTGCAAGATGGCACCGTGCTGACGCACACAAGCACCCAGACCGTCACACGCGATTCGTTGGGCCGGACACGGGAAGAGATCACAGCACCCACGCACGGTGATGCCAGCAAGACGCATACGACGATTGTCATCCTGGATCCGGTCACGCGTACGGTGACGCAGTTGCGTGTGGAAGACAAGATTGCCGTGGTACGTTCTATGCCGCAGCCCCGCCCGGGGCCGGCTGATCGCGCCAGTCATCGCGGAGCACCGGAAGCAGATAGCGCGTCAGCTGCGACCGCAACGACGCACCTCCGCCCTAACGAAACCCAGTCGGATCTCGGCTCGAAGACGATCAGCGGCGTAGTCGTCACGGGTCGGCGCACGACCCATACCATTCCCGCGGGCGAGATCGGCAACGCTACCACGCTCGTCTCTACGCGGGAGACGTGGTATGCGCCGGACTTGAAGATCGAGATGGGCAGCAGCGATGTTGACCCGTTCCACGGTACCCGCACCACCGTTGTTTCATCGCTCAGCAAGGCCGAACCCGACGCAGCTCTCTTCCAGGTTCCTGGCGGCTATACCGTGCAACAGGCATCCGAGCACGCATTTGGGCACCGTGGACCGGGCGGACCGCACAACGAGAACGCGCCAGCACCGCCTCCCGGCGCTTAGCTGCACAGCGACCTTCCCCGTCCACCCGCCGTCTAACGCTTCACTGGAGTGTGGATGAGCGGCTGGTGGAAGGCGGCGTGCGCAGGAGTTCTCGGCGGCACGCTTCTCGGTGTGGTCTACGCCCAACGCGCCTTCCGCGAATATCCCTCAGTGGAGTACGGCGGCCACTTCCCGCTGCCGCCGGACTGGCAGCATCAGGGCGAGTGGGCCTTTGCCCGCCTGATGTATCCCCCAGGCCCGCTGGATGGTTACGCTGGCCGCTTTGACGGACCGTGGCAGGAGGGCCTGTCTCTTTGGACACAAGATTATCCCCGTGCTGACCGTGCCCTCGCAAATGCCGTCCACCGTCTTACGCGCGTGGACGCACGCTCCGTGGAGCAGTCCGTCAGCCTGGACGACGGCGATGAAATCTACAACTGGCCGTGGCTTTACGCCGTACAGGTGGGCGAGTGGGGCTTGACCGAAAAGCAGGCGGCCAAGCTCCGTGATTACCTCCTCCGCGGAGGCTTCTTCATGGCCGACGACTGTCACGGCTCGCAGGAGCAGGCCTACTTTGAGAAGACCATGAAGATGGTGTTTCCAGACCGTCCGCTGGTAGACATCCCCGACGGCGATCCTATCTTTCACATGCTTTTTGACCTTGATGAGCGGTTTCAGGTGCCAGGCGCGGAACACCTGAATACCGGCCACAAGAAGGATGGGTACGTTGCACGCTGGAAAGGTATCTACGACGACAGAGGCCGCATCATGGTGGCCTTTTCGTTGAACTCCGACCTGGGCGATTCATGGGAGTTTCTCGACGATCCCCGGTATCCCGTCAAATACTCGGCGCTTGGCACGGAGATCGGCGTTAACTACGTTCTGTACGCTATGACACACTGAACAGAATTTCGGCTGATGTTTGCCGCCGCATTCCCGATAATTCAGATGTATGACAACCAAGTGTGCGGCTTGCAAAGATGGCGTCCAGAAGCCAATGGACTTCAGCATGGCTTTTCAACCGATTGTGGACGTCCACGCGGAGCGCGTGTACGCCTATGAGGCACTGGTCCGCGGACCCCAAGGAGAGGGAGCTGCAACGATCCTCTCGCAAGTCACGCCAGAGAACCGCTACAGCTTCGACCAGACCTGCCGCGTCCAGGCCATCGCGCTGGCCAGCCGGCTGGGCCTTGCGGAAACCGGAGCGTTCCTTTCCATCAACTTTCTACCAAGGGCTGTATACAGCCCGGCTGCCTGCATTCAACTCACGCTAAAAACGGCACGCGAATTCGACTTTCCCATGGACCGCCTCATCTTTGAGATCACCGAGGGAGAAGAAGTCGAGAACACAAAGCACCTGCAGGCCATCGCCGATGAATATCAGAAGCATGGATTTCGTGTGGCCATTGACGACTTTGGCGCTGGTTTTGCCAACATGAACCTCCTTGCTCATCTGTCGGCGGATGTGGTCAAGCTGGACATGGAGCTGACTCGCGACATTCACCTTCGCCCAAAGTCTCAGGCTATTGTTCGATCCATGACTACCCTCTGCCAGGATCTAGGCATGATGGTGGTTGCAGAGGGTATTGAGACCTACGAGGAATACGAGACCGTACGTGCGTGCGGTATCCACTTGATGCAGGGCTATTTATTGGCGAAGCCCGCCTTTGAGCAGCTCCCGCTGTTTACCATGCCACTCCGCGAGTTACATAGCTCACACCTGATGCGGCGAGCGCCGAGCCTGAATGTGCTGCCGCAGCTTGCAGCCGCCGGTACCGCTTGATTTTGGTTAAGTAACGACAATAGCAAAGGCCGGGATTACTCCCGGCCTTTGCTGTTGCTGATGAGACCTCAGACGGTGGCAGGCTCTACAGCGGCTGCAGCGGCGGTTGCCGCTGCTGCTTGCTTCTCGGCTTTCGCGGCTGCGGCGCTGCGGTCGGCTATGTTCTCGCCCAATTCGGCTGCCATCTTCTCCGTGGAGAAGGCCTCAATCATGTCACCGGCGCGGATGTCGCGGGCGCTGCCAAGGTCGATACCGCACTCCATGCCATTGGTGACTTCACGGACGTCATCCTTAAAGCGTTTCAGGTTCGCGATCTTGCCTTTCCAGATTTCCTCCGTGCCGCGCATTAGGCGGACCTGTGCGTTGCGCTGGATGACGCCGTCGCGAACACTGCAGCCGGCAATCTGACCCACTTTCGTAACCTTGAAGACATTAAGCACCTCAGCGCGTCCGAGATAGTTTTCGCGGAAGACAGGGTCAAGCAGACCAAGCATCGCCTTTTGGATCTCGTCCTGCAGCTCGTAAATAATTGAGTGCAGGCGAATCTCGACGTTGTCCTGATCGGCCAGTTCCTGCGCCTTGCGCTCGGGTCGTACGTTGAAGCCGATGATGACGGCATTCGATGCGGTCGCAAGCAGCACATCGCTTTCTGTGATGGCACCCACGCCTGAGTGAAGAACGCGAACGCGCACCTTTTCCGTCGACATACGCTGCAGGCTGTCGATAAGCACCTGCACCGAGCCCTGCACATCACCCTTGAGGATAAGGTTGAGGTCCTTGACCCCAGCCTGTTTGATCTGCTCCGCAAGCCCTTCGAGCGACACGCGGCTGGACTTTGCCAGCTGTGCCTCGCGCTCCTTCAGCGTGCGGTAGCGTGCGATTTCCTTGGCGCGGTCACGGTCCGCCATCACGATAAAAGTGTCGCCTGCGTCTGGAATACTTTCCAGCCCGAGAATCTCTACCGGAGTAGACGGTCCAGCCGTTTCGATGGGCCGTCCGCGATCGTCGAACATCGCGCGGATTTTGCCGAAGGTATTGCCGACGATGTAGCTGTCGCCAATCTTCAGCGTGCCGTTCTGCACAAGGATGGAAGCGACGACACCGCGGCCGCGATCCAGCTTGGCCTCGATCACGGTGCCAACGGCCGGGCGATCGAGAATGGCGCGCTGCACATTCGTGTCGGCTACCAGGCAGATCATCTCCTCCAGCCCGTCCAGATTGGTGTGCTGCTTTGCGGAAACCTGCACAAACGGCGTGTCACCGCCCCATGTATCAGGCTGCAAGCCACGCTCCGCCAATTGCTGCATCACCTTGTCGGGGTTCGCGCCGGGTTTGTCGATCTTGTTGACGGCTACGATAATCGGCACCTTTGCGGCACGTGCGTGATCGATAGCTTCGACGGTTTGCGGCATCACACCGTCGTCCGCAGCGACGACAACGACAACGATGTCCGTGACCTTGGCACCGCGGGCGCGCATGCGCGTGAACGCCTCGTGACCCGGCGTATCGAGAAAGACGATTTCGCGGCCGTACGCTGGAGAATCCGGCTTCTTGACGTGCACCTTGTACGCGCCGATGTGCTGCGTGATGCCGCCAGCTTCACCGCCAGCGACATCGATCTTGTCTGTCTCGGTCGAACGGATTGCGTCCAGCAAAGAGGTCTTGCCGTGATCAACGTGGCCCATCACGGTCACGACGGGTGAGCGCACCACCTCGGTGAGACCGGTCGTGTCTTCCAGCAGGCCTTCGATGGCCTCGTTTTCCATCTGCTCTTCAACAGTCTGGATCTGCGTGTCTGCACCGTATGCGGCAGCAACAGACTTCACCAGTTCGTTATCAAGCGACTGGTTCACGGTCACGAAAACGCCCCGCATTAACAGCGTTGCGATGAGATCCTTGCCGCGCAAATCCAGCTTTTCCGCGAGATCCTTGACGGTGATGCCCTCCGTTACGGTGATCGTGCGGGTAATGGGGACTTCGCCGCCCATGGCGACCTGCGCTCCGCCAAAACGTGACGGCGGCGCAAAGCCCTTCATCGGTCCTTCTTTGCTCTTTTCGTATCGCTTCTTGTTTGCCGCGCCCTTCTTGGCGGCGGGGCGCATACCCGGCTTTTGCGCACCGGGCGTACCTTCCGGTACAAGACCGGGTGATCCGGGACGAGGTCCGCCAAAGCCTGGGCGCGGAGCTCCAAATCCGGGACGTGCGCCGAATCCGGGACGTGCGCCCGGTCCGCCTGGGCCACCCGCTGGCGGCCCACCGGGGTACGTCCGGGTTGGGTGCATGGGACGGCGGGCACCTGCACCGGCACCCCCTGGCGCTCCTTGTCCACTGCCCGTGCCGAACTGCGGACGCGGACCACCGGCGACTGCGCCCGGACCTGAGCCTCCGGGGCGCTGAAAGATCGGTCTGCGCGCCGCCTGGCCGGGCGGCGGCGGAGGTGCAGCATAGGTCGGGCGCGGGCCCGTTTGAGGCATAATGACCCGGCGCACTGGTCCTTGCGGCGGGGCAGCAGGAGCAGCAGCGATTGCCTGTGGAGCTGCCGGAGGCTCCGCGATCACCGGAGTGGGAACAGCAGCGACAGGCGGAACGGGGACTGGCGGCGCTGCATTGGCAGGCGGACGCGCAACGACGACGCCAGCCGGGGGAGGCGTGCTGGCAATGGCGGGACGCTCTCCGGGGGACCCGGGGCGCACAACGATGCCAGCTGGAGGGCGTGACGCAATGGCCGGCGAAGGACGTGGTGTCGGCTGCACGATCGACGGTGCTTGCCGCGGCAAAGGCACCACGCGGCGGCCCGTCTCATTCCCGCTCAGTGGAGCAGATGTGTCCGTTCTCGGTTTTGCCAGATTGAGGGTCGGCATGACCGGCCGGCTGACAGGCGGACGGGACGGCATCGCCGGGCTGGCCGCGGCCGGCACACGAGCGGCCTCCGGAGGCGGAACCGGAGTCGCAACAGAAGCAATCGGCGGAGCCTGAACCTGCACCGGCGCAGCAACTGTCAAGGGTGCTGGATCCCCAGCGGGAACAGAAGCTGTAACCGCAATGACCTGAGGTCGCGTCTGGGAAGGCGCAGCCACGGGACGGGGCTGCGAGGCTGCCATCTGCTCGGCCTGTCTCCGCTCGAGGATCGCACGGGCCACGTCGCCGGGCTTTGAAGCCCGCGAGAGATCGACCTTTGGCTTGTTCTCCGCCGATACGTTTGCGGGCCGCGGAGAGGTGCGGCCCGCACCATTGCCCCGCAGGTGCGTGCGAACCTTCGCTGCCTCGTCATCCTCAATGGAACTCGAGTGTGTCTTCTTTTCGGTGACTCCGACCGCCGTAAGCGCGTCAAGAATTTCCTTGCTCTTGACCTCAAGCTCACGTGCCAGATCATTGATGCGTACTTTGCTCATCCGCCCTCGTAACTCCGTTGCCCTCTGCTAGCTGTTCATGGCAGCTCCACTCCAGAAGGAATCAAATCCTATACATCCATTATTGCGCGAAAGTGCATGGAATGCGCTCTCAAAGGTAACTGCGTCCGTGGTTTGCTGGACGGCGGCTGACTGACCGCCACCGAGCGTCCGGTTAGCCACGGGTGTTCTCGTCCGGATCGATGGTCTCGTTGCTGATCTCTTCCGACTGCGCGGCGAGGTCTTCGATGGTTTCGTTGTCCATTTCAATGCCTGCTTCGCGCACATCAGCATCACTGCCGAAGCCGTCCAGATCGCTTTCGGCATCTTCGCGTGCCAGCAGTTCATCCGCCGACTCTTCGACCTCGAGCGGCTCGATGCCGTCCAGGCCGCGCTCGGCAATGATTGCTTCCGGTGTCTTACTCATGGAACTCTCCTTTGTCAGGTCGCCCTCTTCCGCGCCTGGTTGGTCCGCATCGTCCGCCAGCAGCAGGGTTTCGCCAGCTTCCGATCCCTTGCGATCTTCGGCTGCAGGATCGTACGGCTTGCCATCTGCTTCGGTTGGCGCGTCGTGGGATACAGATGAATCAGATGCCGTGTTGTTGTCCAGCGACGCGGCAAGTGCGCTGACCGCTTCCGCCGGACGCTCTTCTCCCTCTTCGTATTGGCCGAAATAGTGACGTACGGCAACGCTGATGCGGTCCACCGACTTCTCGCCGATGCCCGGAACCTCGCCCAGTTCTTCCGCGGTCATGTCGGCCAGATGTTCGACGGTTGTGATGCCGGCGGCAATCAGCTTCTCCAGCACCTGCTCTCCCAGTTCGGTCACCTGCTCGATCGGGGTCTGCGGGCCGCCGCTCATGGCGGCCATGGCCTGCTCCACCTCCTGCCGCTTCTCTTCCTCGCTCTTGATGTCGATCTTCCAGCCCAGCAACTTGGCCGCCAGCCGGACGTTCTGCCCCTTTTTACCAATCGCAAGTGAAAGCTGTGTGTCATCCACGATGACCTCGAGCTGTTTTTCGCCAAGATCGGCGATGGACACGCGCGCCACCTTCGCGGGCTGCAAAGCTTTTTCGGCGAACGTGGTGATCTCCTCCGAGTACTCGATGATGTCGATCTTCTCGCCGCGCAGTTCGCGGATGATCGACTGGACGCGCATCCCCTTCATGCCGACGCACGCGCCCACCGGGTCAACGTCCTTGTCGCGCGAGATCACGGCGATCTTGGTGCGCTCACCCGCCTCGCGGGCGATGGCGCGGATCATGACGGTTCCGTCGTAAATTTCAGGCACTTCGCTCTGGAACAGCGTCTGCACCAGCGACGGCGCGGCGCGGCTGACGATCACCTGCGGCCCTTTGGCGGCGCGGTCCACACGAAGCAGCGCGACACGGATGCGCTCGCCCACGCTGAACTGCTCCAGCCGCGACTGCTCGCGCTTTGGCATCCGGGCTTCGGTCTTGCCCAGGTCAAAGATGACATCCATTGGCTCGACGCGCTTGACGGTGGCGTTCAGGATTTCGCCCACGCGGTGGTTGTAGTCGTTAAACACAGTGTCGCGCTCAGCCTCGCGCACCTTCTGAAAGATGACCTGCTTGGCCATCTGCGCGGCAATGCGGCCCAGCGGCGAGGTGTCCTTGTAGAAGCGC
>CAXUBG010000013.1:28791-31315 GCA_964249285.1 uncultured Terriglobus sp. | reverse complement strand
CTCCGTCGTAGCCCCCGCGATAGCGACCGCCGCCACCCAACACGTTTCCCAGCAGCATTCCCGTCAGCAAGCCGCCGGGCCCACCGCGTCCGCCGCCACGCAGCAGCATATACATGATGAACAAAAAGACAAGAACGCCGATCATTCCGCCGCCGCCGCCAGACCGCTGCCGGACGCGCCGGTTCTCCGGCTGCGCCGGTGCCGTCAGCGTAACGCCCGCATCCTGAGCGATGACCCCACTCACCTCGTTGACCGCCGTCCGCACCGCGCCATCGTAGTTCCCGGCACGCAGGTCCGGAACCATCTCGCGTCCGATATCGCCCGTCTTGCCGTCGGGCAGGATACCCTCCAGCCCATACCCAATCTCGAACTGGTATTTATGGTCGTCCACCGCGATCAGGATCAGCGCGCCGCGGTCCTGCGCTTTCGGGCCAGGCTTCCACTTGGCGAACAGCGCATTCGCAAACTCCGCCGGGCTGCTCCCGTCATCGATCTTGTGGATCACCGCGACAAACAACTGGGCGTGCGCCTGCGTGTCCAGTTGTTTCAGCAAGCTATCCAGATCAGACTTGGTGGAGTCGTTCAGGACGCCCGCATAGTCATTCACATACTCAGTGGGCATCGGCATTGACTGAACTGTCTCCGCAACAGCGGAAGCCGGTAATACAGAGGCCGCGGCGGCAACCGTCCAAAGTATAAGAACGCGCCAAAGCCGCCATGCCATCACACCACGATCATACGCGGCGGCGACCCGCTCGGTTCCACGCTCTCGACTGCTACACACAAAGCCGCCTTCACGCAGAAGGGAGCGGGGTGTGCCCGCTCCCTTCATCAACTTCGGTACAGGACTTAACTGACGCCCATCTTGGCCGCTAATGCGTCGATCATTTTGCTATGCCTGGCGATCACATTCTCCGCGTGAGAGGTCAGTTTCTTCATGTCAGCATTTGCCGTGGACCCATTCTCAGCCTTCACCTTGTCCAGGTCTTCGTGGTGATCCTCGACCATTGCCTTCACATAGCTCTTGTCGTAAGTATCTCCCGTCAGCACCTTTAACTTCAAATAGATGGCGTCTTCCTTTGCACTCGGGCTTGCCGGTGGAGTCACCCCAGCCTTCGCCGCCACCGGCTTCGCACCCGCGATGAGCGCCCTGTGATCCGTAATCATCTGCTGCGCGAATCCCCGGACATCGGCGTTCTTCGATGTCTTCAGCGTCATCTCCGCCATTTTGATTTCAGCCAAATTACCCTCCGTTGATTCCTTCAGGTAATCCTTGTCCTTGTCCGAAAAACCCTGCGCGAACGCGGCGCTCACTCCGCTTGAAGCGATCAACGCAACCGCTAATACCACGTAAGTAATTTTCATGTGCCAGTCCCTCATCCCGTTGAAGTTCGCCACCTGTCGAACGCGGCGCTTCAATCCATTAGGGTCTGATTTCAGAGGTTCCGTTGCTTCACCTAGCTTCGGCTGTCTGCGCGCACACCCCAACCGGTATCCTGTCTGAATGAGCCTGCTCTCCTCTCTGCCCCAACTTCCCCAGCCAGCGGTCGCAAAAAGGCAGCCTCACCCAACCCACATCCACGGTCAAATTCTCGAAGACGATTACTTCTGGTTGCGTGACAAAGACTCAGCCGAGGTCCGCGGCTATCTCCAGGCTGAAAACGCCTACACCGAAGCCGTGATGCACCCCACACAAGAATTGCAGGAGACGCTCTACCGCGAGATGCTCTCCCACATCAAGGAAACGGACACCTCCGTCCCCTACCCGGACAACGGCTTCTACTATTACACGCACACCGTCGAAGGATCGCAATACGCCATCCACTGCCGCCGCGCTGCCGCACCGGACGGCAGCGACAATCTTTCCGCGCCAGAAGAAGTCCTGCTGGACGTCAACCGGCTCGCGGATGGCCAGCCCTTCATGTCCCTGGGCGCATTCACCGTCAGCCCGGACAACAACCTGCTCGCCTTTTCCACAGACAACACCGGCTTTCGCCAGTACACCTTGCACATCAAGGACCTGCGCACGGGAGAATTGCGGCCCGATACTGCGGAGCGTACCGGCTCCATTACCTGGGCCGCCGACTCCTCCACGCTCTTTTACACCGTGGAAGATGAGCAGACCAAGCGGCACGACCGCCTGTTCCGCCACATACTCGGCGCGCCGGCATCGAATGACACCCTCGTCTATCACGAGCCGGACGAACGCTTCAACCTCGGTACCGGCCGCACCCGTGACCGCAAATACATCCTGCTGGAGATCGGCAGCCACACCGCAACTGAATACCGCTTCTTGGAAGCCGCGACCCCTCAGGCGGACTTCCAGTTGCTGGCCGCGCGTGTTCCGGACCAGGAGTACTCCGTCGATCACCGCGACGGCATCTTCTACATCCGCGTCAACGACACCGGCAAGAACTTTCGCGTCGTCACTGCCCCGGTCACAACGCCGGGCCGCGACCATTGGGCTGAACTGCTGCCGGAAGACAAAGCCATCCCGCTCGATGACTTCGCGGTCTTTCAGAAC
>CAXUBG010000013.1:11805-28779 GCA_964249285.1 uncultured Terriglobus sp. | reverse complement strand
TTCGACGGGGAGCGGCTTGCGTCCAATCCCGCCACCGTCGCCTTTCCCGAACCCGCTTACACCGCCGGCCTGCACGTCAACCGAATCTTCAACGCCACGAGCTTCCGCTACAGCTACCAGTCGCTCGTGACGCCCGCCTCCGTCTACGAATACGACCTTGCAACAGAAATCTCCACACTTCTCAAGCAGCAGGAGGTGCCCGGCGGCTTTGACCGCGAGCGCTACGCGTCAGAGCGCCTCTGGGCGACGGCCAGCGATGGCACGCGCGTTCCCGTTTCCATCGTCTACCGCCGAGATACCTTCGGCAAGAACGCCACCAACCCGCTCTACCTCTATGGCTACGGCTCCTACGGCTATCCGCTGCCCGTCACCTTCGGTACCAGCCGCCTCTCGCTGCTGGACCGCGGCATCGTAATGGCCTACGCCCATATCCGCGGCGGCGGCGACCTCGGCGATAGCTGGCACGACGCCGGCAAGATGATGCTGAAGCGCAACACCTTTACCGACTTCGTCACCGTCACCGAACACCTCCTCGCCCAAGGGTACGGCGCACAAGGCGAAGTCATCATCGAAGGCGGCAGCGCGGGGGGCCTCCTCATGGGTGCCGTCGCGAACCTGCGCCCAGACCTCTTCCGCGTCATCCTCTCGCACGTCCCCTTCGTCGACGTGATAAACACGATGCTCGACGCCACACTCCCGCTCACTGTCGGCGAATACGAGGAGTGGGGTAACCCGAATGAACCGGACGCATTCACGTACATGCTGTCCTACTCGCCCTATGACAACCTAAAACCCGGTCCCTACCCCGCAACACTGGTCAAAACCAGCCTGAACGACTCACAAGTCATGTATTGGGAACCAGCCAAGTTCGTCGCTAGACTCCGCACCCTGAAGACAGACGCCGACCGGCCCCTTCTCTTTCACATCAACATGGACGCGGGCCACGGGGGTGCCTCCGGCCGCTACGACCACCTGCGCGAAACGGCGATGGACTACGCCTTTATTCTTCGCGAACTCGGTATCGCATAGCCTCAGGCGATCAGCAAGTCAGTCTGGGGAAAGTCTGCGCCCTTGCACAATAGCGGCTCGCCGCGCTGCTTCGCCAACGCATAACTGAAGCAATCCCCAAAATTGAGCCCCGCCGGATGCCGCCCCTTGCCAAACCGCTCGAAAGCTTCCCGCGCCAGGTCAGCCCCGGTTTGGTCAAAAGGCACGACTTCTATTCGCATTTCTTTCAGATACTCTTGTACATCGCGCGACGTTAAAGCTCCGAACTTCCGGTGCACAACGATGAAAAGTTCCAGATAGCTTGCTGCTGACATCGAGACGCGTTGTGACGCCAGGAGCCGGCGTTGCAAGTCACGCCATCCTTCTTCTCTGAAAAGAACGGCGATCAGCGCGGAAGTATCAACGACCAAGATACGGTTGCTCAGGGACTCCGAATTCGTCGTACCCGAGGATCTCGTCCTGACTCAGACTATTGTCAACCGGAGCGGAATGAATCCTCTCAAGAGCCGCTCTGATCTTCTCCAGGTTTTTGTGCGGGTGTTGCTCGGCTGGGTGGACCTGAGAACTTGCAGCCCCACCTCGATCGATCTCGATCCGCAGCGCACGCTCCACCGCCTCGGTTGGCGTCACACCCGTACGCTCTGCCAGCACGTGCGCGTCGTGCTCAATCTCCGGCGTAATCACCAGCCCTGCCATGCACCCGAGTGTACACCTCGACTACACCGCCACAGCCTCCGGAATAGCATCGCCCTCGCCCGGTGCCAGGAACAGGTTTCGCTCCAGGCCATGTTGCCGGTCGTACAGTTCGCGGTACCGCCCCTGCAGCGCATACAGCTGCGCGTGCGTCCCGCGCTCCACGATGTTGCCACCCTCGATCACCAGGATCTGATCCGCGTTCCGGATCGTGCTCAGCCGGTGCGCGATGACAAAGGTCGTCCGCCCGCGCATCAGGTGATTCAACCCGCCCTGAATCATCTGCTCGCTCTCGGAATCAAGCGAACTCGTCGCCTCGTCCAGGATCAGTATGCGCGGGTCCGCCAGAATCGCGCGTGCAATGGAAAGCCGCTGCCGCTGCCCTCCCGACAATTTCACCCCGCGCTCGCCCACGATCGTGTCGTAGCCCTCGGCAAACCGCTCCGCGAACTCATCCACGCGCGCGATATGGCACGCCTGTAGAAACTCCTCTTCGGTTGACTCGGGCCGTGAAAACAAAACATTGTCGCGGATCGTCCCATCAAACAGGAACGTCTCCTGCAACACGACACCCAACTGCGACCGGTAGCTCGACAGCCGCACATCCGCCACATCAAAGCCGTCCACCAGCACACGCCCAGTCGTCGCCGCATGAAACGCGCACACCAGCGAGATGATCGTCGATTTACCAGACCCGGACGATCCCACCAGTGCTGTCACCGTGTCCGGCTTTGCGTCGAAGCTGATGCCATGCAGCACCGGCTTGCCCGGGTCGTATTCAAACGTGACATCCTCAAACCGGACATCTCCCTGGATCAGCGGCATCACCGTCTGCCTGCGGGGATCGGCATCCTCTTCCCGCACGCCCAGTATCTCCGACGTCCGGTCTAACCCTGCCAGCGCCTCGGTAATCTGCGTGCCAATGTTTACCAGCGATGTGATCGGCACAATCATGAACGCCAGGAACATATTGTACGTGACATAGCCGCCGATCGTTAAATGACCAAGTACCACCTGCCGGGCACCCAGGTACATTACCAGCGACCCGACCACTCCCAGGACGGCGGTCGAAGAAAGCGCCATAATCGAGGTAGCCGTCAACGAGCTGATCACGTTTTCCAGCAGCCGCTGCGCGCCCTCCGCGAACACCCGTGACTCACTCGCCTCCGCATGGTATCCCTTCACCACACGCACGCCGCCCAGCGACTCCGTCAGCCGTCCCGTCACCTCCGCGTTCAACACCGCGCGCTTGCGGAAGATAGGCCGGATCGTGCTAAAAGCCCGCCGCATCACCAGCGCAAACAGAAACAGAATGACAAAGGTCAGCAACGTCATGCGTGTTGAAAGCCGCAACAGATACAGAAACGCCAGCGTCGCCGTCAGAATTCCGCCAATAAAGTCCACCAGGCCGGTCCCGATCAGGTTACGCACGCCCTCCACATCCGTCATGATGCGTGCCACCAGCGTTCCCGAGCGGTTCGCGTCATAATACGCGACGGATAGCCGTCCCACATGCTCCTGCACTTTGACGCGCAGCTCCGTGATCAATCGCTGCCCCGCCTTTGACAGCATCTGCGTCAGCGCATACGAAGTCAGCCCCTGCACTACCGTCGCCACCAGCACCGCGATCACGATCTTTGGCAGCAGACCCGTCTGGTGTTGCCGCATCACGTTATCGATCAAATAGCGCGTGGACGCTGGCAGCACCAGGCCGCATGCGCGGTTCACCAGCATCACACAAAAACTGCCCGCCAGCAGCCCGATGCGCGGACGCACCAGCTTCTTGATCTCCGGCCACACCTTCGACAATTTCGGCAGCGGCTTTTTCTTGGTCATCTCCGCGGAGATGGCGCGTGAAGGATTGCGCGAGGCACGCTCCGCCTGCCGTGCCGCATGACCTCCGCCCATTGATGATCCAAACGATCCCATGTCGAACCGGCCCTCCGGCCGTGTAACTCCGGAGTTCTAGATGCGCGCGCGGCGCGCTTCGATGAAAGACCGCACTGAAAGCCCGGTAAAGATAAGGCATACAAGCGCCATGATCATCTGCTCCTCGATGGCCAACGGGCGCGCAACCTGTATGCCACGCACCATCTTCAATGCGCCTGGGAACGCCCGAATCAACGGGAACAGAAACCCAAGCAGCCCCACAGTCACCGCGATGTGCATCCACAACGCACGCCGCTTCGTGTCCTCTGTCCGCGCCAAAGCGCCCAGCGCCGCCAGCACCACGCCAAAGTACAACGGAATCAGCGCGGTCGGCGCATGGGGCACAGCCGCCAGGTAAACCCCCGCTCCAAGAAACATCAGCAACACACCAAACACAATCGCCGTCTTCGCCATGACCGTCCTTTTACTGCCCTGCACCGCCGCGCGCGGCAACGACCTTAGCCTGCGGCATTACCGGTGTCACCAGCGACCGCATCTTTGCCGCCACCTCCGCCGGTTGCCATTCGTTGCCCGGGTACCACGCGGCAATCTTGCCTTCCGGGTCGATCAGCACGGTCGATAACGAGTGCGTCAGCGTCTCATTCTGCCCCGTTACACCCACGTTGAAGTAGTGCTCCATCTCCGTCAGTGACTTCGCATCCGGCACCGCGAACTGCCAATGCCCAAAACCCTCGGAACCCACGTACGCGCCGCCATACGACCGCAGCACAGCCGGTGTGTCGAACACCGGGTCAAACGAAATTGACAGCAGTTGCGTCTTGCCCAGCACGCCCTCACCGGCCCGGAGCGCGCCTTCAATCGCGGCAAAGTTCTTCGTCATCTTGGGGCAGAAATCGCCCAGCGGACACCGTGTATAGATAAACGTAATGAGCACAGCCTTGCCTTGAAAGTCGCTCAGCCGGATCTTCTTCCCATCCTGGTTCACCAGCGTGAAGTCCGGCACCGTCTGTCCCGGCGATGGCACGTTGTAGGCGTTCGTGGGCTTGAAGTTCGGCCGGCTCTGCCCCAGCACCGCGATCTCATCGAGCCGGGCATTGCGGTAGTCGCCGTCCGGCGTCCTCTGCACCAGCAGCCGAGCACGGATGACATCCCCCTCATGCAGATCCGTCACTTCCTCGCCAAACATCAGCTTATAGGGCATGGTCATCGCCTCCATAAAGCCGGGAATCGCATCATGCTGCAGCGTCAGTTCGCCGCGCACGCGGTCGATTCCAACCACAACACCCTTCAACTCAAACGTCCTCGTGTCGGCGCTCAGTTTCTCCGTGGACTCCTTGCAACCCGTCAGCATGGCCGCGCACAGGAGCAACGTCATCCATCGTGCGCGGAATGATCTGTTCATCTCTCCATGATACGTTGACGGAGGAAGCGGCGGTCGAGTGTGCTCGTGCGCAACGGCCAGCCAGGGAGCTGTTTGTGGGTGACACCAACGTCTTGAGCCGCCCAGGCCGGCTTCCGGTCTCGGAGCTCGCCGCACTGGTTGCGCAGCCGCACATCTTTCTTCTTCATGGCTGCATGCTGCTCTCCGGCTTCGGTACAGTTTTTCTTGGCCCGGTGCTGCCGGCCCTCATAACCAGTGCGCAAACCACCGATCGAGGCGGCGGTTTTTTCTTCACCGCGCAGTTTCTGGGTGCCTTTCTCGGTGGCGTCACCACCACCAACCGCCTTTGGCGATCCCTGATCCGCGGTACCGCAGCCGCAAGCCTCGGATTCCTCTTCCTGGGTCTCGGTATCCGGCAGCACGCCACGGTATTCACGTACGCCGCCGCCCTGGTGATCCTGGGCTTCGGCGTCGGCCAGATGCTCACCTCCACTAATCTGCTCGCCTCCCGCCGTTTTCCCGGGAGCCGTGGTGCAGCGCTCGCAAAGGTCAACTTCACGTGGAGTCTAGGCGCGCTGCTCGGCCCGTTTCTGCTCAGCAGCCTCCTTTCGTATACCGCTCTCGCGACCGTTCTGTCCGCGGCAGCCGTCTTTTTCGCACTCGCATGTGCGGCCGCTGTTTGGAACAGCATCAGCGGTCAGCGCCGGGACGCACGAACATCCATCACGCAACAGTCACCCGGCCTGAGCCGCACCACATTCGCGTACTTCGCCTGCTTACTGCTTCTCTACGGCGGAGTGGAAACATCGCTGAGCGGCTGGATTACCACCTTCGGCACGCGCTATAGCAGCGGTACCCTCCGCACCAGTTCCCTTGCCGTTACAGCACTCTGGTCAGGTATCACCGCTGGACGCGCGGTCACACCTGCGCTTCTGAAGAAGATCAGCGACCGGCATCTTCTCACCGCGGCGCTTGCGGGTGCCGCCGTCTTTGTGGCTCTTCTCAGCCAGGCGAGTGGCGCGATCGTCATCATCGCGTCCGCGCTCCTGCTTGGTCTGGCTCTGGCACCTTGGTTCCCGCTGGTACTTGCCGGCATGCTCGGCGAAGCTGCCACCGCTACCCAGGCGGGCACCGTCATCGCGGTCTCCGGCATCGGAGCCGCTCTTCTGCCGCTCCTCGTGGGGGAACTGTCACATGCAGCTCACTCACTTCGAAGTGCCCTTTTCGTGCCTTTCAGCGGCCTCCTCGTTCTCCTCGCACTCAGCTTTCGGAGCGGACGCAATCTCCACAGGACCTGACAAGACCCATCTGCTTCAGAATGCCGCAAAGCGTATAAAAGGAGAATGCCAGCGCACCTCCAGGAACCCCTCCCTGCGCAGGGGGTGAGCAGCCTCTCCGGCTCCATCCAAGCGGCCCTGCTCCGAGGAGCCATCCTTCTCACCGCAACGCCACGGGCCGCCCGCGACTGCCTGCGCCGGTTCGACGCACAGCGACAACAAGAAGGCTCGGTAAGCGCATGGCAGGCACCCGTCATCCTTCCATGGAACGCCTGGGTCAACTCACTCTGGCGCGACGCGGTAGTGTGCGGCATCGAGTCACGCGTCCTCCTAAACACCATCCAAGAACGAGCGTTATGGACGGGTGCGATCACCGGTGCATCGCAGCCTGTGGTGTCTCCGGCAAGCACGCATGTGCGCATGTGCATGTCCGCTCTCCGTCTGCTCGGTGCCTATGACGTGCACAGCCGTTTCCACGAGCAACAGGGCATCGGACCAAATGCGGAAACTTTCGCAACCTGGTTCAGCCGTTTCGAAGAACTGTGCAGCGAAGGCGGCTACCTGCCCGCCGCCTTCGCCGAAATCGAACTCGCCCGGCATCTCGTCCAGAGAACTCTGAAACCCGTCGGCGAGTACATCCTCTACGGCTTTCTTTCCATGACGCCCGCGCAGGAGCATCTCCAGTCGGCGCTGCGCCGTGCAGGTGCGCGCGTAGAGCAAATCTACCCGGCCGTACGGCAATCGGAGTCACCCCGTATCATCCGCTGCACCACCATGCGGGAGGAGGCAAGTGCGTGCGCAGACTGGGCGAGAAGATTGCTTGCAGAGAACCCGGAGGTTCGCCTCTCCATCATCGTCCCCGACCTTGACGCGGGCCACGCCGAACTCGAACGCGAACTCCGCTCCACCATCGCACCGGAACACTCCGACGTCACGCGCGGCGCGCACCAGCCGCGGTATGAGTTCTCCAGCGGACGCCCTTTGAACCGTCTGCCCATGATCGGGGATGCGCTCCGCCTGCTTCGTTGGTGTGCAGGAGACTTGCCGGTGGAGGAAGCAGGGATGCTCCTGCGCAGCCCACGCGTTGCACTCGCGCCAACTCCGGAACGCGGCGCTGAGCTGGATGCATTCGTATTGCTAAAGGCGAACGTTCTTCGCGCGGAACTGTCCCTCCGCTTCGCCGCCGCTGCTCTGCGCAGCCACGACGCGCCCACCGCGAAGCGCCTCACTGCGCTGGCGTGGGCAGCGCGCTCGATACAACGCGACACCCACACGTTCGCGGGTCTCGCGGACACCGCACGGGACCTGCTGCGCGTTGCCGGCTGGCCCGGTCCAAACGAACTCAACAGCGAAGAGTACCAGGCTGTCGATCGCTGGAACGACGCCCTTGACCGGCTGGCGACACTCGATCTGTTCGGGCGTAAACCCACCTTTGATGAAGCGCTCTCCCAACTGGAGCACATCGCCGCCGAAATGCGCTTCGCACCGGAGAACACAGCCTCGCCCGTCCAGATCATTTCGCTGAGCGAAGCCGCCGGAGTCACCGCAGGCGCTCTCTGGTTCCTACACGCGGACGAGAACACGCTGAACACGCGGCGGTCCCCGCATCCCTTGCTGCCACTTCACCTGCAACGCGATTGCCACATGCCCGGCACGGACCTCGCGAACGATGAACGCGCACTGGCCGGTATTTTGCAGCACTTCGCCGCCGGCTCTGGTCAAGCCGTCTTTAGCTACGCATCAACCGCGTGAGAAACGCCGCAGCGCATCGCACCGATGCTCTCGCGCCTTGCCGAAGAGTGGCACGCGCAGCACGTCCACCAGCAGCCCGGCCCGGAGCAGCCGGAAGCCACACCGTTCCTGGAAATCGCGGAGGACAACACCCTGCTTCCCGCGCTGCCGCCCGGCACCGTCAGCGGAGGCGTCAGCGTAATCGCCGGCCAAGCCCAATGCGCCTTCCGCGCCTTCGCCGAGCACCGCCTCTTCGCCTCCGCACCGGAGCAAGTTGAAGCGGGTTTTTCACCACGGGAACGTGGCGACCACCTTCATCACGTTCTCAAAGCCTTCTGGTCTGAGGTGAAAGACCATGCCGGACTCATCGAAATTACCCGGCGCAAATCTCCTGACGGGCCATCGGAGCGCGACCTGCTGCTCAAACGGCTCGTCGCTGACCTGTATAAGCCGTCCCATGAAGGTCCCTGGCATGACAGCTATTTAGCCGTTCAGCGGCAGCGTCTCGTAACCCTCTTGTGCGCATGGCTTGACGTGGAAGCCGCCCGTCAGCCCTTCACCGTCGCCGCAACCGAGCACGAAGTCGAAGCAGCAATCCTCGGTCCTTTAACCCTCCGGTTGCGCGTGGACCGGATCGACACCGTGCGCTCTGGCGGTCGAGAATCAGCACTTCTGATCGACTATAAGACGGGCTCTGCCGAGCCGCGAGACTGGTTTGGTGAGCGTCCCGATCAGCCGCAATTGCCCGTTTACGCCGTCGCTGCAGGCATCAAGCAAGTCAACGGCATCGCCTTCGGCGTAGTCCGCCTCCGCGACAAGGATCGCCGCCTGAAAACGTTTGGAGAATCCAGTAAACCGTTACGAATACGGGGCGTGGAAACAAGCTTTGAATCACAACGGACAGCATGGCAACGCAACCTCGAGCACTTAGCCGTCGCTTTTGCAAAGGGTGACGCGTCCGTGGACCCAAAGGAATACCCCAAAACCTGCGAGCATTGCGAGCAACGAATGCTCTGCCGCGTTGAAGCCTGCAAACCCCTTGAGCTGGATGACCCTGAAGAAGAGTTCGAGGTGCCGGAGTGGCCGTAATCGCCTTTCCAGGCGGCAGCGTTCCCGCACCTGACGCCCTCGGCAACCCCCTTGCAGACGCGCATGAACGGAACAGCGCACTGGACACCTCCACTTCGTGGATCGTCGAAGCACCCGCCGGATCCGGCAAGACAGGCCTGCTCATCCAGAGATTTCTCAAGCTCCTCGGCATGGCGGCCGACCCGGCAGAGGTGCTTGCGCTCACGTTCACCGAGAAAGCCACTGCCGAAATGCGGGACCGCATCGTCACGGCCCTGCAAAACGCACAGGATGGCAGCTTTGAGGTTGAAAGCGACTTCGACCGTCTCACCCTGCATCTCGCCCAGAGTGCGCTCCAGCAGGACGCAAACCAGCGCTGGCGGCTCCTGGACCGTCCTTATCAGCTGAATATCCGCACGATCGACTCTCTGTGCAATGAGATTGCCCGCTCCGTACCTCTGCTGGCAGGTGGCGTCGGCTATGCGCGGCCGGTCCGCGACGCAAACCCTCTATACCGCCGCGCCGCGCACGCCGTCCTGATGCGGGTTGGCGGCGGCAACGACCCGGCACTGAACCAGGCAGTAGAAACGCTTCTTCTCCATCGTGACGGCAATCTGATGTACTGCGAAGGCGTCCTCGCCTCCATGCTCGGCACGCGCGAGCAATGGAGTCAGCTCATTCCCCTGGAAGGCGACGCTCTCACGGATGAAGCCCTTGACCGGGAGGTGCTGCCGCGTCTAAACGGCGCGTTGGAGCGAACCCTCTGTCCCGCGTTAGCGCGGCTGCGCAATCATTTCCCGGAGCACCTGCTCCAACGTGTCGCCAGCACCGCACAGCAACTTGCGCACGCGGAGCCATATAACAACGATCCCAATCCATTCCTTCCATGCGCCGCGCTGCATGATGCGCCCGGAACCAATGCTCATGAAGTAGACCATTGGCGCATCCTCGCCAACCTTCTCCTGACGAATGAAGGTAGCTGGCGCGCGGCGTTCGCGAAAAACCACCTCAGAGTTACCCTCACCAGCAGCCTCAAATCGAGCTTGGACGAGCTCGCTCGCGAGCTGCGCGACGACGCGGAGCTTGCCGAACTGCTGCACGATGTGCGAACACTGCCACCCCCAACCTACCCTGCGGAACAATGGACCGTAGCCAAAGCCCTCTTCCGCCTCTTGCGGGACACACTCGATGAACTGCAACTCCTGTTCGCCCGCGAGGAGGTCTGCGACTTTACCGCCATCGCGCTCGCTGCCCGGTCCGCTCTCAAGGACAATGCAGGCGGTCTGTCTAGCCTGGGCGTGCAAACCCGCCATCTCCTCGTCGACGAAATGCAGGACACCTCCTCCGTGCAATATGAGTTGCTGGAGAACTTCACCAACGGCTGGGATGGCCGCTCACGCACCGTCTTCCTTGTAGGCGATCCCAAACAATCCATCTATCTCTTCCGTCAGGCACGCGTTGAACGCTTTCAAAAAGCGATGAAGGACGGCAAACTCCGCAACCTGGAGCTCGGTGTCTTGCAGCTTTCTACCAACTTCCGTTCTGGCAAATGGCTGGTGCAGGCGTTCAACGACCTTTTCGGTCAGGTCTTTCCACCGGAAAGGGCCAGCGAAGACGACGTCAGCTACACTCCGGCAAGTGCCGTACTTCCCGCGAGGCCCGCTGAGGGGTTGAACTGGTCCGTCGAACCGTTGCCGTTTTCTGAGGGCGATACCGAACGAAGCCGTCTGCAACGCGTACGCGCTTTAGGGGCCGAAGCGGAGACCATCGCTGAACGTATCAAAGCCTGGCGTGCGCAACATGGCGCCACCAGCAATATTGCCGTTCTCACCCGGTCGCGCACGCACGTTACTGAGATCACAAGCGCATTCACCAGGTCAGGCATCGCCTTCCGGGCCGTCGAAATGGACCCACTCGGCAAGCGTCAGGAGGTGCTCGATATCCTTGCCATCACCCGCGCGCTGTTGCACCCGGCCGACCGGACTGCGTGGCTTGCCGTCCTGCGCGCACCGTGGTGCGGCGTTGCTTTGGCTGAACTTCACACCCTGGCCTGCGGAGACGCCAGCCAGCAGCGAAAACAATCACTGCGCGCACGCTTCCGCCAACGTGCCGCACTCCTCCCGGAACAAGCCCAGCAGCGTGTCCTGCGCACCCTGGACGTCATGGACGCAGCCCTTCGCCACACCGGTACGGAGCCACTGGCCAGCCGCGTGGAGCGCACATGGCGCTCACTGGGCGGCGACGCCTGCACCGGTCCCAACGGCCGCCAGAACGTAAGCCTCTACCTGCGCATGTTGGACACCATGGACAGCGATGGCAGCCTGGTGAGCGCGCACACACTGAAGGCACGTCTGGAACAGCTCTACGCGGAGCCAAGCCATGCCGAAGGTGCCGTCGACATCATGACCATCCACAAAGCGAAGGGGCTTGAATGGGACCTGGTGCTCATTCCAGGTACGCACCGGCCACCGGCACGGGATGCATGGGCCTTTCTTAACTGGCTGGAGCTGCCCACCCATGCGCCCGACGGCACACGCGATGTCCTCCTCGCGCCGTTGCCGCCGGGTACGGGAGATGCGGGTCTTCTGAACCTCTACATGAAGAACGCACGCGACCGGCGGGCCAGCGCCGAAGTCAAGCGCCTCCTCTATGTCGCTGCGACCCGCGCACGAACATCGCTTCAACTCTTTGCCTGGCCTGCGAACAAGAAAGATGGCGATGTGTCCCGCGTCAAAGACACGCTCTATGGCGTCGCTCAAAATGCTTTGCCGGAGATCTCGCAACCATCTTCAGCGAAGCAGGACCTGGCTGACCGTTTCCAGGATGACTTCGCCGAGCCTCTCGCGTTGGCGGCAGCGGCCGGTCTTGCCGAGCGTCCACGAGAAAGGAAACCCGCAACAATCCAGCGCCTAGCCGCGCACTACGATCCGCTGGAACAGCTGCACCGCACCTCTCTCCCCATGACGAGGGGCGCAAAGACACTCCAACGCCTTCCGCGGCCAGAAGGCTCCTTCGGCGCACGCACCGTTGGCAGCGTCATTCACGCGTTCATTCAGCGCCTCACTCACGAGTTCGCCGCGCCCGGCAATCGATCTACACGCGAAGCACTCGGGCAACAACTGCTCAGCAGCCTCGGTACTTGGCGTCCCGCCATTCGCGCCACCCTATCCTCCAGTGGCCTGCCACCCGCTGAAGTCGAACGCGCCAGCCAAACCGTCCTGCGGGCTCTGCGCACGATGCTCGAAAGCCAAGACGGCCGCTGGCTCTTACTCCCACACCGGCAAGCAGCAACAGAGTCCTCATGGCGCTCGCCAGATCCCGAACAAACACGCCAGGTTCGCCTCGACCGCAGCTTCTTCGCTGGACCGCAGCCCCACGCGCCAGGCGAGAACATTCTCTGGATCGTCGACTTCAAAACAGGGGATCACGACCGCGACCGCGAAACCTTCCTGCAAGCCGAACGGAAACGTTACGAGCCGCAAGTCCGCGCCTATGCCGAGTTCATGCTGCGCTCACACCCCGCGACCACGCCCATCATGCTCGCACTCTACTACCCGCTCATGGGACGGCTCATCCATTGGCCATACAACGAAATCCGCGCAGACGCGACTGTGCCGGAGGTCTCCGATGCAAGGGACGGCAAGGTGCAGATGATGCTGTTCAGTAACTGAGGAATGGAAGTGCCACGGCGGATACCCTGTCACGCGGCGTTTGCCGTATGCCGGATATCGCGTCCATGCACCCAGAAAATCACATCTTCCGCGATGTTGGTCGCATGGTCGCCCACCCGCTCCAGGTTGCGCGCAATCAGCATCGCATTCAGAGCCTGCGTCGTAAGCTCCGGGTGCTCACGAATGACTCCTGACAAGGCGCGGAACGCCGCTGTATTCAGCCGGTCAACTTCCTCATCCATTGACAGCACGGTCTCCGCCAGCGCCGTGTCGCCATCGATAAACGCCTCCAGTGCCTTGCGAATCATCGCAGCGGCTAATGTTCCCAACCGGGGAATATCCACCGGCAAGTCCGCCAGTTGCAGCGCGTTCATCTCGCCCGCGCGGATCGCGATATTGACCGCAAGGTCCCCCACACGCTCCAGGTCCGCATTAATGCGGATCACCGACAAAATGAACCGGAGATCCACCGCCATGGGCTGCTCCATTGCCAGCAGATCCAGCGCCGTGCTGTCAATTTCGCGCTCCAGCCGGTTGATTGCCGGCTCGGAACGCCGCACAAGATCCACCAGTTCCGCGTCGCGCATCCGGTACGCCTCAATGGCACGCTGAATCGACTGCTCGGCGAAACCCGCCATCACCAGCAGCTTTTCTTTCAACTCGTCGAGCGACTGGTGAAACCGTGTTCGCACCCGCGCAACACCTCACGCCTGTATGACGTTCCATCCAACGTATAGGAACAACGTGAATAAACGGTCAATCTACCAACGGCAAGGTGAACAGGAAGGTACTCCCTTCGCCCAAAATGCTCTCCACCCAGATGCGTCCACCATGCTGCTCGATCAGGTGCCGTGCAATCGACAATCCCAGGCCCGTGCCCCCGGTGGAGCGCGACCGCGCCTTGTCCACGCGGTAAAAGCGTTCAAAAACACGGGGGAGGTGCTCCGAGGCAATGCCGGATCCGAAGTCCCGCACGCTGAACTCGACGAAATCACTCTGCGTACTCTCGACTGCGGAAACGATGACATGCGCCGGGCCACCGACACTGTACTTCACTGCGTTCTCCAGCAGATTTCCCAGCACTTGCAGGATCGCGTTCTCATCCGCAAGCACCGTCCTGTCGACCATTGTTCCCACTTCGATCTGCGCATCCTCCGCGTAGGAAGCACCTGATACCGTCCGCAGCGCATCCCGCAACAGCACCGCCGTGCTCACCGGCTGCCGGTCCAGCGCGTCCTCCATCTGCTCAAAGCGTGTCAGCACCAGCAGATCCTCCGTCAACCGGTGCATCCGGGAGGCATTCTTCAACACGGTCGCAAGAAACTCCTCGCCGTCGAGCGAGAGCGCCTCGTGCTCCATCACCGTTTCGACATACCCCACAATCGAGGTCAGCGGCGTGCGCAGCTCGTGCGACACATTCGCGACAAAGTCCCGCTGCGTGCGCGCCATCTGCTCGGCTTCCGTGCGGTCATGCAGCACCAGCACTGCGCCACCACCCGGCAGAGGCGACGCATTCACCTGGAAAATGCGGCCGGGCAGCAGCGTCTCACTGCGGCAGTCGGATGCGGTGTGCTCGTCCAGCGTTCGCTGCACCGCCGCCAGCAGCGCGGGATCGCGAAAGGTGTGGACCAGTGCTCGTCCATGCCGCACGCTGCTGCCGCCTGCTTCACGGGGCATCAATCGCTGCATATGGCCGTTGCTCCACTGCACGCGTCCCGCAGCATCCACGCCCAGCACGGCATCACCCATCCCCTCCAGCAAGACCTCGAGCTGGTGCCGGCTTTCTTGCAAGGCATCTAGCTGCCGTGACGTTTTAGCCGCGGCACTCTCCACTGCGAGAACGACCCGCCGAAGCGAGTAGCCCGTGTCCGGCACATCTCCCTCAAGAGAAGGCGATCGTGCAACATAGCCAGCCAGCGCCTCTGCCTCATTCCGGTGGGAACGCCGCAACAAACCAAACGCTCCGCACGCCAGCAATGTAAACACACACAGGGCTGGATAACGCATGGCCGGCCGGAACGAAACCAGCAAAATCGCAGCCGCGCCCGACAGGAGCACAACAGCAGCGGTAACAGTCGAACTCAAGCGAATCGGCAAGGAGTCAACAGGGCGCGGGCATTTCAGGATACGCTGTCCGCCGCGACCGCCGCGGCGATCCGGTCCGGACGCTCAAACCGGTAGCCCGCGCCCCGCATCGTTTTCAGGAAGCGCGGCTCCTCGGCGTCGTCTTCAATCTTCTCGCGAATCCGGCGCACGTAGACATCAACAGAACGCGGCGTGACAAAGCGCGCATCGCCCCACACCGCATCCAGCAGTTGATCGCGGCTGAACACCCGTCCCGGATGCCGCGCCAGGTAATCCAGCAGGCGAAACTCCGTCGCCGTTGTCGTCACCAGTTGCCCGCGCACCCGCAACTGCATCGCCTCGCCATCAATCTCGATGTCGCCCAGCCGCAGTGTCTCGCCAGGCTCGTGCCGTTCAAACCGCCGCAATACAGCCTTGACTCGCGCCAGCAGTTCGCGCGTTCCAAACGGCTTGGTGATGTAATCGTCCGCGCCTAGCTCCAGGCCATGCACGCGGTCACTCTCCGTGGCCAGCGCTGTCAGGAAGATTACGGGAACGCTGCTCAGCTTCGGATCCTGCCGCAGCCGCCGGCACAGGTCCAGACCATCGCCACCGGGTACCATGATGTCCAGCAGAAACAGGCTCGGCACCTTCCGCTCTGCCGCAGGCAGGACCTCCGCGGCGTTGCCAAACAGCTGCACCGTGTACCCGGCGCTCTCCAGCTGGTAACGAACAAGCTTCGCAATATCCGTGTCATCTTCCAGAACGACGATGTGCTGACTCACGTGCGGAATAACCTCCACCCTCCGGCAGCAAGTCACGCTACCCGCTCCAGCGTAGCGCACCCCACGCTTTCGATTGCAAAAGGAGCGTGAATCTGCGCGGTCCCTCCGGCCCACTTCCCCGCTCCCAAACGTTCCATACAGGATGAGCATCTCGGACTGGTCGCTTGCGGAGCTCAAGTTCCGAACAACAGGAGAACACACCGGCGAGGACCCTGGTGAGCACGTCCTGCTTCACGGCAGGGACTGACTGTCTCTAACAGAGAGTGGCTGACCTTGCCCGCATGTTAAGCACCCGCCCTAGGACAGCATCGTCTCTTCCGACGACCGCATCCGTACCATCCGTTCCACCGCATACGGCGCGCGCCCTTGCGGCGAATGGTAGTGCCGCACCTGCAACTCACCCAGCAGGCCAATGCCAATCAGCTGCACACCCGCGAGGATCAGTACACTCGCCACGATGAACCACGGGCCGTGCTCCCGCAGCACGTGGCCATGCGTGAACAGCTTGAGAACAAGCAACCACACGGACATGCCAAGCCCCGCAAGCACGCTCAGCGCGCCGACGCTGCCAAAGAAGTGCAACGGACGCATCATGTACTGCAACAGAAAACGAATGGTAAGCAGGTCGAAGAAAACCCGGAACGTGCGCGAGATGCCATAGTGGCTCTGTCCATACTGCCGTGCCGGATTGGAGATCGGCACCTCGCAGATGCTCGCGCCATACCATGATGCCAGCGCCGGTATAAACCGGTGCATCTGCCCGTACAGAGGGATGTTCTGAATCACTTCCCGGCGATACGCTTTAAAGGTCGTTCCAAAGTCATGAATATCGACGCCGCTCAGCTTCGCCATCAGCCAGTTTGCGGCACGCGACGGAATGCGCCGCATTACAACGCTGTCCGCGCGCTGCGCCCTCCAGCCACTGACCACGTCGTAGCCCTCTTCCAGCTTCGCCAGAAACTCAGGGATCTCACGAGGATCGTGCTGCAAATCTCCATCCATTGCCAGTACAAAGTCGCCTTGCGCGTGGTCGAACCCTGCTGCCAGCGCGCTCGTCTGCCCAAAGTTGCGCCGCAATTTGATGACCAGCACGCGGCTGTCCACCGCGGCAATCTCTTCCAGCAGCCGGTAAGTGCGGTCGCGCGAGCCATCATCCACCAGGATCAGCTCAAAGCTGTCTCCCACATGCTCCATCACCTCTTTCAGGCGGTCGTAGAGCGTGGTGACATTCTCTTCCTCGTTATGGAACGGCACAACAACGGAATACTTCGGCACAACCCGATTTTACCCCCCCGCACGGCGCGTCACTTTAGCGGCCGCCGATCAAGTTCGTATAGAGAAATTGTGCACCGATGATCAGCAGCCACACCCAAAGCGCAAACCGCAGTGGCCGCTTGGGAATGTAC
>CAXUBG010000013.1:0-11734 GCA_964249285.1 uncultured Terriglobus sp. | reverse complement strand
GGATCATTGGCATGTTGGAACAGGTGCGCCCCGCTTCCCACCAGGGACAGCAGGAAACCAAACAGGATGTCCGTTCCCACCACCCGCGCCGGAGAAAGCCCCGTTAACGAGAGCAGTGCCGCTGTCCCTAACGCGCCAGCTCCCGCCGACGAAAACCCGACCTCAGCGCCTACAGGAAACATCAAGAGCGGCATCCACCGGCTGCGGTCCGCCTGCTGCCGCTGCACAATCGGCTTAAATGAGTAGAAAATCTGGTAGACCGCCGTCAACACGAGCACCGCGCCCAGCATGGCGTTCATGACATGCTGCGATCCTTTGCTGACCAGGTGCGCCAGCAATAGCGACCCCATCAGCACACCCGGCAAACCGCCCAGCAGCATCCATCCCAGCACCCGCCAGTCCACTTGCCGGCGCGCAATCTGCGTCGGAACCAAAAGCAGCTTGACCGCTGTGGAGAAGACCAGGCCGGTCGTTACAGCCACACTTGTCGGCACATGCAGAAACAGAATCAACAACGGCGTTGTGATGGTACCCGCGCCCACACCGGTAAGCGCGATGAACATCGCGATCACAAACCCAATGAGATAATGCATATGCCGCTTTCAGAGAACGTTTGGCTGCTGTTTGTGTTCAAGCAGCCGCGTTCTTTCAGCGGCTACGTGCCATGCGCAACATCGGAAGTCTGGATGTGAATGCCGCACTCCACTTTCTTGCCTGCCCACCGTCCCGAACGTGGATCGTCCGGGTCCGTGGGCAGGGTGGTACATGGCTGACAGCCAATGCTGGTATATCCCGCGTCATACAGCGGCAGCAGCGGGATGTTGAAGTGCGCCGCCATCTCCCACACATCCCGCGTGGTCCAGTCCGCGAACGGGCTCAGTTTCCGCACGACTGTACCGCCCGGCAGCGTAAAGTCATCCACTTCCTTAAGAGCCGCCCGGCTGCGCGCCTGCTCCCGCCGCAAGCCGGTCAGCCAGACTTTGTACTTCGCCACCGCTTCAAACAGCGGCTCCACTTTGCGGAGACCACAGCACCGGTTCGGATCGGTCTGGTAGAGAAGGCCGAACGCCGCCTCCTGTTGCGCGACAGTCTCCTTGGGCAGGAGATTGATCAGGTTCAGACCCCACGCATCCGCAAGCCGGTCGCGGTACATGTACGTTTCCGCAAAGTGATATCCCGTGTCTAGAAACAACACAGCAATCCCCGGCCTCAGTTCCATGGCGAGATGCAGCAGCAGAACATCTTCTGCTTGAAAGCTGCACGTCAGACACACCTGATCCTGGGCAGTTGCGGAAAATTCGTCGCGCAGCATGGACCGGACACGCCGCAGTTCCGCCAGCAGTTCCGGCCTCAGCAGCGCGGCGTCGACCTCACTCCCGTCATCCGGCGGTGCGCCACCGGCCTTCTCGGTCTCCCGCTCGCTGAACAGCAGTGCCGCCTCGTTCTCCACATCGGATACGGACGGCGCAGTGCCGGCAACTTCAAGCGCGCGGCTGGCACAGGCTATAAGTTCTTGCGAAGCTGCCGGAAGAAGCTCGTCCATTACTGCTCCTCCGCAAGAGCACCGGCGGTACGAAGCGCCCCAAGTGCCGCCGCGATTGCTTCATCCGTTCCCTGCAGCCGCACGCTGTGTCCGAGCTTCAGCAGGACGTCGCGAAAGATCTCCTCTGACTGATCCACTTGCCCGGCAGCAGCCTCGCGGATCATCCCCGCCGCCACCGTCGCGTTGCTTTGCAGATCGATCAGGACAAAGCTGCCGGTCTGCCGGTTCCGGGCATAGCTGTCGAGGACTAGCGGCTGCAGCGTCTCAACCGAGACCACCGCGATCCCATTCAATGCAAGTGTGCGCGAAATCGACGGCCCGCTCCTCTGCCCGGCAATGTGCGAGAGGTCGATCATGTGTTCCAGCGCACGCACTTCAGCCTGCACGCTCCGGCTTCCGCTCTTGAGCAGGTACCGCCGCGTAAGCTCCAGCGGCACCTCACTCATCCACACGACAGAAGCACTGAACCGTGTCGCAACGGTGGGCAACGACACCGCTCCAGCCAGCACATCACCCCTGCTGATGTCGATCTCGTCCTCCAGCGTGAGCGTCACCGATAAGAGCGCAAACGCCTCCTGGAGATCCCCATCGAACGTCACAATCCGCCGCACCCGGCTTTGCCTGCCAGTTGGCAGGATCGTGACAGCATCACCCACGCTCACCATGCCCGACGCGATCTGCCCCGCGAACCCGCGAAAATCGGGATGTGGCCGCACCACGCGCTGCACCGCCATGCGGAACGGCGCATCGATATTCACCTGCGACGAAGGAATGCTCTCCAGCAATTGCAACAGCGTGGGTCCGCCGTACCACGTCATCAGCGCACTCGCATGGACAACGTTGTCGCCCTCCAGCGCGCTTACCGGCACAAAGTGCAGCACCGTCTTGTCTCGTCCATCGACATCTAGCGCCTTGAAGAAACGGGTAAACTCCGCCTCAATCGCGAGGAACACCTCTGCTGAATAGCTCACCAGATCCATCTTGTTCACGGCCACGATCACATGCCGCACACCCAGCAGAGCTGTGATGTACGCATGGCGTCGCGACTGCACCAGCACGCCTTTGCGCGCGTCCACCAGCACCACGGCAACGTCTGCCGTGCTCGCTCCGGTAGCCATGTTCCGTGTGTACTGCTCGTGCCCTGGTGTGTCCGCGATGATGAACTTTCGTTTCGTCGTCGAGAAGTAGCGGTACGCCACGTCGATGGTGATGCCCTGCTCTCGCTCGGCACGCAAGCCATCCGTCAGCAGCGCCAGGTCCAGCACGCCCGGCGCGGTCGTCCCCTTGCCCTCAATCGAGCGCACCTGGTCGTCATACACGCTCTGCGTGTCATACAGCAGACGCCCGATCAGCGTCGACTTGCCGTCATCCACCGACCCCGCCGTCGAAAACCGCAGCAGATCCTTGCCGCGCTCTTCGCTGAGGTACTCCTCGATATCGAAGTGCTCCGCAAACGCAGGCGAGATTGCCACCGGAGGAGGCTCCGGCAACTGCTCCCGCAGCGGCGTGTACACCGCCACGTTCGCGTTCCAGGCTTCGGGCTCGCCAGCGGGCGCGCCGTTCGCTGCCTGACCGGGGGCAGCCAACTGCAACTCCACAAGATTATGCGGGGAAGAGGGCATCAGAAGTACCCCTCCCGCTTCTTCAATTCCATCGAGCCTTCCTGGTCATGATCGATGGCGCGGTTCGCGCGCTCTGACGAGGTGAAGCCAAGGATCTCCTTGATGATCTTCGGGATCGTGTCCGCATCACTGCGTATCGCTCCCGTGCATGGGCTGCAACCCAGCGACCGCAGCCGCGACCGTACCATCACCGGCTGCTCTCCCGCGCGGCGCACAAACTCCTGCTCGATGGGCAGTAGAGCGTCGCCTCGCAGGTACATGGGCCGCTCTTTCGCGAAGTACAGATCGACCACGGGTATCTGTTCCTCGTGGATGTACTGCCATACATCCATCTCCGTCCAGTTACTCAGGGGAAACACGCGAATGCTTTCGCCCGGATAGATGCGCGCGTTGTAGATGTTCCACAACTCGGGCCGCTGATTCTTCGGATCCCACTGTCCTGCCCGGTCACGAAACGAATAAATCCGCTCCTTGGCACGCGATTTCTCCTCGTCCCGCCGCGCCCCGCCAAAGGCTGCGGTAAATCCGTAGTGCGCCAGCCCGTCCAGCAGCGCCTGTGTCTTCAGCAGACCGCAGCAGCGCTTCGTATCCAAAGCAATCGGATTGGTCCCGGCCGCAAGCGCCGCCTCGTTGCGCCACACCAGCAGCTCCGCGCCGATGGAGCGCGCCATGTTGTCGCGAAACTCCAGCATCTCGCGAAACTTATAGCCGGTATCGATGTGCAGCAGCGGAAATGGAATCGGCCCCGGAAAGAACGCCTTCTGCGCCAGCCGCAGCATCACGGACGAATCCTTGCCGATGGAGTACAGCATCACCGGCCTCTCAAACTCTGCCGCCACCTCCCGCAAGATGTGAATGCTCTCCGCCTCCAAGAGGCGCAGATGATTCAGCCGAACCCCTGTACGGGGAGGCGCAACCGCTGGAGAGTGGAGAGAGAGAACGTCTGTCATGTGCGTCCGGGTGTTTTGCGTCAGGTGAGAAATCAATCTACGCGCGGCGAAGACACGCACGACAACACAAGACCCGGCAGCTGTCCGGAGAACACCCCTGCTGCCTGGCGAGAGAACGCATGTACGGTGAGATTAGCAAACACCACTGCCGGATTCAAACGAACCCTAATGTTCTGCTGCGATACCAGTCAAGAAGTACGCGGCGGCTGGGCCGTTCCACCCATAGGTACAGCAGAACGCAGAATCCCGCAATCAAAGCAATGCGCCATACCGCATTCATGATGCTCATGCGTATGTCGAAATGCTGGGCCATGCCCTCCAGAACCTGCATGTGAATCAAGTAAAACGAGTAGCTCGCCTCACCCAGCAGCATCAGGGCGGGCCGCGACAGCAACCGCGCCAGCCGGTGCCTCCCTGTAAGCCCCAGGATTAGCGCGCATTGCAGCGGGATCAGCAGTCCATTATGCAGCATGACGTAGGGCAGGTGCTGCGACAAGCCGAGCACCACCGCAAGCAGCACGGTGCCCGCGGCGCTCAGCAGCCCTGCCGCCCGTTGAGGCACACCATACCGAAGGTAGTACCATCCCAACGCAATCCCCGCCAGGAACTCCGGCAGCATCAGAACCGGCAACCTGCGAATGCGCAAAATCTGCAGCGTTTCCCACCCGCTCGGTGCAAACTCATGCATCCCGGCACCCGGATACAGTGCCAGCCCGGCCAGAGGCGCGATCATCGCTACGATGGTCCACCCCGCGATCGCCAGTATCGAGCGTGTCCGGTCCACGGGACGCAACGTCATAAAGACATACGGAAACACAAGATAGAAGAACGCTTCACAGGACAGACTCCACGACGGCACGTTGAAGAACCCCACCAGACGCACCGACCAGGACTGCACCATCAAGAAATCAAGCAGGTAAACCACACGGTGCAGCGTGGTGTGCAGCAGATGCCTTTGCACAAAGCCTGCCAGCACCATGCTCAGGAAATACACCGGGTAAATCCGGGCGAAGCGCGCCATCCAGAAGCGCTTCGGGTCGCCGTGGCCCGCCTCATACTCCTGCGCATGCGTGTACGTCAGGATGAAGCCGGACAGCAAGAAAAAGAAACTTACGCCGGTATACCCTGATGAGAAAAAGCCTGCCAGATGACCCCAACGGGAAAACGGCCGGACAAAGTGATACAGCGCAACATGCAGCGCCACAAAGAATCGCAGCGATGTCAGCGCCGGCAGTAAAGGAGGCCGCGGCGCCCCCTTCGGCTTCATCGGATCGCGTGGATCAGAGACCGGCAGTTCGCTAAGTCTGGCCTCGCCGTTCATGCTTTCTTTCCGCCATTCGGCGCGCGCATCAATCGCGTGAACTCCCGGCGAATCTTGATCAGATCGGTAAACGAGCGGACAAAGTCAGTGGAGCGCAGCTTGGACCCCGCCACATCAACCCACGTCTGCAGCGGCAACTCATAGATCTTGCGCTCAGCGTGCGCGTCTGTCTTGTTCCACGCCGCGAGAAATCGCGCAATCACCTCTACATCAAAAATCCACCGCGACTCGAATGGCTCCGCAAGAATCCGCTGCAGCAGCGGCGTTGCGCGAAATACCTTCGCTCCGCATTGCGTGTCATAGATCGGCAGACCCAGCGACAGCGACACCGTCGTTGCGAAAACGCGCCCCGCATAGTGCCGCATCGGATTGCGGCTGACGTGGCGGCCCAGCAGCCGGATCCTCGAACCAAAGACCATCTCAATCTCTGGATTTCCGTCCAGTACTGCCACAAACTCCGGCAAAGCCTGCAGCGGTGTCGCCAGGTCCGCATCCCAGAAACCAATGTATGTCGCGCTTTTCCGCTCCAGGGCCTGCAACATGCCGCGCCGCACCGCCTCACCCTTGCCGCCGTTCGGCTGCACATCCAGCACCGTTGCCCGGCCCGGGAACTCCGCGCAAAACGCCTGCAAGCGTGCGAGCGTCGCATCTCTGCTGCCATCGTTGACAAACAAGAACGACGTGCTTGCGTGCTCCTGGAGGTAACGCGCGAACTGCTCATTCTGGAACCGGCTTGCCTCGTTGTAACAAGGCACCACGAGTTGAGACGGCGATGCGGCCATGTCAGAAATCGTCTGAAACGAGCCGTCCTTTCCCGACACACCCGCCTCCCTTTCGCATCATCAACATCGACATTCATCCTAAACTGCCCGGTTGAAAACATCCGGCTGCAGGATGATTTTCGTGTCATGTCTTTTGCCGTTTCCACCACGTTCCACGTGGAACATTCAGACCGCACTCTGCCGCCAGTTCTACCGCACGGCCACACTCCCGGCGGTGCCGTCCGCGTAAAGAATACCGTCTGCCGAGAGCCCTGCAATCGGCATTTCCAGCGTAACCCGCGTGCCGCGTCCAGGCCGGCTCTCCATGGCCATTGCAGCATCCGCGCCGTACAGCACCTCCATGCGCTCCCGCACATTGCGCACGCCAATGCCCGCGTCCGGACGCGTCAGGCCACTGGCCCTGCACGCAATGTCTCGCTCAGGCGCGATACCGACGCCGTCGTCCTCCACCTCCAGCAACAATCGTTCGTTCCGGATACGGCTGCGTAGCGTGACCGTGCCGCCGCCGATCCGCGGCTCAAGCCCGTGCTTGATGCTGTTCTCAATCAACGGCTGCAGCAGCATGCTCGGAACAACCAGGTTCAGCGTCTCCGGCGCAATCTCTTTAACTACACGCAGCTTCTCGCCAAACCGCACCACTTCAATCGCCAGGTAGTCATCCGTAAACGCAAGCTCATCCCGAAACGGCACAAACGCCTCCCGCTTCTTCAGCAGGATGCGCAAAATATTTGCCAGGCGAACGATCATCTCGCGCGCCAGCTCCGGCTCCAGCCGGATCAGCGATCCAATCGAGTTCAGCGTATTAAACAGGAAGTGTGGATTGATTTGCCGCTGCAGGGCATCCAGCCGCGCCTCCAGCAGCAGACGCGCCTGCTGCTCCAGCTTGTCCTCAATGCGGATGGCGTTCCAAATTTTCAGCGGAATGCCCACCAGCACCGGCGCTGACGCGCAAATTGCTAATTGCAGGAGCCACAACCGTGAGTACAGCGCGAAATAGCGCCGCGGCGCATACCCGCTCACCTCGCTCGCCCCCAGTTGGATCAGCGCCAAACCTGCCAGCAACAGCACCTGCCGGTCCAGGTGCGGCCTCCGCAGATTGCGCCGCAGCCATTGGTACAGGCTCAGGTCGATCATCGGCGAGAAGGACCATACCGCCTCCACATCCACAAAACGTTGAAACAATCCGGCCAGCAACGCCACGGTCACGTCCACGGGCAATGCCAAATACTCCCGGTGCAACACCGCGGGAACCGACAGCGCCGCCGCTCCCACACAAGCGGCAGAGGGACCAAGAATGAGCCCCAGCAACATCAGCGCGCCGAGTGAAATGTCCGCCGCTAGGAAGTTCGGCACTACCGCACGAATCCAGACACCCAGCACCAGCGGCGCGCAGATGATAGCTACCATCTTCAGCCGCTCCCGCTGCGTCCGTTCGCCCTGCAACAGCAGCCACCGGAAGACTGACGAGCGCGCCAGCGAACTTGAGACCGCCGCCGCAACGCCCAACTGCACCAACAGGGAAATCAATACCAGCTTGGGCTCAATTGGGTGCACATCACGAGTCTAACGTTCAGCGCACGCTGCCGATTGCATCCACCCGCATCATGCGGCATCTATTAAGGGCAATATGCGGTATACCCGGGTCGAACAGATTGCCGAAGCCAAACTGCCCACTCGTTGGGGAGAGTTTCGCATTCTCGGCTTTGAAGGCCATCTCGCACCCGGCGCAACACCCGGTCCGCAAGGCAAGATGGTGGACGAGGCCGTTGCCCTGATCTACGGGGACGTGACCGGTGCCGCGCCCATCGTGCGCGTCCACTCACAATGCCTCACGGGCGACGTCTTTCATTCGCTGCGTTGCGATTGCCGCCAGCAGCTTGAGCTTGCCCTGGACACCATCACGGCTCATGGCGCGGGTATCATCCTGTACGAAGCGCAGGAGGGCCGAGGCATCGGCCTGATGGCGAAGCTTCGCGCCTATGAGTTGCAGGATGAGGGGCTCGACACCGTCGAAGCCAACGAGCAACTCGGCTATCTACCAGATCACCGTGACTTCACGCTGCCAGCCGACATTCTCAAGCAACTTGGCATTGCATCCATCCGGCTTATTACAAACAACCCCGAAAAAGTGCAAGCCATGGAGAACCGCGGAGTTCGCGTGATTGAACGCATCAGCGCGGAAGTAGCGGCCGAGCTGACCACGCAACGGTATCTTGAAGTGAAACGCGAAAAGATGGGACACCTCATCGGTGCCCCATCCTAGACGAGTAGATCACTTCTAACTGGGTGATCCCGGCTTGGTTACCGAGGCAGTCGTCTCTTCCTGCAAGTTCGACAACACACGTACTTCCACGCGGCGATTCTGCTTGCGGCCGCTTGCTGTACGGTTGGAAGCGACTTCCTTGTCTTTGCCAATTCCAACCAGGTAGAACTTGTGCGGAGCGATGTTGTACTTGCCCTGAAGGTACTGCGCCACGGCATCCGCCCGCCGCTGACTCAACGTGTAGTTATACTGCGCATCACCCACGGAGTCGGTGCCGCCGGTCAGCTCCAGAATGTAATGTTTGGTGGTGTTGAGACTGGATGCCACCTGGTCCAGTTCACGCTTATCCTCGGCCGTTAAGACAGCTTTATCGAAGGCAAACGTTACGCTCACATCAGAGAGTGGCTTGTATGTATCTAACCCCGCGACCGTTCCGGCAAGTGTATCGACGCGGTTGTATGCGTCCTTTGCCGAAGCTGACGCCTTGTCCGCAGCCTGTCCAGCAGCCATTGCGTGCTGGTCGGCGGTATTGGCCGCCTGCTGCGCGCCAGCAATTCCCTGCTGGGCGCGCGTGTCGGTATCCTGAATATTCCGGTGATCCTGCGAGGTGCGCGCATCCAGTTCATTCGTATTCTGAATGATCGGAGCGGCCTGCGACCGGACGTACCGCTTCGTACTGCAACCCGTGCTGAACAGGATGATTAAAGCCGCCGCGCCGGCACAACCCATGGCGCGCGCGGTCTTTGCCGCTTCGAGAGACATTCGTAACCTCCAGAACGCTTGGGAGAAAGCGCGTCTGGCTCTCGTTCTAGCACGCCAGATTCCAAATGCAATGCGTGATGTAAACGCCCTGTACACAGTTGGTTAGCAGACATCTCCAGTAATTTTGAAGTGCTTCGTCCGCTTTCACGCTTCCCGGAGCCCGGCAGAATCTTCCGCAAGCCCGGCACGATCTAAACTGGAGAAGAGCAGGCGAAACACCGCCTCCCGGACCCTCGTGGACCTTGAACAGAAAATCCGGACGCTGCCCCAGCAGCCTGGCGTGTACCTCTATAAAAACGCCGAGGGCACGGTCATCTATGTCGGCAAGGCGAAGAACCTGCGCAGCCGGGTCCGCTCGTATCTGCTGGCCGCGTCACAGAACAACGCCAAGACCGGCTCCCTGATGCGCGAGGCTGTTGATGTCGACTACATCCAGGTCGCCAATGAGCATGAGGCCCTGGCGCTTGAGAACAACCTGATCAAGCAGCGCAAGCCGCGCTTTAACATCCTGCTCCGCGACGACAAAACCTATCCCTACGTCAAGCTCACCACCGGCGAGCGTCACCCTAAAGTCTTCGTCACACGCAAGCTCAAGAAGGACGGCGGCCAGTACTTCGGTCCCTACTTCCCGGGTAATCTTGCCTATCGCATCGTCGAGCTGATCCACCGCTCCTTCCTCATTCCCAGCTGCAAACTCGATCTCAACCGCTACCATCCGCGCCCCTGCCTGGAGTTCTACATCAGACGCTGTCTCGCGCCCTGCGTCGAGAACCAGGTCACGCCCGAGGCCTACCGCGAGGCCATCCGCGATGTCGAACTCTTCCTGAATGGCCGCGAAAACGAACTGGAAGACCGCTTGAAGCAGCGCATGGCCGATGCCGCGATGAACGAGCAATTCGAACTTGCGGCGAAGTTTCGCGACCAGCTCGTCACCGTTCATCAGCTGCAGGAAAAGCAGCGCATCGCCTCCGCGGACGACGAGGATGCCGATGTCTTCGGTTTCCACTTTGACCAGGAGATGCTCGCCGTCGGCCAGTTCCACATGCGCCAAGGCAAAATCGTGGACAAGCGCGACTTCTTCTGGGAAGAGTTGCCGGAACTCCTCTTTGAGGCCGGAGCGGAACAGGAAGGCCCCGCACAACCAGACGGGAGCTTTTGCACTCCTGAGACGGCGCAACCGTTCTCGCCAGCCGTCTTCTTCTCCGCGTTCCTCAAGCAACTCTATCTTGACCAGCCATACGTTCCGCGCACCATCCTCGTCCCGCTGGAGTTCCCTGACCGCCCGCTGCTTGCCTCCCTGCTCTCTGAACAAAGCGGGCGCAAGGTCGAGATACTCGCCCCGCAGCGTGGCGACAAGCGTTCCCTCGTCGACCTGGTCTGCCAGAACGCCAAGCAGAGCTATGACCAGCGCTTTCGCACACTCCAGCCCTCAAAGAACGCGGTCGTCAACGCTCTGCAGGACGCGCTCGGACTCCCGGAACCGCCCACGCGCATCGAGTGCTTCGACATCTCTCATATCGCGGGCGCGGAGACCGTCGCCAGCATGGTCGTGTGGGAGCACGGCGACATGAAGAAGAGCGACTACCGCAAATTCAGGATAAAAACCGTCGCGGGCGTGGACGATTTCGCATCCATGCACGAGATTCTTGTCCGCCGTTACGGCAAGCTGCAGGCCGAGGGCAAACCGTTCCCTTCGCTCATCCTGATCGACGGCGGACTAGGCCAACTGCACGCCGCGTATGCCGCGCTGGAGAGCATCGGCATCACGCTCCAGCCGCTCGCCTCCATCGCCAAACGTGAAGAAGTGATCTACGTCTACGGGCAAGAGGATGAACCGGTCGTGCTGGACCGCCGCAGTCCGGTTCTGCACCTGGTGCAGCGCATCCGGGACGAGTCGCACCGTTTTGCTATCACCTACCACCGCAAGCGCCGCGAGATGCGCGACCGCGATAGCGAACTCCTGTCCATCCCCGGCGTCGGTCCCACGACGCGCAAACGGCTCATCGAACACTTCGGCAGCCTGCGCGGCATCAAGGCCGCCGGTCCAGACGCGCTGACCGCGGTCGTCAACGCTGCTACCGCCGCAAAGATCCGCGTCTACTTCGAAGGAGAACGCGAAGCCGCTATCGACGGCACCGGCATCCCCGCGCAAGCAGCAACTGTTCCTGAGCTGCGCATCCTTCAGTGAAGGATCGGAGTATCAAGGTCCGCGATGAAATGAATGCCGGGCACACGGAACTTGTGTAGCTGCTTGTCTCCTGTTAGAGACAAGTCAACCGCGCGGCACCTGCCGATGCAGGGGGAGTAGCATTCGCAACCTTGATCTTTTGCCTGCGAAGACCTGCAAACACATCACGGAAATCAGAGTTGAATGGCAAGTAGGTCAATCCCAGCTCATTCAAAGCGCTTCTTAGTTCAATCAATGCAGCAGGTGTGCTGTCTGTGGCCCCGTTATGATTTATCCGGCAGCAAGGCAGCTCGTAAACAGCAC
>CAXUBG010000012.1:6867-32606 GCA_964249285.1 uncultured Terriglobus sp. | reverse complement strand
ACCTTTTTCAGGTCGCTGACGCCAGTGGCAAGCTCCTTCATTTCGCCGAGTCCAGTGTGCACACGCGTGAGTTGGTCGGAGACCTGGCCGAAGCTTTCCGTGAGGCGGGTTTGCAGTGTGGCGTGTAGCTTTTCATCCACCGTTTGACGCATCTCTTCCAGCTTGGCCGTGTTGTCGCGATTGATTGACTGCAGATTGGTGTGGACGCGGTCACGGAGTTGCTCGGCATCGGTCCGCTGGTCTCGTCCCATGGTGTTCAGCCGGAGTTCCAGCGTCTCTCTCAATTTGTCCGCAGCGAGCGCATGATCTAAGCGAAAACTGTGCAGGCCATCGTGCATCACTTTCGACAGTGTGGCGATCGAGCCGTTCACCTCTTCGCGCAGATCGCGGCTGGCGCGCTCGGCGGCGTGGCGTGCCCCGTGTGCGGCGTCGGCCTGCTCGCGGCGAAGCTCGGCCAGATGTGTGCACAGACCGGAGTCAGAAGACGCCAGCTTCGCCTCCATCGCGATGATCGCGTCTGGCAATGCGAGCAGGCGCGCGTCGGGCGGTGCGGCAATTGCTGGCTTGCGCAGCAGCAGCACGGTCACCACCAGAATCACAAGGAGTTGCCAGGCTCGAAGCAGCAGCAGCATCCTTCGCTTTCCCTTCTCCTATCAGCATACGATGACAGGGCTGTGGAAGGCAGGTAGCAATATGCGATCCTACGCAACTAGATGCGGCCAGCGGCACGTAACAAATCGATCTCGGGATTCGTGAACACGCGGGAGCGAATGTGGAAGCGGACGCCTTCGCCATTGTCCAGCGAGAACATGCCGCCCCGGCCCGGCACTACATCGAGCGTGAGTTCGGTGTGCTTCCAGTACTCGAATTGCGGGCCGCTGATGTAGAACGGTGTCCCGCCGTGCTGCCCGCCGGTCTCGAGTTCACCCAAGAGCACATCGGTGTCACCAGTGAGGAATTCGCCGCGCGGGTAGCACATGGGCGAGGAGCCGTCGCAGCAGCCGCCGCTCTGGTGAAACATCAACGGCCCGTGCTTTGCTTCCAGCCGTTGCATGAGAGCAGTTGCCTCGGCGGTTTGCAGGATCTGCGCTGGAACTTGTACTTCTGTTGTCATCTTAGACTTCCATGAGGAACGATGGAGAGGAAGGCTGCTCCGTTTGCGCCCTTCGCGTCTGACCTTTGCGCCCTCCGCGTTCCTCGTCTTCGCTCGCTTAGAAGAAGCCAAGTTTATTCGGGCTGTAGCTTACCAGCACGTTCTTGGTCTGCTGATAGTGGTGGATCATCATCTTGTGATTTTCGCGGCCGATGCCGCTCTGCTTGTAGCCGCCAAATGCCGCATGCGCGGGGTAGAGGTGGTAGCAGTTGGTCCAGACACGGCCTGCCTCAATGCCGCGGCCAAAGCTGAAGGCGCGGTTCATGTCGCGCGTCCACACGCCCGCGCCCAGGCCGTAGAGTGTGTCATTGGCAATCTCCAGGGCCTCGTCTTCTGTCTTGAACGTGGTCACGCTGACGACCGGTCCGAAAATCTCCTCCTGGAAGATGCGCATTTTGTTGTGGCCCTCAAAGACTGTCGGCTGCACGTAGTAGCCGCCCGCAAGATCACCGGGCATCTCCGCGCGCCGGCCGCCGGTCAGTACCTTTGCCCCCTCCCGCCGTCCGATGTCGAGGTAGCTCAGAATCTTTTCCAACTGCTCGCTTGAAGCCTGCGCGCCGATCATGGTGTTCTTGTCCAGCGGATTGCCCTGCCGGACGGCTTCGACACGCTTGAGAGCCTTCTCCATGAAGCGGTCGTAGATGGAGTCCTGTACCAGCGCGCGGCTCGGGCAGGTGCAGACCTCGCCCTGGTTCAGCGCGAACATGGTAAAGCCTTCCAGCGCCTTGTCGAAGAAGGCGTCGTCCTCCCGCATGACGTCTTCAAAGAAGATGTTGGGGCTTTTGCCGCCGAGTTCCAGCGTGACTGGGATCAGGTTCTGCGACGCATACTGCATGATCAGACGCCCGGTCGTTGTCTCGCCGGTGAAGGCAATCTTCTTAATGCGCGGGCTGGATGCGAGCGGTTTGCCCGCTTCCAGGCCGAAGCCGTTAACGATATTGAGCACGCCGGGTGGCAGAATGTCCTCGATGAGGCCCATCAAGACGAGAATGGAGAGCGGTGTCTGCTCCGCGGGCTTGAGCACGACGGTATTGCCGGCGGCCAGCGCGGGCGCCAGCTTCCACGCCGCCATCAGGATGGGGAAGTTCCACGGAATAATGAGGCCGACGACGCCCAGCGGCTCGTTGTAGTGATAGGCGACAGTGGTGGCGTCGATCTCCGAAATGGTGCCCTCTTCCGCGCGAATGACACCGGCGAAATAGCGGAAGTGGTCAATGGCCAGCGGCATGTCAGCGGCCATGGTCTCGCGGATGGGCTTGCCGTTGTCCCACGTTTCCACGGTGGCCAGCAGCTCCAGATTGTCTTCCATGCGCTGCGCAATGCGCTCCAGCAGGCGGCCGCGTTCCGTGGTGCTGGTGCGGCCCCAGGCGGACCGGGCGGCGTGTGCGGCGTCCAGCGCTTTGTTCACGTCGGTGGCATTGGAGCGGGCAATGCCGCACAGCACCTCGCCCGTGACCGGTGTAATGTTGTCGAAATACTCGCCGCTGCTTGGCGGCACCCAGCGTCCCCCGATGTAGTTGTCGTACAGCTTGCGCAAATGGACGGGGTGTTCCGCCGTGGCGGGGTTCAGTGCAGATGTGGTGGCCATGGTGCTCCTTGTCAAAGGCGAGCGCACGCGCCAGCAAACCAGCAGGCCGTGCGCTTCGCAGCGCATGAAGTGTACGCCGGTCCAGATCCATTTGTCTCGCGTCTATCGTGCCGTTCGCGTTGGCTCGTTGCAGCCTTCGCGTTAGCCTTTGCGCCCTTTGCGTTCTCGCTTTTGCCTTGTATCGCGGCACGTTTCACAGGACTGAAATCTGCCGTTTGCGCGATATTTACCGCCCGTCCATCTTCCGTTTTCAAAGGCGACGTACGCTGACCGTTATCACACCAGGCAATGCACGGCTGCCCTCGCAGGGCTTCCCTTCACCTTCGCGCAGTCTTCAGGAGAGTTCAGTGGCCAAGACCATTCTCGCCATCGCCGCTACCATGCTCATTGCGCCGCTCGCGCAGGCGCAGCAAAGCGCTGCCACGCAGGTCCAGGCCACGCCCACCACGCCGGGCCAGGCAGCGCAGCCCGGAGAGCAATCGCCGGAGAAGGAGCGGGTCACCGCGTCCGACACGGTCACGGTAACGGCCACAGGCGCAACGCGCGACGTGCAGACCATCGACAGCAAGGTGCTGCTGGAGGAGTCACCCGGGACCAGCCCCATCGCCGTTCTCGGGAGATTGCCCAGCGTGGTCATCAACGCCGCCGATCCATACGGCGCATACGAATGGGCCCTGCGGATCTCCGTGCGTGGTTTCAATCAGAATCAGCTTGGCTTTACGCTGGATGACGTGCCGCTGGGCGATATGAGCTATGGCAATCTGAACGGCCTGCACATCAGCCGCGCCATTATCGATGAGGATTTGGGCAGCATCTCGCTATCGCAGGGCACGGGCGCGCTTGAAACAGCCTCCACCAGCAACCTGGGCGGCACGGTGCAGTTCTTTTCCGGCGATGGCAGTGACAAACGCCGGCTGGATATCCGTCAAAGCTTTGGGAGCTTTTCGGGCCTGCGTACCTTTGGCCGGTTTGACAGCGGTCTGCTGCACACACATACCAAGCTCTATGTTGCCGGCGTGTATCAACGCGCGCAAAAGTGGAAGAGCGTGGGCGACCGCAATCAGGACTACTTTCAATTCAATGGCAAACTGACCCAATATGTAGGCAGCAAGGGTGTGCTGAACGTCTACGCGGACTATTCCAACCGGCGCGAGGTCGATTACCAGGATCTGAATAAGGTGTGGACTCAGAAACTCGGCTATCAATGGGATAACTTCGGCAACTGGGGACAGGCGGTGCAGGCGGCTCTTGCGTGCAACGGCCTGGCACCCTATCCGGCTCCGGTCAGCGGCCTGGCAGCGAGTGAGGATCCCTGCGATGCGGGATACTACAACGCAGGCGGCATTCGCAAGGACTTTCTTTCGTACGCAAGTTATAAGACGGCAATCGGAAGTCACCTAACTTGGAAAACCACGGCGTATGGGCACGGCAACGACGGCGAGGGTTTGTGGTTTACGCCGTACGTGCCTACCTTTAGCAGCCCGGCAACTTTTTCCTCGCCCATTTCGCTGCGAACGTCTGAATACGGGATCAAGCGGGGAGGGTTTCTTACGTCGCTCTCATATGAAGCCGCGCACAACACGGTGGAAGGCGGCGCATGGTTTGAGAAGGAGGACTTCACGCTGGCCCGCCGGTACTATGGCACATCGGTTGCATCACCGCTGCGGTCCATCTACGATTTTCAGACCGGTCCGTTCGCCACGCAGTGGGCCTATGACTTTCCCAGCACGGTGTACCAGCTGCATTTGCAGGACCAGTACAGGTTGAACAACGCTGTCACGCTGGCCGCCGGGTTCAAGTCCGTCGAGACGAACCAGACGGGTAACCTGACCGCTGTTAATGCCGGGCCCATTGTCATCCCGCAGTTTTCGTCGAATCCCGCCAGCTTTGCCCAGGGCAGCCTCGAGTCCGGCAGTGCATTTCTGCCGCAGTTTGGCGTTGATTGGAAGCTGAATCCCAAGGACGAACTCTTTGCGGATGTGGCGAAGAATGTGCGCGCCTTCCAGACCGGCGGCAATGGCTTCGGCACGTCGCCCTGGGGAACGACACAGGCCGGGTTCAACGCGCTGACGGGAGCGCTGAAACCGGAAAGTTCGTGGAGCGAAGAGGCCGGGTACCGCCATACGGACAACCGCATCAATGCGCAGGCTAACTACTTTCACGTGAACTTCAGCAATCGTCTGCTGGCCATCAGCCAGGGACCTGGCATCGCGGGCAACGCAGCCCTGTTGTCAAACGTGGGCGGCGTCACCACCAATGGTGTGGACGCAGCCGGGACCTTCCGCTTTATGAATGGCTGGTCGCTCTATAACGCCGTTACCTTCAGCCGGTCCACCTACGACTCGAACTATACCGCTGGAGGTAATATCATCCAGACAGGCGGCAAAATCGTCGTGGATTCACCGCAGTTTCTGTATAAGACCAACCTCACCTACGCGCACAAGGGGCTGGATGCGCACATAGGAGCGGACTACTTCTCCAAGCGATACTTCACCTATACCGATGATAACTACGTGGATGGCCGCTTCCTGGCGGACTTTGGCACCAGCTACCATGTGGATGAGGCCGGTATGTTCGACCAACTAAAGCTGCAGTTCAATATCTATAATCTGGCGAATGCGAAGTATTACTCGACCATTGGAACAAACGGATTCATCGCCAGCGATCCGACGTCGGTGAATAACAATACGTTGCAGGTGGGTGCGCCGCGGGCGATTTCGGGGCAGTTCTCCGTACGGTTCTAAATCCGCTGCTGAGCGCGGCAGGAAATCATTAGTGACGGGTGAGGAAAGGCTCTGGAGGCGTTCCAGGCCGTCCTCTCAACAGCCAGTCCACGCGGGAGGTAACATCGTCCTCCTGCGCTTCCCCGCTGATCCGGGTGACTGCCTCGCCCTGCTCATTGATGATGATGGTGCCAGGAACGATGTCGCCGAGTCCAAAGTCTGCCATCGTACCGGTGGTGGCACCTGTCCAGGCCTCCAGGTGAATGCCATGCGTGACAAGAAACTTGCCAATTTCGCCGCGTGATTTGTTCTCATCGATGGAGACTGCGACGAAGCGCACAGGCTTGCCAGCATACGTTTCGCTCAGGTGCGACAGCCGCGGCAACTCCTCCTGACAGGGTGCGCACCACGTGGCCCAAAAGCTAAGCACGACCACATTGCCGCGCAGTCCCTTAAGGCGTTGTTTGGTCCCGTTTACGTCCTTCAGGGCAAGATCTGGAACCGGGTGTCCTGACGCAAAGGCACTGCCCGGCACACATAAACAGAGAGACAGCAAACAGCATGGCACGCACTTCAAAGACAATCTCCTGACGGCAGTGTTCCTGGAGGCCTGTGGCATTTAGAAATGGTGCGAGAGGCTGGCCACGACCGTGTAGTCCGCGAAGAAGGCATCGCCGTTGACCGTGTGGTTTTGGATCTCGGGCACACTGGGCGGGCGGTTGCGGTAGATAGCCCACGGCCCGTTGACGGACAGGGTGTCGCGCTTGAAGCTGACCATTAGCCCGGGGTCAATGGAAACAATGGCACCGGGACGCCGGAAGCCATTGCTGTCCCCGAGCAGATCGCGGACGGGCACACCTTCGCCGCGCACGCCAAGGCTGAGTGCAAACGCCCGGAGCTTTGGAACACTCTGAGCCACACCCGCGCGGTAGAGGTACTGATCGGTGACGGACATCACGCCCTGACCCGGCTGGGAACGGAAGGTCGCAACGCCGTTGGTGTCCTCGGGGTTGAACAGATAGCTTGCCTGCCCATAGGCGGAGGCACCGCGCCAAAGCCGCTTGTAGCCTTGTGTTCCGACGCTGAAGCCCCAGGCACCGTCACCGGGCTGCAATGACTGGTCCGCCGTGGCCTTAATCGTTTTCCCGCCCAGCACGGCAGATCCCGTGGCGTTGTTGATGCCGGTGGGCAGTTTCAGTTCCGCGCTGATGGCGATGTTGCCGCCGTTTTCCGCCGGCGGCCTGAAAAGCCATGCTTGAGCGCCCACCAGCACATCGCCGATTCCGCTCACCTGAAAGACGCCCGCGGGCGGGTAAATCTGATTGCGCGTTCCATTGAAGACGGGAACATCCGCGACCAGGCTCCAGCGGGGCGACAGCCGGTACTGGACGCCGACGTCAAAGATGTTTTGATGATTCCGGACCGCGGTGGGCCGTGCAATCTCGGTGCTGCCCTGAAAGTACTTGTTGGAGTTGAAGACGCGGTAGCCGATATCCACGGTCAGGTTGTGGATGGAGAACGGCGACACAAAGCGGCCGTCCGCCTGGACAAGCTGGCTCAGGGAGCGTTGATTCGTATGGGCCGCGACACAGCCTTGGGCACACGCGGCGCTGCCGGTCAGCAATGAAGCTGCAAGCCCCATGGTGAAAACAGGCCTCTTTGAGAGTTGCATGAAGTTCCTCCAGACTCAGGTCACTGCGCACCTGCTTTCGGTGCATGTGCGAGCGCTTGTGATCGAGTGCCACGATCCTATCCGTCCCCTCTGGAGTTGTCCTCCATCGATGGATGGAGAAAAGGTTCGATCTGTGGGACTCATCTAGCCGGCTGAGGAACGCTCCGCTCAGGCGGCCTGCTACGTATAACCCCGTGTTCGCTACCTGACATACACCGGATTCTCCGCGTCACTGGCGGAAGATGGCTCGCGCCGTGCTCAGCCGGGAGCCTTACGATACGTTGAGCGCCGCAAGGGAGTAGGTGCGGCAAACGCTCCTGTGCCACCGAACTCGTACGAGGAAAGGCTGGTTCTGTTGAGCGTTCATCTCATCAACCCTAGCGATAACTCCTTTGGAACCGCCGTCATTACGCCCCGCTGGCTGTTTGTCCTGGCTGCGGCGACACCCGCTTTCGCTGGCGATCCCATCCTGGTGGATGAGTCGCTGGAGCAGGTTGACCCGGAGACGATTCAGCCGGGCGACATCGCCGGCATCAGCGTGCATACCGGCAATGCCCTGCGCGGGTACGCGGTGGGGCGGATGGCACGCGCACGCGGAGCATGGGTGGTATACGGTGGCATTCACGCGACGCTGTTCCCGGAAGAAGCCTTGGAGATGGGCGAGGCGCACGCAGTGGTAAAAGGTGATGGCGACATCGCCTGGGGCAACGTCGTGCGCGACTGCATGAGCGGAACGCCAGGGCGTATCTACGAGGGCGGGCGGATCGAAGGCACGGATTTCCTGGCCGGGCGCTGGGACCTGATGAAGCGCGACAAGTACATGTGGGCGTCCGTGCAGACCATCCGCGGCTGTCCCAAGCACTGCTCCTTTTGCAGCGTGTGGCGAACCGATGGGCAGGCACCGCGGCAGCGAAAGTTTCATAGCGTCATCGATGAAATCATTAACCTGCGGCGTATCGGGTTCCGCTTTATCGCCTTGGCGGACGACAACTTCTACCCGGTTACCCTGACCGACCTCCGGCTGGCGCGCGAGCAGAAGAACGATGCCCGCGTGGCGGAACTGATGGCCATCCGGGAAGAGCGCTTCGACCTGATGGAGGAGCTTTCGAAACTGCCGAAGGATATGGTGTTCTTCACCCAGATCACAATGGAGGCGGGTGAAGATGCCGAATACCTGGACGCCATGCGCCGCGCCAACATCAAGGGCGCGCTGGTGGGTGTGGAAGCGGTAACGCCGGAAGGCCTCAAGGCGGTGTTCAAGGATTTCAACTACTCGGGCGATGCCCTTGCGAGGCAGTTGCAGACCTTCAAGCAGCATGGCGTGCATGTGCTTGGGTCGTTCATCTTCGGCCTGCCCACGGACAAGCCTGCAACATTCGACGCTACGGTTGACATGGCGTTGAAGGCAGGTGTCACCTTTGCGCAGTTTGTGATGATGACACCGTTCCCCGGCACCATCGACTTTGCCCGGTGGGAAAAGGAGCAGGCGAAGAATCCCACGCTCGTCAATGGTGTGCCGATCACGCGGTACTGGCTGATTCCCACGGAAACGCGGCCCAAAATGTTCACGCCACATCCATTCATGAGTTCCAGCGAAATCAGCGAGCGCACGCAGAAGGTGTGGGACCGCTTCTACGATTGGAGTGCGATCTGGCAGCGGTCCGCCTGCACGCCAACACTGCGTGCGCGCATCGCGTTCATGTTTCTCTCGAAACTGTACCGGCAGATGTACGCGGGCACGGGCATCTCGACCGATAGCGCACGCAAGAAGAAGAGCAAGCGATGGGCACGGTGGACCGCCGCGCAGTGCCGCCGGCTGTTCGTCTCCGCACCCATGCCGGAACTGCAGTCGCCGGACTGGAGCATCCGGACGAAGAAGGCCGGCCTTCCCGCGGCAAAGCCGCTGATTCAGATCGGACCGGGCTGACTTACTTCTGACCCTTGTAGTCCACGAACAGGTCAGGATACTCGCGCTTCAGCGCCTCAATCTTGGGCCGGTCACAAACCTCAATGTATGGATTGTTCGGATTATGCAGGGCATAGTCCTGGTGGTACTCCTCGCCCCTGTAAAAGCCCTTGAGCGGCGTCACCTCCGTCACGATCTTGCTCTTGAACGCATGTGCGGCATCCAACTGTGCGATGTACGCTCTCGCAATGCGCTCCTGGTCTGGCGTGGCGTAAAAGATAGCGGAGCGGTAGGACGTGCCCTCGTCGGGCCCTTGCCGGTTCAACTGCGTCGGGTCGTGTGCCACCGAGAAGAAAATACGAAGCAGCCCGCCATAGGTGATGACGGACGGATCGTACGTAACCTCGACCGACTCCGCATGACCCGTCGTCTCGGTAGTGACCTGAGCATACGTTGCGGTCTTTGCGCTGCCGCCCGCGTAGCCGGCCACCGTCTTGCGCACGCCCTTCACACGTTCAAAGACGGACTGCGTGCCCCAGAAGCAGCCACCCGCGAACACAGCGGTCTGCAGTTTGCCGGGCGCGAGTGAGACATCCTGCAGCGGCTTGGGAAACGTTCCGCGATCAAGCGCGGCCGCGGTCAGCGGCAGAACGAGCAGGGCGCAAAGCAGAGCGGAAGCAGCCGATTTCACGAAGGTCATTCCCATTGGACGCCTGACGCGCTGCGTGCGTCACCGGCCACGTCTTTAATGGCACCTTCAATCACTCATCAACGTACAGACGCCAGAACGCGAGAGACGCGAACGTCCGTGACGTGAGACGGCGCTCAATCGCGGCCGCTGACGAGGAACTGCTCGAGCTTGCCATCCTTCTGCGTGTAAGTGTTCAGGGAAAGGGTGCGGCTGGCGAACTTTACCGTATACACGCGAAAGATCATGCCGCCGCGCAACTCTTCCGCAACTTGGGTAACAGAGACAACCGGGCCAAGCGGCTGCAGGCTGGCCTGGAAGTCGCTGACCGTCCCGGGGCTGAAGTAGTAGTTGGTGTCGGCTGTAAGGAGCGAGCGGTCGAGTGTGCCGTTCTGAAGGCCAGTCAGGATCGCCTTCGCCTGCGCGGCGGCGGCATCATAGGCGGGAGTATGCGGCAGGCTGGTCTCTTCCGGCCGGGCAGCAGGCGTTTGGGCTGGGGCTGGGGCAACCGGCGCCGGCACTACGATGGGCCGGACCGCGGAGGTGATCGCGCTTGCGCCGGGACCCTCAAAGTTGGTCAGTGCCGCAAGCGCGACATCATCGTCCAGGTCGATGACATTGTTGGACACAAAGCCACCCACTTCACCGGAATGGTAGACCAGGTGTTTGCCGCTCATTTCGCGCACAAAGACACCCAGGCCGTAATGCGACGGCGTGCCGTCCTTCAGCTTGAAATCGGCTTCCATCGCGTCGTAGCTGGCCGGCTTCAACAGCGTGCGATGCACGATGCTCTCGTCCCACTGCAGCAGCGTGCGCACCGGCATGGCCAGGCCGCCGTCGCCGGTGTACCAGTCGGGTGCCTCCAGGATGGCTGGCCGCATCGGGCCAAGCGCGTGCTGCTCATACCCGTGCACCTGCAGCTTGGCGCGGTCCGTGTCCAGGTCCAAAACGCCTTCGAGTTTGAGCGGTGTGATGACGTTGGCCCATAGAAAGTCGTGGTACGTCTGACCTGTCACTTTCTCGATGATGAGCGCGGCCATCTGGAAGTTGGTATTGCTGTACTGCCACTTGGTGCCGGGATCAAAGTCGAGCGGCTTGGTCGCCCATTCCCGGATCAGCGTGTAGCTATCGATTGGCTTTGTCCACGCGGGGATTGTGTAGTCCTGCGGAGCGTAATCGCTGTACCCGCTGGTGTGCGTCAGCAGGTTGCGCACGGTGACGTCGCGGGCGCGGGTAAAGTCCGGAAACCACCTGCCGACGGGGTCGTCTAGCGTCAGCTTGCCACGCTCCTGCAGCAACAGAATGCAGACCGCGGTGAACTGCTTTGAGATCGAGCCGACGGGGTAAGCCATGCTCGCGTCCGCCGGAACCGGAGCGCGCATCAGCATGGAGCGGATGCCGCCGGGATGCTGCGACACCGGCTGCTCCGGCAGGACCGCGTCTCCGAACGCCTTGGCATACACCACCGTCCCGCGCTCCGCAATGCCGACAGAGGCGCTGGGAAGGTGCGTGCTCGCGACGGTCTTAGCAATCGCCGTGTCCAATTGCGTGCGCTGGTCCGGTGAAAGCTGCGCACCGGCGTGCATGGCTAACAGCATGATCGTTGTCACTACAGCGGATCGCATCGAAGCTCCATCGTTGAGGAGAGATTGAACGCAGCGTGCGCCAAGGATACGCAACAGACGCGGAGACATTCAACGTTTGCTCATCCAACGAATGACACAATGGACCTGTGACTCCGTTCGACATCATTGTTGTGGGTGCTGGGCCAGCCGGGGCGACTGCTGCATATCAACTTGGCTTGAATGGCGTTCGCGTGCTCCTGCTGGATAAGGCTGCGGCGTTTCCGCGCGATAAACCGTGCGGCGGCGGTCTCTCCGCGCGATTGCTGGACCGCTTCCCTTACGTCCGCGAGTTCCTGGCGGAGGGCGAGGTGCCGGTCAACGCGGTCAGCCGCGTCCATCTGGAGTCACCGTACGGTACGCGCGTGACGTATCAGCAGGCGAAGCCGATCCTGTATCTCATCCGGCGGTGGGAGTTTGACGCAGCGCTGCTTCGCCGCGCGGCGGATGTGTGCACGGTACGGACGGGCGTGACGATCCGCCGGTGCGAGGTGACGCCGGACGGTGTGGAACTGGAAAGCACCAGCGGGGAAGTATTCACCACGCCGCTGGTGATTGGTGCGGACTCAGCGAACTCTGTTATCGCACGGCACACCGGTCTGCGGAGTGAGGCGGCGCACAAGGAATATGCCGTGGACATGATGGAAGAAACACGGTACGACCGGCTGCAGGTGACGGACCGCGAGGCCATCTATCTCTTTCTGACGCTAACGGAGACGTTCGGCTACGGCTACATCTTTCCGAAGACGGAGCACCTCAATCTCGGCTTTGGATGCAAGCTGGACTGGTATCTGAAGACGCTGCGCGGCAAAGGCGCGGAGCATCATGCGGAATGGGTGAACACGCTTAAAGCAAAGGGTGACATCACCGGGGAAACCAACCGCGCCGGGTACAAAGCGTTTCCCATCCCGGTAAGCGGGCCGCTGACCCGGACGTACACGGATCGCGTGCTGCTGGCGGGCGACGCGGGTGGCTTCGTGAACGCCTTTACCGCCGAAGGCATCTTCTATGCCATGACCAGCGGCTCGCTGGCTGCGGACGCTGCCCTGAAAGCCATCCGCAAACAAAGATATGACGCGCGCGAGCTGGCCGGGTACCAACAGGCATGGCGCGCCGAAATTGGCCCTGATCTGCAGCATTCGGTGGAGATTCAGCATCGTTTGTTCAACGTCTCAGGACGGATGGATGCACTGGTTCGGAAGGCGAAAGCGGACCCTGAGCTGCTGCGGCTCATCATCGGCTACAGCATGGGCGCATCCACCTATGAGTCGCTGCGCAGCCACATGATGCGTTCCACCGTGCCCACCTGGGTGTGGAGCAAGGTCAAATCAGCGGCCGGACTGAACCCCTGACCGGAACAGTCCGGGGTTCGCGTGGCAAGGCACAGACGCCACTTAGCGCGCCTGCTTGCATCCAAACGGCATATGAAGTTTCTTGCTCTTTCAATTGCCGCCGCCGCCGTGGCCGTGATGCCCTGTTCGTCCACCGCGCAAACCATGCCCATGCCGAACAAAGACTCTCATAGCGTCAACGTTGTCCTGCCGGCCCCACTGCCCGCCACGGCCGAGAACGTAGCTCGCCTGAAGCTGCCTGCGGGCTTTCACATTGCGAAATTTGTCGAAGGCCTGGAGAGTCCGCGCGTGATCGTGATCTCCGATGCAGGCAACATCTACGTCAGCAGCCGTGATGCGGGCACCATCACCATGCTTTCTCCCGATGGCGCGCAGAAGAAGCAGGTGCTGGCGCTGGAAAATGTACACGGCATGGTCATCCATGACAATGTCATGTACTACGTCACGATCAAGGAGGTGTACTCCGCGCCCCTGAATCCAGACGGCACACTTGGCACCTCCAAACTGATCATCAATGACCTGCCCGACGCAGGACAGCACGTGGACCGCACGCTCGCCGTGGGACCGGATAACAAGCTGTACATCAGCGTGGGCAGTACGTGTAACACCTGCGAAGAGCGCAATCACATCAACAGCACCATGCAGCGCTCCAACCTGGACGGCAGTGACCGTGAGACTTTCGCCACCGGCCTGCGCAATACCATCGGTTTCAACTTCAAGCCCGGGACCAGCGACCTGTACGGCTGGGACGACGGCGTGGACTGGCTGGGCGACAAGGAACAGCGTGAAGAGGTCAACCTGATTCAGCAGGGCAAGGAGTACGGCTGGCCCTACATCCTTGGCAACGGCTTGAAGAATCTCTATCTGACGCCGCCGCATGGGATCACGCTGGACCAATGGGCCGCGAAGACCACGTTGCCAGTGCTGACATGGAATGCGCACGCCTCCGGCATGCAACTGATTTTTCTGAGCGGGAACAATCTACCGGCCGACTACAGCGGCGATGCGCTGGCCACCATGCACGGCTCTTGGGGTGCGAATCCGCCGTCCGGGTATGAGGTCGTGCGCATTCACTTTCAGGACGGCAAGGCCCGGGACATTGAGCCGTTTGTCGAAGGTTTCCTAATGCCCGCAAAAGGCGGCAGCGGATGGGCACGGTTTGCGCGCCCATTTGGCCTGGCACAGATGCAGGATGGCGGCATCATTCTTGGGGATGAGCAGAACGGTCTGCTGTACCGGATTACCTACTCGCGGTAGATCGGAAGCTGCCCCGCGCCGCTCAGCGCGGGTCAGCTTCGTCATTTACACTGCGTCCCATTCAAGTAAAACACTACCGGGTTGACGTTCGGCCCCGAGTAGTTTGCGTTCCAGCCAATACCGGTTAGCGTAGCTCCGGCGGCGATGGTTGCGTTCCAGCTTGCGTTGGTCAAAGTGACAGATCTACCGCTCTGGGTGTAATTACTGTTCCATGCCTGGGTAATCTGCTGATTGCCGCTGTAAGTCCACGTGACCGCCCACGACGTAAGTGGTGCCGTACCGGAATTCGTAAGTGACAGATTGCCGGTCGTAGCAGTTGCCTGGTTGCTCGGCGCGGAAACTCCGCCAGCCGGACTCACCGCTTTTACCGTGAAGTAGTACCCCGTCGAAGCTGTCAGTCCGGTAGCTGCGTATGTAGTTGAGCCGACACCGCTGGCAAGCAGGTTCGTTGTGGCCCCGGAGGTCGTGCCGGAGTAAATGCTATAAGTCACTCCTGTTGTTGCGCTGCCAGTCCATGAGAGATTGATTTGGGAACTGGACGCTGCGGCTGCCGTCAGGTTAGAGGGTGCTGCAGGCGCAGCAGCGCCCTGCGTTGTAGCAGTGGCCTGGTTTGAAGCGGCTGAAGTACTTGCGCTCGAGACTGCCCGGACAGTGAAGTAGTATGGCGTCGATGCACTTAGGTTGGTTACACTGTAGGCCGCCGCGTTGATCCCGCTGGCCAGAACCGTGTTTGCTGCCCCCGAGGCAGTGCCGAAGTAGACTGTGTAGGTTACGCCAGCCGTTGCGGACGCAGTCCACTTGAGACTAATGCTGTTCGCGGAGACGGCCGTTGCCGTAAGTGCAGAGGGTGCCGCGGGTGCGGGTGCGCTGGTGGAACCCGGGTTCAGCGGGAACTGGATGCTGGCAAGCAGGCTCTGCTTTTGTGAACTAACCGGCGTTGGATCGTAGTTGGAGTCAAGCAGCGAGAGGCTGTCCTCCCCATTCAAAGCCCAATAAGTCCAACTCAGGGTGTTGTCGCCCGAAAGATATTGCACCAGGCTTTGAAACCACTGTCCCTCGCTGCCCGGCGCGGAGTTTTGCACGCTGGCCGCGTCGTTGGGTGTGCCAAACTCTCCGAGCCATAGCGGCGCTGTGCCGTTCTTGGCGATGTACCCCCAATGATTTGTCCAAACCGCACTCAGCGAAGACTGTGTCGTGGACGAGTTGAACCACGGCTGCCCGTACACACTTGGGCCATAGTCGTGGGCGGAATACACGAGCTGGTTTGGCACTGAGAGCGTGACCGGCGAGTTATTCACTGCTTCCAGGTTGCCGCCCCACCAGTAGAAATCGTTGTTATACGCGTCTACGCCTTCAACGAAGATGAGTAACTTGGGGTTGATCGCGAGCACCGCATTGCCGGCACGCTGCGCGGCAAGGTGCCAGTCATTGCCGCCGCCGCAGTCCCAGCAGGCACCGCCAGAGGTTGCATTGTGCGGCTCATTGCGAAGATCAAATCCAACCACCGTAGGGTTATTCAGGTAGCGCGAGGCTAAGTTCGTCCAGTCGCTGATCCACGCGTTTTCAGAGTAACTGCCGGTATACCAGAGGCCGCTGCCTTCCGCGCCGTCCCCTGCTTCAGACCGGTGATTGTCAAGAATAATCTTTAAGCCAATGGTTCCGGCATAACTGACGATCTTGTCCAGTATTTGCAGGGAGTTCAGCCCGTTCAGGTCGGTGTTGATGGCACCGCTGCTATTGCTGTAATTAATACTGCCGGGATAGGAGGGAGTTTCCACCATCTGGTTCGACATGGGCACGCGAATGGTGTTGTAGCCAAGATTCTTGACGGTGGAGAGGACGCTCTTATAGTCCTGCGACGTGAGCCCGCCCGCAACGGCGCGCGTCGTCTCAAAACCATACCAGTTAATTCCAGCAATCCGTACCTGGGTCCCGTTTGCGTCGAGTATCTTGTTGCCGCTGGTGTGCCAGTAACCTGTGCCTTGGGCTGCTAACGTGTTGGGAATGAGGGACGCTACGCAAGCCAAAAAGGTGGCGTGAAGCACCCTGCACTTAATATCGGTCTTGTTAAACATGGGTTCACCTTGGGCGCTGCAACGGCAAACCAGTTCGTTGACACGACAGACATGCCAAGGTAGCGCGTTCCGCAGCGCGCCGCCGTAAAGGAAGGCAGCGTTCCTTGTTCATGTGATGCCAAGGGCAGAGTCACGAGTGAAAGAACAGGTGCCCTGAAGTCCTACGTCCTGAGGTCTTACCGATCAGCGAGCGCCGGCTCTCCGAGCCATCAAGGACGCACTCTGCTTTGGGAAGGGGCCGGACTGCTACTGCCCGGCAGCCGTATCGACGGCAGCCGGCATCGTCACGTCCGCTACCTGCAGCGCCGGTTGCGCGACGATCCGCTGCGGGTTGGCCAAGGGTGTGGGCGCAGCGTGAGTGCCCGGGACGCTCTTCAGCGCGGCGGCAAGGATCATCTCCGCCTCGGCAGGCTCGTTCGTGTCCATGCGGCTGCCGCGAACAAAGGTCCAGTGCATCTGAGCATCGGTGGCATAAGAGGCGTTGACCGTCCGGGCGCGCTCGCCACCGGCTAGGCTGGCGTAGTCCAGCCAACCGCTTTCATCGCAAACCACGACGAAGTGCCATCCGGCGGGTGCTCCGTGACGCTTGACGGCATTGCGGATCTCCGTCATTTTGGTCTGGCAGGCGGCAACCTGAGTGGAACTCATCTGATCGAGTTCGCCACCAATGCAGAAGTGTGTTTCGGCGACGGCGGAGGCGGAAAGGCAGAAGAAGAGGAGCTTGGCAGAGAGACCGAAGAGACGCATGGGTGAAACTCCGAATTAGTTTTCACTCAACATTTCGGCGGGAGCCGAGTCTCCGCGAGAGGGTCTTAGGATTTCCCAATGTACCGATTTACTGCACCCGCGCGAGGGCTGCTTGCCTCATCCTATAAAGGGAAGAGCCGAAAAGTTCTCTGAGCGAGCCGGAGAACGGAACGTTCCGATGAAACATTTATGTAGTGCCACAGAAAAGCGGTTGCGATAAACTAACAGGACCGCTACAGTCGTGATTGGTTCGCTGCCAGTTACGCCCCCAAGGTAGACCATGCGATTTCGTGCCATTGCCACATCCTGTCTGCTGATTGCCGTGAGTGCTGGCAGTGTGACCACGCTGGCGGCCAACCCAGACTGTTCCCGCTGGATCCGGGAGTATCAGGATGCGCTGGCGAAACGGTCAGTGCTGGCCAAGCGGCACGTTGTGCACGCTGCCCGGCACCTCATCGTGCCCAGGCCAAAGCTGCTGCGGGCGAGCGCGCCGGTCCACAAGAAGTACACGCCTAAGCTCAGCCCAGCGGAAATGCTGAAGCGCTTCAAGATTCTGTGCGGCGAAGACCTCCCCGACGACACAATGCCAGCAGAGTTCATCCCGACCGGGCTCGAGGCTGAACTGGTGCAGCCAACGTTCCCTGACGCAGGTCCGCTCGATGACACCGGTATTACACCCGTCACGTTTACCCCAGCAACACCGGCAGCTGTAACAGGGCCTGCAACTCCGGTGGCAACGGCAACGCCGCTCCCATCCGCGCCATTTACGCCGTTTGTACCAGTGGCACCGTCGATCCCTGCAACCGGCACGACCACAACGGGAACTGGCACCACGGGCACCGGGACGACGGGAACGGGCACCACCGGAACGGGTACGACGGGGACCGGGACAACTGGAACGGGAACAACGGGAACCACTCCCTCTCCGGTGCCGGAGCCGAGCACGCTGGTTCTCTTGCTGACGGGTGGAAGCCTCGGGATCATGCCAGCTGTTCTGCGCCGCCGCCGGCGCTTACGCCAGGCTTAGTCCGGACGAAGTCACAGCAATTCTTCCGTTTGTGCTGGTGAGATTCCGCGGCTTAACCAGGAAAACGTCAGGCTGACCGGTGCCGCCAAAGCCGCGGGACACGCTTCGACCAGTGCGCGAAAGCGGGGCAGGTCTTCAGCCTCAAACACGTGCGCGGCTCCAGCAAGTACCAGGAACGCAAGTGCTGCCAGCAACGCACCGCTCGCGGTCAGGATTGACCCCGCGATAACGCCTGTGCTGATGGCCATGTGCATTACTGGCAAATACCCGAGACAAGCCGCGATCGCGCTGATCGCCGTGATCTTGGCAAAAAAACGCCACGGCAGGCGCACCGCATAACGCCGCACCGCCAGAAACCACAGCACACCCACGCATAGCATCTGCGCTACCCCACTGCCGATGGCAGCACCGAGTGCCCCGTGGCGCGGAATGAGTGCTGCTGCGACCGCGATGTCGATGACCGACGCTACAAGCGTCGTCCAGATGAAATACGATTGGCGCTCCAGCGTCTCAAAGAGGTTTTGCACCGGCGTCAAGAAAGCCTTTGCAACGCAGAGCAGCGGCGCGGCGGTCGCAACGGCCAGCGCTCCCGCGTATTTGCCGCCGTACAGGGTAAGCAGGACCGCGCCTGCCAGCCCCGTCGCGATGATGTGCAGCGGGATGGAGGTAAGCCCGAGATAGCGGGCGGAAGCGGCCGTGAGCAGCGGTACTCGGGAGCGGTCGCGGCCAAACTGGGCAAACATGCTGGCCCCCGTGGCCGACGCAAAGACAGTGGGAAAGACCAGGAGGCGTTCCGCTAGGCTGAAGGCGACGGAATAAAAGGCAACCTGCCGGATATCCGGGGAAAAATGCCTGAGCAGCAGCACCTCCGAACGGTCCCAGACAACAAGCGTCAGAACCATGCCCGTCACGCTTTGCAGAGCGAAGCTGCGCATCCGCCGCGGTAGGCCGGCGGGGACGGTCGCGCCATCGGTACGCCACACGTTTATGCGGCGAAAGGTAGGAATCAAACGTACCAGGAAATCAGTCAGCCGCATGAGCAGCATGGAGATGCATACGCCCATCACGCCCCAGTGCAGAACAACAGTGAGCATGGTAACGACGAAGAAGACGGCGGTGGAAGCGATCGACCCAGGCAAATTTGCGGAGAGGTCTTCCGCGGCAACATTGGCGTAGGCGGAAATGGAGTTGACCATGGACGGCCAGACGCTGAGCACGAGCAGCAGAGCAGGGATGCGGTATTCGGGCGTGGCATCGTGCAGCACCCAAACGACGCAGGCACCGGCCGCCACCGTTGCAGCCGCCAGCTGAGCCATCAGCGTTCGAAGGAAGACATAGCGGGCCGCGCCCCGCTCGCCGCCGCCCAGGTACTCCGCCATGTACTTGCGTGTGGTCGCAGGGATACCCACACCGCCCAGCGTGGCGGCGATGTTCACGATCCAAATGACATAGATGATGTAGCCCATCTTGGATGGACCCAGCGTCCGTGCGATCAGGACGGACGTAACAAGCGACGCGGCAAAACTAACCACGTTTTCCAGCGCGAACCACGCGGTATTGCGGAGAATCGTCCGGGTGTTCACCATCTCCTTACGGCGCGCGTGGTCTCTGGGAGAGGGATTCTATCCAAGCCGGTCAAGTTCCGCCTGCGCCTTCTTGCCGATGTCTGACCCGCTGCCGAGTGTTGCCGCCTTTTTCAGGCTGGTCTGCGCGGCTGGCTTGTTGTTCAGCTTCTCGTAGGTCAGGCCCATATGGTACTGAACGCTGGCGTTGTCCGGGTTGGTTTTGGCGGCATTCTGCAGAAGATCCAGCGCGGAGGTGTACACACCTTTTTTGTAGTAGACCCAGGCAAGGGTGTCGGTGATGTCGGGCGAGTTCGGGGCAGCGCGCTGCGCGGACTGCGCCAACGTCAAGGCCACATCCGTATTCTGACCGTTCTCCGCCATCAGGTAGGCAAGGTTATTCTGCACGGTCGGCTGCTCTGGTTGCAGCTGGAGCGATTTCTGGTAATACGCGATGGCCTTGTTCTGGTCGCCGGTCGCCTCCGCCAGCATGCCAAGGTAGGACTGGGCCTGCGCGTCCTGCGGGTGGCCGCCAGCCCACTTCGTCCACATGTCAATGGGACCGTTTACGTCATTGGTGGCGAGACCGGCCTGCGTATAGACGCGCATGGCACCGGTGTCGGATGGGTTGGCCTTGAGGGCCTGCTGCGCGCTGGCCATGGCCCCACGCGGATCCTTGGCGGCCAGTTGGACGCTGGCAAGCTGCACGAGAAGACCACCGTTGCCAGGATTGCGCGCGATCTGCTGCTGAATCAGGCCAATGGCGGCTGCGGGCTGGTTCGCCTGCATATCAAGGCCAACCAGCAGCGGCAGCGCACGGGAGTTAGGATCAAGGACAAGCGCCTGTTCCAGAAGACCCCGGCCTTCGGGAACCCGGTTCTGCTTGAGGCGAACCTGGCCCATTTCCACGAGCGCCTGCGCGTTTCTCGGATCGGCTTTCAGAACCTTCTGGAAGCTCTCCACCGCGGTATCGTAATGCCCGTCATTGGCGTCAGCGGTTCCCAGCCAGAGATAGGGCAGCGGAGCGTTGGGGTAAAGCTTGGTCATCTGCTCGGCCACCTGCCGCAACCCGCTCTGATCGCCCTTGCGGCTGGCAATCTCCGCAAGGCCGCTGGCCGCGGACAGGTTGCCCGGAGCCCGCTGCAGCGCCGCTCGAAAGTTCGTCTCGGCGGTGTTCAGGTCGCCGCGATCACGGGCCAAAAAGCCGAGCGCCACCTTCAGGTCCACATTGTCCGGATTATTGCGGACGGCACTGTTCAGCAGGGTGTACGCTTCGTCGGTCTTGTGGGCGTGTAACAGCAGACCCGTCTTGAGCTGCACCCACTGCGGATCGTTATCGTGCCCTTCCTTCTGTTTCTCCACGATGGCGTTCGCTTTGTCGAACTCCTCGTGCGCGGCCAGGGTGCGAGCGTACGCGATCTGGATCGGGAAGCTCTTGGGGTGCTTGGAGGCAAGCGCGGCGTACGCGGGTTCGGCCTTTGCCGCTTGGCCGGTCCGCTCGTAAAAGCGCTCCAGCAAGCCGGCACCTTCCGGGTCGTCCGGGAAGTCGTCGCTTGCCTGCTGTATCACCTTCTCCGCCTGCGGCATGTTCTTTTCGCGAAGGTAAAGGGCCGCGAGCGCCACCCGCGGCTGGAACACTTTCGGCGAGGCGGAAATGGCGGCGTTCAACTGGGTTTCCGCTCCGGCGAGGTCGTTTTGCACTTCAAGCAAGGCGGCGAGCGCCAGATGGGCGTTTGTATTCTTGCCATCCAGCTGGACGGCTTTCTCCAGTTCCTGCCGTGCCGCCGGAAGATCTTTGCCGCCCGCACCTTCCAGGACGCCCAGGCTGGTATGGAGGTCGGCCCGGTTCGGGTCAGAGCTGAGAGCTTTGTTGATGGTGTCAATCGCACCCTGACGGTCACCCTTGGCCGCAGCCACACCCGCCAGCAACGCGAGCGCATCCGGATCGTCCGGCTTCATCTTCAAGACGGCATTGGCCTGCTCCGCGGCCCGGTCCGGAGCGCGGCCAGCCAACAACAGTTGGCCAAGATCAATCCGTGCCTTCGCGTTCGCCGGCGCAAGATTGACCGCGGTCATCAGCTCGGGATACGCCTGGTTGCCCATTCCCAGCTTGAGAAAAGCTTTAGCCAGGTCATAATGCGCGGGCGCGAAATTTTTGTCGGCCTTCAAGGCGTTGAAGTATTGCAGCGTCGCTTCGCGGTATTTCCCCTCCTGCGCGTACCGTTCACCGCTTTCCAGGTACTTCTGCTTGCGTACATTGGGGTCACGATTGCAGCCCGCCGTAACGGCAAGGGCCGCCAGCAAAGCAGCAGCAGGAATGCGGAGCGTCGGCGAGTTGAGAGGCGTGGTCATGCGTTCTGTGTCCTTGGTCGCTGGCAGCGCAGGGCGGGCAGCGGTAACGTGCGTTTAGTCGGGAATATAGGCGGGCAGCATGGTGGCGATGTCGCCGGCAAAGGCCGCCACACGGGCATGTGCCGCACCCGCAGCCTCGCCAGGAACCACCGGTGTGATGATGCGGATCAGGGCACCGTCGGTGCGATTGTAGCGGATGGCGTCAAGCAGCATGTACAGCTTGGCGCGGTAGTCGCTGGCGATGCTGCGGCCATGCGCGCGATACCAGTACAGCACCTCCTGGCGGTTGGTGCCGTCCGTGATGATGTAGTCGCCTACTTTGTAGTTGCGGCCATCACCGCTCGTGATCGTGGTGGTGCCGGAAGATTCAAAGGTCCAGCCCGATCCGGGCAGGCAGTTTTGCGGCGAGTGGATCGCCTGACCGGTTCGCTGCGTGGGGAAGTAGCCGATAAACAGGCTGATGGGCAGCAGTGCCTCCGGTCCACTATCCGAATACAGCCGGTTCAAAAAACGTCCTTTGCCCAAAACCTGCAGGGCTTCGTCCGGGATCGGAACATCCGTGCCATGGCGCTCCTCCAGGGTGTGGGGCAGCAGTTCCAGCGGCACGCTTTGCGGGACCTGATCGACAGCACTGCGCAGAAAGAGGATGGATGCGGTTGCCCCCATCAGGGCGGCGACGGTCAAAAAGCGCGGGGAGGTCATGCGGCATGTCCCGCGGCCGCGGCGTGCCGGGGCGCAAGAGTCATTAGGCGCTGCAGCAGGTACACCAGGCCCAGGGAGAATAGAAACATCAGCCATCCAGAGAACTCATGGAAGAAGCCCATGGCCTTCTCCGGGTCCCAGAATTGCACGCATAGCCCGGTGCCGACGATGCGCAGGGCGTTGGCCGCAACCGCGATGGGTATGCTGGCAAGCGCAAGCCACGTACGGCGCCACGTGGACGGCTCTAGAAGGTAGCCGTAGATCACAGCCACAGTAAAAAGGCTCATCAACGAGCGAATACCGCTGCAGGCCTCGGCAACCTCCAGCTTCATCGCCGGCAGTTCGATCACGTTTCCCTCACGCAACACCGGCACGTTCAGCAGCGGCAGGATGGAGCTGGCCAGCCGTGAGGCGAGCAACTGGAGCGGAAAGGTGATCTGGTTAAAGAGAACAGCGGGAAACGGAATTGCCAGAAGCAGCATCAGCAAGGGAAACTGCAGGACGCGCAGCATGGGAAAGCCGGCAAACGTCCAGATCAGTCCGGCAAGCAGCATCAGGCCGGAGATCCGCGCCAGAAAAAGTTCCGCGCCATAGATGCCGGTGATGTAGGTGAGCAGGCCCAGCGTGACCAGGGTAACGCCCGCCCAGGAAGGCTGGAGGGGTGTCTCGGCAACAACGCGGCGCTTCTCCCAGACAACATACGCGCAGAAGAACGGGATCAGGAAGCCGTGCGCAAAGTCGGGAATCACATACCAGTCAGAGACCAGTTTGGTAGCCACCCGAAGGTAGAGCACGCCAAAGAGCAGCAGAAGCACGCCCCAGGCCCAAGCGGGCAGACCAGCCACGGAGCGCTCCAAACCGCGGCTTTTAGGCACGTCCAGCCGCGGCATGGTCATGGTGCTATCGATCTGCATACACCTCTCGCGTGTGGATGATCGAACAGATTTCTTCTTTTCGGAACGCCGCCGATAAAAGCAGTATCATGCATTCCGCACGAATGCCTTCCATTTTCGCATCTCTGGTGAAACACTGAAGCTGCAATGGAAAGCCGTCTTGGCGGTGCGTCTCATAATAGAACAAGGCTATTGCTCGCAGGTATGGATGAACAGTAATCGAAAGCCCCCCCTTCTGGCATGCCTCTTGTTACTGCAGGTCGCGGCGGCGCAGGTGGCGAACCGGCCGGTTGTGACGCCTGGCTCGCAAAGTCCCGCCGGCCTTCCCACCGGCACGGGAGCGGGCGCGCCGGGTCCGGTGCGGGCAGGCGGCTCTGCCGCGCTCTCGCCCGAGTACAAGATCGGCCCCTATGACGTCCTCCAGGTCACCGTGTGGAAAGAGCAGCAGCTCTCCGGCACCTTTCCCGTCCGCCCGGATGGCATGATCTCGCTGGTACTGCTGGGCGACGTCCCAGCCGCCGGCATGACCCCGGTGCACCTCGCAGAGTTCGTCACCGACGGCCTTAAAAAATACATCCAGGACCCGCTCGTAACCGTAGTTGTAACAGCAGTGAACAGTCAGAAGGTATACGTTTTAGGAGAGGTGGCGCACGTGGGACCGGTCGATCTGTCGCCTGGGATGACGCCGCTCGAGGCGATTGCGGCATCGGGTGGCCTGAATACATATGCCAACGCGAAGCATGCGTACATCCTGCGCGGTACACCGGGCAAGCAAAAGAAAATTCCATTTGACTACAAAAAGGCCCTCAAAGGGCAGCCGGGCCAGAGTATTGTGCTCGAAACCGGCGACACGGTCGTGATTCCATGAGGCAATGTGCGTTTCTTCTCTCCGCCTGCGTTGGCGTGGTATTTACGGTCGCAGGCCGGGGGCAGGCTGCTCCATCCGCCGCGGGCGCGACGGGCAGTGTCTCTGGCCCGCACATGTCCGAGCCGGGCCTGCTGAGCTACACCGTGACCGCTTCGAATTCAGTAATCTTCGGCTACAACGGATCGAATGGCACCTCGGACAGCGTAAACATTGCCGGAACCGCAAACTACGTGTCCGGCAGCAGCCAGCACCCGGTCAGCTTCATCTACTCTGGCGGCTACCTGTTTGGGAACAATGGGCAACCATCCAGCTCGTTTCAGAACTTCGGCATCTCCCAGGTGTTCAACAGCCGCAAGTGGACGTTGACCGGCAGCGATATCGTCAGCTATCTCCCAGTCACGCCGCGCTTCGGCCTCGGCGGTGTACCGGGCGTAGGCGATGTGGGTACTGCTCCCATCTCCACCGGGCTTATTCCGGGTGACGCAGTGCTAACGAATTATGGACGGCGCATCACCAACGACGCGACCATTGGCGTGGACTACCACTTCAGCGGGCGTACCGGTATCCGGACCTCCGGCAGCTACATCACACAGCACTTCTTTGACGGCAATGGCATTCAGAACAATGAACTGTACGCGGGTGGCGAACTGGATCACCAGATCACACGCGCCACGCTCATCGGCGTTGGCTACACCTTTACCCGGGCGGCCTACCCGCAAACAGACTTTAAGTTCACGTCACACAGTATCTCGGGTATCTTTCAGCACACGTTCAACGCGCATTTTTCCATGGAGGTGTCGGGCGGACCGCAGTGGACGCGTGGCAGCGACAGCTCAATCATCCCTTCACGTCTGGGTGTGGCGGCGAGCGTAGGCGCGTTCTACCTCTTGCGGGAGAACACCTTCTCCGCAACGTATAGCCGGGGCACCAGCACCGGCTCTGGCGCGCTGTACGGTGCCACATCGGACACGGTGAGCGGGAATGCGCAGCATACCTTCCATCGGAATTGGACGGGTGGTGTGTTCGGAAGCTACGGCCATGCGCAGAGCCTCTCCAACCTGCCCGGACTGTACGGTTCAGCCACTTCGTTCACCGCCGGTATCCAGGGGACACGCCGCATCAGCGAGCACTGGTCGGCGTTTGCGAGCTACGCCGCGCAGACGCAGTCCGTTAGCCAAGTCAACGCGCTCGACAACGCGTTCAACGGCACTGCGCACATCATTACGGCCGGCATCACCTACTCCCCCCGGCCCATTCATTTAGGACGGAGGTAGATCGATGCTTGGTCATCGTCCCCTGAAACCCAACGACTATGCCGGCATTGCCAAACGGCGCGCCCTGTACGTCATTCTGCCCGTCCTTGTGTTCACAGCAGTTGCGTTCGGCATCAGCTTCTTCATCTCGCCACGCTTCGTCTCGCAGACGCTCGTGCTGATCGAGCAGCAGAAAGTACCGGACGACTATGTCAAGCCGGTGGTCACCTCGGACCTGGATGACCGGTTGGCGTCGATGAAAGAGCAAATCCTCAGCCGTTCGCGCATTCAGCCCATCA
>CAXUBG010000012.1:0-6857 GCA_964249285.1 uncultured Terriglobus sp. | reverse complement strand
CTTTCCGGGCCTGAAGATGGACGAAAAGCTGGACGCGGCCCGGAAGGACATCGAGATCAAGCCGATCCGGTCGGAGATCAGCCGCTCAAACGGTCTGCCAGGCTTCTTCATCTCCTTCAAGGCGTCGGACCCGCGGACGGCGCAGCAGGTGTGCGGCGAGATTACATCGCTTTTCGTAGACGCGAGCCTCCGCGATCGTGCGCAATCAGCACAGGGCACCACGGAGTTCCTGGAATCCCAGCTGGCCGAGGCGAAAAGCAATCTGGATACGCAGGACAGCAAGCTGGCCGACTTCCAGCGCAAGTATTCGGGACGTCTCCCAGGCGAGCAGAATGCCAACATGAACATGATGGGCAGCCTCAACTCGCAGCTGGATGCGACAACACAGCAGATCGCCCGCATGGAGCAGGATAAGGCGTACCAGGAATCACTCCTTGCGCAACAGCAGGCCACCTTCCAAGCCATGGCGAGCCAGAGCAAGCCGGGCGCGCCCACCGTGGATGAGCGCAAGGCGCAGCTATCCCAGATGGAAGCTGAAGAAGCCGATCTGAGCACGCGCTACACCGACAGCTACCCCGACGTGGTGTCGATCCGGCGCAAAATCGCCGATCTAAAACGCGAAATGGCCAAGCCGCTCGCGCCGGCACCCGCTGCGTCCAAGTCGAACACGGCTGTCACGGCCGAAAAAGGACCGGAGCCGCTGGGCATCCAGCAGTTGCGGGCCGCCATTCGAGCAACCGACGCCGGCATCAACCAAAAGCGCGCTGAACAGTTACAGTTGCAGGGCAGCATGCGGCAATATCAGGACCGGCTGCAATCTTCACCCGAGGTGGAAGAGCAGGAGAAGCTGCTGACGCGGGACTATCAGACAGCGCAGAAGTTCTACGACGACCTCCTGGCAAAAATGAACCAGTCGAAAATGGCGACCAGCCTGGAGCGGCGTCAGCAGGGTGAGCAGTTCCGTGTAATGGATGAGCCAAACCTGCCAGATTCGCCGTCGTTTCCAAATCGCGGCTTGTTTGCCGCGGGCGGTGCGTTGCTGGGGCTGCTGCTCGGCTTGGGCCTGAGCGCCCTGCTGGAATACCGCAATACAGCAATCCGATCCGCCGAAGCTGTGTATGCCTTCCTTCACCTCCCCCCCCTTGGCGAAGTGGAACGCTTCGGCACGCGCCCTAGGAGCCAGAAGCCATCGCCAACCGCCGTGAAGCAGGATGCGAAGCCCAAGGAGCGGACCCTGTTCCGAAAGCGGAACGTTGCGGCAACAGCCGAACAACACTAGGTTTCGCGCGGGAGCAATGACTGTTTCACTTTGAATGACTACGATGTGCGAAGGCGCACACTGGCGCGCCGTGTACGGAGGCGTGAAAAACTCCAGTTTCGAGACGGGGTCTTACGCCGTATGCCGGAACGCCGCGGCGCGGGTGCCAGCGCGCAGGGAACGTAAAATGAAGCAGACGTATCAGGAACTTTTACGGGCGGAACTGGCGCGCGTCAGCGCTGGGGAGGCGCCCACGCCCGGCTTTCACGAACGCGCGGCTGCCGCCGTGGAAACGATCGCGATGCCGTGGCAGGTAAATCACACGCCCACGGTGCAGCCGGTGCCTGAAGCGTTCCAGCCTTCGGAGCAGACGTTGCTCCAGCAGGCCGGGATGTTCCCAACCGGAACTCCAGCCGAAGCGCTTGTCACCCGCTGGAAACCGTCAAACGAGGATCTGCCGTCGCTTCAGCAAAAGACACCAGCCGCGGAGCAGTTCCGGCGTCTCCGCTCCCGTTTGCTGGAGTACCGCGGCACCCAGCCTCTGAAAAAGTTGCTGATCAGCAGTGCAGTGCCGCAGGAGGGGAAGAGCTTTGTCGCGGCGAATCTCGCGGTCAGCCTCGGCCAGCATCGCGGCTCCCGCGTCCTGCTGATCGATGGCGATATGCGCCGCTACAGCATGCAGAACTACTTCGGCATGCCGTACCAGCCGGGCCTGCCGGACTTCCTAACCGGCAAGGCGTCGCCATGGGAGATCATCCAGCGAGCCGATCAGGTGACAGTCTCCACCTGCCCGCGGCTCGCTAATCTTTGTGTCATTGCTGGCGGTGGAGCGGACGAACACGTCACAGAGCTTTCCGCGGATGCGCGCTTTGGCGAATTAATAGACTTTGTGACCCCGCACTTCGATTGGATCGTGGTCGATTCCTCGCCGGTTACGTTGGTCTCCGATGCAGTCAACCTCGCCCGGCACTGCGACGGTGTGCTGCTGGTAGTGCGCGCCGGCGTAACGAAGTATCAGGTGGCTCAGCGCGCGCAGCAGGAGTTGCAGGCGACCCCGTTGCTCGGCGTGGTGCTGAATGCGGTGGAAGATAAGCCCGCACCCTCGTACTATGGCTACGGTCCTGCCGGCCCAGTGGAGCCCGCCGCATGATTCGTCTGCTCAACGTGTACTATCCGACCCGCACGGTGTTCCTGCTCTTTTCTGAATTCCTGATCATCAGTGCGTGCCTCTACGCGGCGATGTGGATGGTACTGGGCGCGAACACCTATGTCGCGTTGAACTATGAAAACGGCGCGGCCAAGATTGCGGTCCTCACCGCCGGTACGATGGCGGTCTCCTATTACTTTGACCTGTACGAGCCGGACCTCCTTTTCGATCGCCGAGAAATTTACTTCCGCATTGTGCTCGCGCTGGGGTGCGTGTGCCTCCTGGTGGCGCTTGTCCTGTACTTCTATCCCGAATTCAACATCACCGGCGAAGTTTTCCCGCTGGCGCTGGTGCTGCTCGGACTGGTTCTGTGCCTCTGGCGGCGCTTTTATGCGTGGGTGGCGGCACGCAGCGTCTTCCGCGAACGCGTCTGCGTACTTGGCCACGGCGCCCGTGCGCAGTTCATCGCGGACACATTGCGGCGCCGCAAGGATCTCGGCATGGATGTGGTCGGGTGCCACTATGCGATGGATGGCGAGCAGATGGCAAGCGCGGAAGAAGCCGTCAAGAGCCTCTTCGGCTTGAAACAGCCGGTGAACCACATCGTAATTGCGATGGAAGACCGGCGCGGCGGCTTGCCGATGACCGATCTTCTGGCGCTAAAGCTGCGCGGCACCATGGTGGAAGAGGATACGCAACTGCTGGAACGCCTGACCGGCAAGATCCAGTTGGATGGTCTGCGTCCCAGCAGCTTTCTGTACGCTGAAGGCTTTCGGGTAAAGCCTTCGCAACAGTTCACACGCCGCGTCGCGTCCATGCTGGCGGCAGCGCTTGGCCTGCTGCTTTTTGCACCCTTCTTTCCGCTGGTAATGCTGCTGGTGCGGCTGTCCTCGCCGGGGCCGATCTTCTTTCGGCAAGTGCGCGTCGGCGAGGCTGGCCGGCAGTTCACCGTGTACAAATTCCGCACCATGCGTCAGGACGCGGAGGCGGCAGGGGCCAAATGGGCCTCCAAGAACGACCCTCGTGTCACCCGCTTCGGCTTGTTCATGCGCAAGACCCGCGTGGATGAAGTCCCGCAGCTTTGGAACGTGCTGCGCGGCGACATGGGTTTTGTCGGTCCCCGCCCGGAACGGCCGGAGTTTGTGCCCTGGCTGGCCGAGCAACTGCCTTTTTACAATCTGCGCCACATCATTCGCCCAGGCCTCACCGGGTGGGCGCAGGTGCGCTACGGATATGGCGCCACGCTGGAAGAGAGCCGCGAAAAGCTGGAGTACGACCTGTATTACGTGAAGCACGCTTCGCTCGGCTTCGATCTCCTCATCATGTTCGAGACCATTAAAATTATCCTGCGGCGCAGGGGCGCGCAGTGACGCCGGGTGCACATTCCGTGCTGTACCAGGTTTGTACCGCAGTCTTCGCCGCATCGCTGCTGCTGGTGCTCTACACCTACGCCGGATACCCGCTGCTTGCGGTCGTGATCTCACGCTGGCGTCCACGGCACTGGCACCGGGGCGAAACGGGCGCAACTGTTTCCGTGATCATGCCGGTGCACAACGGAGCGGCTCTGCTTCGCACAAAGGTCGGGCACCTGCTCCGGCTTGATCCCACACTGGTGCGGCAGATCATCGTCGTCTCGGACGGCTCCACGGATAACACCGCGCAGATTTTGCATGAGTTCTCCGATCCCCGGCTGCAGGTGCTGGACTTGCCCGAGCAGGTAGGCAAAGCCGAAGCACTGAATCACGCAATGCTGCGCGCCACCCAGGACCTCCTGGTGTTCACTGACATTCGTCCCAGCCTGGACGAGAGCGCGCTGCGAACCCTTCTCACCAACTTCGCCGATTCCTCCGTCGGCTGTGCAGCGGGTGAGCTGGTCGTACGCCGCAGCGAGGCGCACGATGCAGCCGCGTCCACCGTGGGCGGAGCGTACTGGCGGTATGAGCAGGCGATCCGCACCGCGGAGTCTCTCTGGGATTCCCCCGTTGGCGTGTACGGCGGATTCTATGCGGTCCGGCGGACGTTCGCGCGGCCCTTCCCGCCGGGATTGATTCTGGACGACATGTTTCAGCCGCTTTCGATTGTGCGGCAGGGCTACCGCAGTGTGCTGGACCGCTCCGCCGTGGTGGTGGACACGTGGCCGGCGACCACGCGCGGAGAGTTCCAGCGGAAAGTGCGGACGCTGGCCGGTAATTTCCAACTGGTCAAGCTGGCACCGTGGGTGCTTACAGGCGAGAACCGGCTCCGCTTTCAGTTTGTCTCACACAAGCTTCTGCGGCTGCTGGTGCCGTATGCCTTTCTGCTGATGCTGTGTTCCGCAGCGGTCCTTGCAGCAGAAAATGCCGCCTGGCGTGCCGTCGCCGGAACGCAAGCCGGGTTTTGGGCCCTCGCGGCGCTCAGCCTGGCCTTACGCATTCCTGTCATCGGAGGTGTACTGGGTGCGGCGGGTGCGCTGCTGACTCTGAATGCTGCTGCTGTCGCCGGCCTCCACACATTTTTGTTCACTCAGGGGCCGCTATGGCGTATCTGGAAGCCAACAGCTGTGGCTCCAGGGGCTGCCGCGCTGTGGCAGGAGCAGAAGGTGTTGTAATGCATCGCCTAGGTGCTGCCTTGCCGTCCACCGGTGTAAAGCCGCAGGTATGCTTCATGCATCTGCCGCAGGGTAAAGTGTTCCTGAAACGCGCGCCGTGCCTGCTCGCCAAGTGCGCTGCGCAAGGCATCGTCCTGAGCCAGGCGAGTCATGGCGCCCCCCATTGCAAATGCGTCTCCCACCGGCACGCGCAGGCCGCTGCTCGAGAGCTGCACAACTTCTTTCATGCCGCCTACATCGGTGACGATCGCTGGCAGACCGATGGACATGGCTTGCAGCAGCGACATGGGCAAACCTTCCGACACGGACGACATCACGAACGCGCCCGCGGCCGCGAAGAACGCCGCTGTATCAAGGCGCTGACCCCAGAAGCGGACGTTGCCCGCAACACCCAATTCACTCGCAAGCTGCTCCAGCCCGGCACGCACGGGACCGTCGCCGACAATCCACAAGCGCAGCCGCGGTTGCTGTTGCACCGCACCGGCAAAGGCGCGCAGCATGGTGGGCACATCTTTGATCTCGGCCAGGCGTCCAACGAACAGCAGTACAAAGGTCTCCAATTCCGCCGCGACCGGCACCGCCGTTTCAAGCGGTGCGACACCGTTGTAAACCCGCACGATGCGGGTTGCCTTCGCGAGCGGAGCGCCGCGGAGGTTACGGCAGGTGATGTCGCAGATACCGGCCACGTAATCCACGAAGAGCCGCGCCATCACGCTGTACTTCATCTCAGCGTTGTGGTCGTAGGGGGGAGAGACCAGGCTGTGCCGCGTGCTGACGATACACCGCGCCCCCGCAAGACGCGCGCCGATGGCCGCCTGCAGCGTCGGCGCGGGATTATGGCAGTGCACCACGTCCGGACGCATCGCGCGAAAAAGGCGCAGGTAGCGCAGCATCGTCTTCCAGACCGGCGCTTCGCCCAGGACATGCACCGTAAGACCTTCATCGCGCAGCAGTTGGCCCAGCGGTCCAAGCGTGCTGTACGCGCACACCGTTACATCATGACCGGCTTCGCGCTGGATGCGGCCCAGTTGCGCGACCAGCATCTCCGCGCCGCCCATCTCCATGCTGTAGACCACATGCACGATCTTCATGGCTCCCCTCACCATACCGGAGGCGTACCGTCGCGCAGCGGAACCGCCGGGAGTGCGCGCGCATGAACCTTCCCAAGCACGCCGAAGTCTGGGTGCCCGGGTATCTGCGCTCCCGGTTATCCCGCATCGCGGATCTCACCAAGCCCAGGCGCCTCTGGGTGGCAATCACGGATCATTACGAGCCGATGGGTAGCCGCGTCTCGTTGGAGCAGGGACATGCACGCGTAGCGCACTGGCAGCGCCGCTGGCCCGAAATCGCGGACGCCGCTCCACGCGATGCCGGCGGGCAACCCCCAAAGTTCACGTTCTTCTACCCGCAGGAGGAGTACCAGCGTTCCATCCTCGCCGCGTTGGAACCGATGCACCGCGCCGGGATTGCTGATGTCGAGGTGCACATTCACCACGACACCGAGACAAACGCGGGCTTTCGCCAGAAGATGTCCGACTTCATCGCCTGCCTGCACGGCGAGCACGGTTTTCTGCGCGAGCGCGATGATCAGATCGTCTTCGGTTTTATCCATGGCAACTGGGCGCTGGACAACTCTCGCCCCGATGGCAAGTGGTGCGGCGTGCAAGGTGAATTGCAGGCCTTGCGTGACCTGGGCTGCTACGCGGATTTCACGATGCCCTCGCTGCCCTCGGCGACGCAGGGCCGTATCGTCAATCGGATCTACTGGACGGCGGGTGATCCGGCGCAGCCACGTGGGTTCGATGTGGGCCGCGATGCCGTGCGGGGGGGCGGCAGGCGTGGCGACCTCTTAATGATTCCCGGAC
>CAXUBG010000011.1:8284-33156 GCA_964249285.1 uncultured Terriglobus sp. | reverse complement strand
AGCTGAACGACGGCACGTGGGCTACTCCCTTCGACCCCATCGACATGGGCCACACGAAGAAGTGGCGCGACTACACCGAAAGCAACGCCTGGCAGACGACCTTCGGCATTCAACATGACCCTGCGGGCCTGATTGAGTTGCACGGCGGTCCGCAGACCTTCGTACAGCACCTGGACGGGTTGTTCAACGCCGCGCCCACGCTGCCCGCCGACGCGCCGCCGGACATCGCCGGCATGGTGGGCCAGTATGCGCATGGGAATGAGCCGTCGCACCACATCGCCTACCTGTACGTGTACGCGGGTGCGCCGCACAAGACACAGGCCCGCGTCCGCTCGCTAATGGACACCATGTACGCCGCGCTGCCGGACGGCATGCAGGGCAACGAGGATGTGGGGCAGATGTCCGCGTGGTACCTGATGAGCGCGCTCGGCTTTTACCCGGTGGACCCGGTCAGCGGCATCTATGTGCTCGGCTCGCCGCTGGTGCAGAACGCCCGCGTGGACCTGGGCGGCGGCAAGACGCTGCGCATCGAAGTGGACCGCAAGAACCCGTCGGACGCCTATATCCGCGAGTTCTACCTGAACGGCAAACGCCAGGACGAAGCCTGGTTCCGCCACGCCGACATCGCCAAGGGCGGCACTCTCCGCTTCGTCATGTCCGCTACCCCGAACCTCACTTTTGGTGCAGACCCGAAGCTCGTCCCACCGTCACTCCAGGTGTAGGGTCTTGGGCGTCCGTGCCTTTTACGAAGCGCGCGAGATGCCGTAGTCTTTCCGCATGTTTGTCAAATTCATTCTGCCAGCGCTGACTGAGGCGAAGAGCCCACTCTTCCGACCCATCAAGTATTCTCTGTTTCCGCCTCTAGGTCTGGCTGGTCTCGCAGCGTACCTGCCATCTGATACGAAGATCGAGCTTATCGATGAACACGTCGAAGAACTCGACTGGAATGACTCCCCTGACCTTGTTGCCATTGAGGTTTACATAACGAGTGCGTATCGTGCGTACCAAATTGCTGATCATTATCGTTCACGCGGCTGTTGCGTGGTTCTCGGCGGTTTGCATGTCACTTCGCTGCCGGACGAAGCTGCCCAACATGCAGACGCAATCTTTTTGGGGCCGGGCGAAGACACATGGCCACGGTTTCTATGCGACCTCAAGAACGGCGTCCCACAGAAGCGATACCAATCATCCAAAAGGACTCTTGAAGGTGTTCCTCCTATTCGACGCGATCTCATCAAGCGATCTCTTTACCTTGTACCTAACTCCGCCGTCGTCTCACGTGGTTTTCCGTATGTGTGTGACTTCTGCTACAAAGAGGCCTTTTACTCGGGCGGCAAATCGTTCTACACGCAGCGCGTAGACGACGCTGTTGGAGAGATCAGCCGTCTTCCCGGCAGGCACCTGTACTTTCTTGATGACCACATTTTTGGTGATCGAAGGTTCGCTTCGGAGTTGTTCTCGAGCATGAGAGGCATGGGGCGGGTATGGCAGGCGGCGGGTACGGTAAGTTCTATTCTGGAGACGCGTCTCAAGCCGCGTCTTCTAGAGGATGCGGTCGCGTGTGGTCTGCGCAGTCTTTTCGTTGGTTTCGAGACAATCAACAGCAGCAATCTGCGATCGCAGAGAAAGTTCCAAAATCAAAATCGTGACTACAGTGAAGCAATCAAGCGGCTGCGTGACCTTGGCGTCATGATCAACGGAAGCTTTGTTTTCGGCATGGACGATGACGGGCCTGACGTTTTTGAGCGCACAGTCAACTGGGCGGTAGCAAACGGTATTGAGACAGCAACATTTCACATCCTCACTCCCTATCCAGGTACGGCAACCTTCACGCGCATGGAGTCTGAGAGACGCCTTCTGCACCGGCAGTGGGACTTGTACGATACGCGCCACACTGTTTTTTCCCCTGCGAAGATGACGCCTGCAACCCTCGAAGAGGGTTACTGGAGTGCGTATCAGAGTTTCTACAGGTGGAGCAACATTTTTGAAGGCGCAAAGACGAAAGAAACTCTCGTTGCGGCAGCTCGGCATGTTGCTTACTCGGCGGGTTGGAAGAAGTTCGAGCCCGTGTGGGATTTCGTGATAAAGGCTGGACGCGCTGCTCAGATGCGACCCGCGCTTGAGGCTATTCTCAAGAGCTTCGGGCAGCTTAGTCCAGAACGCGTCGAGAGCAAAGCCGAACTTCACACGCGAGTACCTGGTAACGAGCAGGCGGCCACTCCACTCCTTCAGATCAGCTAACAGCTTACCCCAACAGGCCCATGAAGGCCGTCAGCCGATAACACGGGCGATGGTCTCGCGCAGGACTGAAACGTCGAGCGGACTTAATTGCCCGAGACGCAGACGAGGTTCTCGTGCGCCGCGGCACTTCGCAAACCCAGTGCGCTTACCGCTGCAGCTTCAGACTTAGTTGGAGGATGCGGGGTGCTTGTGCTTCCGTGATTTGGCCGAAGGCTGGTGAGTTGATGTCATCGACGGGGAGGATGAGGTTGACGTGGTTGGTCAGGTTGAAGGCCTCCACACGGAACTGCAGCCGCGCCGTTTCGCTCAGGGCGAAGCTTTTGTCCAGTGCGGCGTCGAGGCTGCCAAAGGCGGGACCATCGACGCTGTTGCGGCGCTCGTTGCCGAACTGGCCCGCGTTCAGCACCGGATCAAGCCGCTGAAAGGCTGACCGCGCGACCCACTGCGACACAGTGTGCGGCGCTCCCTGGTTGGGGTCGCCTACAACGTTCGGCCGGTCACCAAACATGCCGGAGACGCCCGGATGCGGGGCCTGCAGCGACACATTGGCTGAGTCGTACACGGTGAACGGCGTGCTGGAGCTGACGGCCAGCAGCGCACTGAAGCGCCAGCCATCCAGAACAGAACGGGACACGCCACTGAAGCTGCGCGCGAACGGAAGCGCGTACGTCACGCTGCCTGCGAAACGGTGCCGCGAGTCGAAGAGCGACCTCCCGTACTCGCTCTTGAGGTCCAGGTTGTTCTGCGGGACGTCCAGCTCGCCCACGATCAGCATGGGTGCCGGGCCTGAAATATGCAGGCTGGAGGAGTAGTCGAGGTCTTTGGAAAACGTATACGCCAGCGTGTAGTTCAGGTCCGGCGTGCCGCGCCGCGCGACCGACACCTGGGCCGAGTGGAAATTGGAGTTGGCATTGCCTTCCACCAGACCGGCGGTGCCCAGCTGGCACGTGCCTGTGGTCAAGGTGCAGCCGGAGTACAGGCGGCGGCGGCCTGAGTTGGCCAGGGTTGCACCAGGCTGATAGATCGCCGGGTTCCCCTCCACCAGGCGCGGCAGGCGGGTGGCCTTTGCGCCAATGTACCCCAGCGACAGCACCTGTCCGCCAAGGCTCTGGTCCACCGTCAGGTTCCAATCCTGCGTGTAGGGCGGCAGCAGATGCTTGTCCAGGGTGAAGGTGGAGGCGGGCAAGGCAAACTGGCCCGGCGTAAACGGATTCTGCACCGTGGCGAGCGGATTGGCGTAGTTGATGGTACCGGTAAGGGTGCGCACAACCGTGTTGGGCAGGGCGGAGCTGGTTGCGCGAAACGGCATGCCAACACCGTTCAGCAGCTCATCGTAAAAAATGCCGTACGCCGACCGGATGACCGTGCGGCTGTCGCCGCGCGGGTCCCAGGCAAAACCCACGCGCGGTGCCCAATCGCCCTTGAAGGTGGGTGCAATGGTGTCTGGCACGCCAGAGTCTCCGGGAAAGAGCAGGCCGGTGGGGGCGTTTGGGTGGATGGCGGATTGCTGGCCGGGCGCAAACTCCATCATGCGGTTATGGATATCGCGGAAGGGAGTCGTAATTTCGTAACGCACGCCGGAGTGCACGGTAAGCCGCGAGCTGAGGCGGTACTCGTCCTGAACGTACGCGCCCAACTCCCATCCGCGCAGATCGCGTGTGAAGTCGCCGCCTGCCTGGGTAAAGATGTCCGGACGCCCCAGTAAAAAGTTAGCGAGCGAGTTGTTGGTATAACCCTGCACGGTGAAGGTGAAGGTGCCGGACGCGAAGTTTGCCTGATATCCGTTCATCTGCGTCCGGCGAAACTGCGCTCCAACGCTGGTGACGTGTTTGCCCTGCGTGTGCGCCACGTTGGCGCTGACGGCGTAGTCGTTCTGCGTGCTGTCGCGCGGGTTGATGATCGGATCGCCGACGTTGGAGAAACCCTCGGTCATGATCAGCGGCGCGCCGGACGCTTCTGCCCGTGTGGACGCATACCCAAAGCCAAATGCCTGCGGTGAGTTCCCGGAGAAGCGCCTGTCCAGAAGCACGTGATTCTGGAAGAAGCTGACGTTCGCGGTGAGTACCGTTTTCGCGGAAAATGTATGGGTCTCCGTCAGGCCGCCCAGGTGCGTGTTGGTGTAGTTCCCGACGGGGAAGCCGGGGACGTCCGCGCCCAACTCCGAATACGGATTGAAGTTGAAGAGGGTGGAGTAGGTGTAGCGGGCGCTCAGAACATCTGCGTTGCCAGGCAGCCAGTCAGCCTTCACTCCGCCCTGATCGCTGGTGTACCGGCTCTTGTTGGTGGTTTGCGCCAGATGCGAATTTTCAGGCGTGTTCGGTACGGGAAAGTACTGCAGGTACCGCGCGGTGATGGGATTTACGGGAGCGGAAAGGACGTTGCCAAACGGCGTCCGCGTGGCATTCAGCAGAATGGGAGCATCTGCCGAAAAGTCGCCCCTGCGTTCCGCCAGCGTGGGTACAACTACGCCGTGCGTCACGTCCTGAATGGTGCGGATGCCTTCGTAGTACGCGAAGAAGTACGCTCGGCTGCGCAGCAGCGGACCGCCGCCGGTGCCGCCGAATTGGTTCTGCTTCAGCGCCTCCTTGCGCGGGGCAAAGTAGTTGTTCGCATCCAGCGCGTCGTTGCGGAAGAAGTCATACGCCGTTCCGTGAAAGTTGTTGGTGCCGGAGCGCGTCACGATGGTCGTGATGCCACCGTTGGTGCCGCCGAACTCCGCCGGCGCGGTGGCGGTCAGGATGCGGAACTCGGCGATGGAGTCGGCGGGCGGACGAAAGGCGTACCCTGCATCCATGCGGTTGATATCACGCATACCGTCCACAAGGAAGTTGTTCGATTCGGGACGCTGGCCATTGACCTCGTAGTTCTGTCCGGCACGGCGGAATCCGCCCTGCACCACAAGACTCGATGAGACCGGACGCACCCCAGGCTGCAGGATGCCGAGCTGGGCGAAATTGCGCCCGTTCAGTGGCAGACTCGCGATCTCGCGTTCGCTTACCACAGCCCCCTGCGCTATCTCATTGCTTTGCAGGCGAGCAGCATCGGCGGTCACTTCAATCGTCTGCTGAGCGGAAGCCGGAACAAGCTGGACTGCGATCTGCGACTGATTCCCAACGTCAAGGTGGATGCGGGCATTGACCCATGTTGCAAAGCCTGGATATCTCACTTCGACGCGGTACTCGCCGACGAACAACTCCTGGAACGAGAACTCACCATGGCTGTCCGCGCGTTCTGCATGCTGCTGCGCCGTGTCCGCGGACGTAATCACGACCTCGGCACCCGGCACCACAGCCTTTGTGGTGTCCGTGACGACGCCTCGCAGCGACGCCGTCGCGCTCTGACAGCACGCTGCGTGAGAGAACAGCGCGACGGTCAGCGCAACACCTGGATACAGTACTGGTCGCCTCATAAAGATCTCGTTTCTGGAAGGTAGACCGCGGTCGAAGCGAATACTACCGGCAGCCCTGCCAGCAGCGCATCCATCGAAAGATGGACAGGTATCTGGGCTTGGGCCTTGGCTGGGCGTTTTGGCAGGCGTGCCGCAGGTCGCGTAAGCTTCTTCGGCATGCGCAGGTTTTTGTGGAAGACGATCTCACTTGCGGTCTTGTCTGCAGCGTGTGCCGCACTGGCCCAGACAGATGCGAACCGCTTTGATGCGCGCGGCTTTGGTGCGGCCGGTGATGGCCGCACGCCAGACACGGCAGCCTTGCAGCGCGGCATCGATGCGGCCGCCGCGGCGCACGGCACGCTCGTCATTCCGGCGGGAACATACCGCAGCGGCACGCTGGAACTGCGCAGCCACATGACGTTGGAACTGCAGCATGGCGCGGTGCTGCAAGGCAGCCCGGATGTGAATGACTACGGCAGCTTTGCAACATACGGGCTCGATAAGCGTTATGGCGTGAACAGCTCCGGCGAAGGAACCCGCGTGGGCCTGCTGATCGCGCAACGTGTTGAAGACATCCGCATCACGGGCGACGGCACCATTGACGGCAACGGCACCGGCTTCTTCGACGAAAACACGTCGCACATGGGCCGGGACTACGACGAACAGTACACGCGCAATCCCGACGCCTTTCTGGCTGACCTGCACAGCACGGCCGATGGCCCGCTGGAGACCAGGGCCACCGGCCGGCCCGGCACCATGGTCATCTTTGACCATGCCGACCGCATCACGCTGGACGGCGTCACGCTGGCCAACAGCCCCAATTGGACGCTTCACTTCCAGCACGCGCACAACGTCCTGGTGCACGCCATCCATGTGGCGAACGACATGCGCCTGCCCAACAACGACGGCCTGGACTGCATGGATTGCCACGACCTGCGCGTGTCAGACAGCGCCTTTGACGCGGGCGATGACGATTTCGCTATCGTTGGCAGCGACGATATTGCGATTACGAACTGCACGCTGCGCTCGTACTCGGCTGCTATCCGCTTTGAAGATTCGCACAACGCCGTCTTCAGCAACCTGGTGATCCGTGCCAACCGCGGCATCGCGCTGTTTGCGCGCGCGGGAGCGCACACCAGCAATGTGCTGTTCACTTCCATTGTGATCGAAACGAGGTTAAAACACGGCCACTGGTGGGGCAAGGGCGAGCCGATTTACATTGCCAACTCCGCCACGCGGGACAACGGCAGTATGCGCGACGTGACATTCACGGACATCATTGCGGACGCGGACGCGGGCATCCTGCTGGACAGCACCGTGCCGGACGTGGTCACGGGCATTACACTGCGCAACGTGAGCATGACCATGCACACGCCCGCGCCGGATCTGGCCGCGAGCGAGGGCGGCAACTTTGACATGCGCTGGACAGCCACCGCATCGGATCACCACGACGCGGTGTACACGCACGACATCCCCGCCGTCTACGCACACAACATCGGCGCGCTGACCATCGACGGGCTGAATGTGCGCTGGCCCGCTTCCTCCGCCGGCTTGCCAAGCTACTTCTCTTCCGCCATCGACGCGTCGGACTTCCATGAACTGCACCTGCAGCGAATCACCGGCGCACCTGCACCGAACAGCACGGCTGCCACGATTCACATCACGCGCGGAGACACGGCCACGCTGCGCGACAGCACCGCGCTCCCTGGCACGCACCGTTATCTTGATGCGAGCGCGATCCGCGCGCGCATCTTCACCAGCGGCAACGACCTGCACGCCGCGGCGCGCACCGGAGTTGAGATGGGAACCAAGCAGCGGCCCGCGCGCGCTCGCTGAGAGGAGAACTGATGCCACATGCCACGGAGCGAATGAAGAACGCGTGCTGCCTTCTTCTCTGCGCGCTGCTCGCAGTGCCCTCGCCCGCCGTCGCGCAACTGGCCGCGCCCAGCGTGCTGGACAAGGTGAACGTCTTTACCGGCACCAGCAACTCGCGATGGATGCTCTTTCCCGGTGCCACGACGCCCATGGGCCTGGTCAAGATGAGCCCGGACAACCAGAGCAACGTCTGGAACGGCGGCTACGAATACACGATCGCCAGCATCGCCGGCTTCAGCTTCCTGCACTCCATGACGCTGGACAGCTTCTCCATTATGCCGCTGCACGGCCCCATTGAGAACTACCCGAACCAGCCGCGCCTGTTCGCCGGTCCCAGCGATGGCCCCTTTGGCGGTATGTGGACGGCGGGCTACCGCTCCCGCATCGACAAGAAGACCGAGACGGGACGCCCCGGCTACTACGCCGTGGATCTGCTGGACGCGCAGACCCGCGCCGAAGTGACCTCAACCGACCGCACCGGATGGCTGCGGTACACGCCCGCGCCGGAAGGTGAGACCCACTTGCTGCTTGACTTCGATACACCTGGTGAGGAGCGCCGGTCCGTCTCGCACATTAACGTGGAGCGCGCCGGAGACCACGAGATCACCGGTTCCATCACGCAGAGCAACAAGTACGCGGGCGAGTTCACTGTCTTCTTTGACATGCAGCTTTCGCAACCCGTCGCCGCGATGAACGCGTGGGAGAACGGCGACTACACCGGCGCGGACTTGAATTACGGGACGGGCTGGCGGCGTCCTCGCATCCTGCAGCACAACGTGACCAGCTTTGCCAGCGCGAAGACCGGGGGCGTGTGGCTGGACTTTGCCGCAGGAACGCACGGTCCTGTCATCGTCAAGACGGGCATCAGCTTGGTGGGCGTGGAGCAGGCGAAAGGTAATCTTCAGGAAGAGACCGGCACCCTCGGCTTCGACTTTGACGCGGTGGTCCACCAGGCAGAGTCGAAGTGGACACCGCTCCTGTCCCGCGTGGCAGTCAAGGGCGGAACGGCGGACGACAATGTCAAGCTGTATACCAATCTGTACCGCGCGTACACGTCGAAAGCCATGGTGGATGACGCGGATGGCAGTTACCGGGACGCGTGCGGCGAAGTGCAAACCGTTCCGGTGCGCGGCCAGCACCTCTATTCCAGTGACGGCCTGTGGGGCGCGCAATGGGACCTTGGCCCCATGTGGTCGCTGCTTGCGCCAGACCTGCTGGAGTCGTTCGACCGCGCGCTGCTGATCGAAGCGAAGCACGGCGGCTGGCTGCCGGATGCACCCGCGAACCTGCGCTACTCACCCATCATGGACGCGCACCACGAGATGGCGCTGCTGACCGGCGCCTGGCAGAAGCATCTGCGCGGATTTGACGGCGAACAGGCATACCAGGCCATGCGCAAGGTGCTGACAGAGCCCGGCGTGCCGTATACCTGCGGCGGCAGATTTCCGCAGGGTGTCGCCGGAGACCGTCACATGGCCGCGTACATGAAGCTGGGGTACGTTCCAGAGGAGGATGGTCCTGCCTCCTCCACGATGGAGTACGCCTACGACGACGCGTGCGCGGCAGTGCTGGCGAGGTCGCTCGGTCACACCGCAGACGCGGCGATGTTTGCCCAGCGCTCTGAAAACTGGCGCAACATCCTGGCCCCGGCAACGCACTACGCACAGCGCCGGCGCGCCGACGGCACTTGGGTCGAGCCCAATGACCTCTACCACTTCGGCACCACGGGCGGCTGGGCGGGGCCGGGATTTCTGGAAGGCACGCCATGGATTTACAGCTGGTTCGTCCCGCAGAATGTTCCCGGACTCATCAATCTATTGGGGCGTGACACCTTCAACACGCGGCTCGAGCAGGGCTTCCGCGACAACCACGTGGACCTGACCAACGAGCCGAACCTGCAGGCGCCGTGGCTCTTCAACTACTCCGGCAGGCCATGGCTCACACAGAAGTACGCGCGGGACGTCTTCGCACGTGTCTTCGACACGTCGCCCCTGAACGGCTGGCCGGGCGAGGAGGATGAAGGCCAGATGGGGTCATACATTGTGCTGGCCGGCATCGGCCTGTTCGACATGGAGGGCGGCTGCGCGACGGAGCCCCGGTTCCAGATCAGCGGGCCGGTGTTTGATGAGCTTACGCTGCACCTGCGCGGCGGCGATTTTCGTATCATCTCGGAGAACAACAGCGCGGCAAATGTCTACATCCAAGCCGCGACGCTGAACGGTAAGCCACTCACAACACCATCGCTTCCCTACAGCGCGATGGAACACGGCGGCGAACTGCGCCTGACGATGGGCAGCACACCGTCTGCATCTGCATTTCACTAAGACGTCTACCCTCGGGTGCTGCCGTTTTCAGGTGGTTTTAATGCTGCGTGCTTCAGTGTGCGCGTGACCGGCGTCTTTTGGACCGGACGACTGTGAGGAGACTGACCACACCCAGGCTGGCCAATGCAGCCGAGGAGGGCTCCGGCGTAGCACTTACCTGTGCCGGAAGATCCCCGTAGTTCTCGCTATATTGGATGGTGAAATCGTTCGCGTATTGAAATGCAGGGTCGATCTGGAAGGCAGGGTCTGCCATCGACTCAACCGTGCCTTGATACTGTTCGTTTGCGTTGTACACTTGCACGTATCCAGTTGCCGCCTTGTTTACAAAAACCAGGTCATTCACGCCGAACAACGCGGAAGTATTCACGTCAAAACTGCCACCACAGGCAATTTTCTGTTGGAACACATTTGCCGAGACATCCACGACTGATACAAACGCCGTTCCGGAGCCCGAACCGGTGCAGTTCACGGACGCGGTAGCGTGCAACAACACAGGAACATTCGCAATCGGAATGGCCGTTGGTGCAGTTTGCGTGATTGAAAGAGCGTAAAAGGTCTGCGCATCGACCTGAACACTCCCGCTGTACGCCAGCGGTGCGGTGTGTCCGCCGCCGATTTCGACCTGATCAAGGCTGCCGCCGGACGAACCGCTGTACGTAAAAGAGGTGCCGCCGCCAGCAAAGCTGCTAGACGGTAGAGCGGCAGGCATCGGGTAAGTTACCAGACCGGGCGAATACCCACCAGGGGACGATTGCAGGTAAAGGGTATACATCGCATCCGGGAGCGTGACTGAATCGGCGCGGAGAACTAACGTATACCCAAGAACAAGAGAAAGCACGAGTTTCTTCATGAGTTATCACCAGCATGTTGAATCATCTCTGCAATTGTTGAAGGAGTGATGCTGTATCCAACTGCATCCAGTGGTTCGCGATTTTGTCGCCGGAGATTTCGTAGATAATGATAAGTCCGGCCGTGCCCTGCTTTCCTGTGGGATCCAGCCCAGCAAAGGGGCCGCTATGAGTGCCACGAAATTCTCCGCGAACCGCGACCTTGCTCCCTTCCGCCACCATGTCTTGCGCAATCAATTCATAGTTCCGGAAGGCCGCTTCGGTTTCGAGAATGTGCTGCGCCAGGTGCTCGTCAGACACAAAGCGCTTGATAACTTCCGGGGTTTTGGGCTGGCCGCTCAGCGCTTTCAAATAATTCGTGACAAGTGCCTTCGCTTCAGACATGATGGCAGTCTGCGATGAGGCGCACCGGAAAGTCCTAACCATGAAACAGGATTTATCAAAGGGAGATCAAACAGCAGGAAGCCAGGCGGTTCGCTTCGGAGAGTTCCGTCTCATTCCGGCGGAACGCCTGTTGGTACGCAATGGAGCGCCTGTCCCGCTCGCACCGAAGGCCTTCGATGCCTTGCGGCTGCTGACAGGCGCTAGCGAACACTTGCTGACGAAGCAAGCGCTGATGGAGACGCTCTGGCCCGACACGTTCGTGGCTGAGGCAAACCTCACCAACATCATCGTGAGTCTGCGCAAGGTTCTCGGGCCAGACGCGATTCTGACCGTCACAGGACATGGCTACCGCTTTGCGCTTGCGGTGCAGGCCGAGCCGGATGGACCGGACGCCTGGCATGAACGCTTGGCGCATGCGCGTGAACTGATTAGCGTGCGTTCACATGATTCCCTCGTCAAAGGGCGTGATCTCTTGTGGATGTGCCTTGCCGAACAACCGTCTTCAGCGGTGGCATGGATGTGCCTCGGGCGTTGTCACTGGATTCTGTCCAAGACCAGCAGAAGGGACGCTGCGGGTGGCGCAGACCTGGCGCGGGCCGCGCTGCGGCGGGCGCTCCTCCTTGATCCAGACCTGCCGGCGGCGCATCAACTTATGGCTACGGTCGATGCAGACTCAGGACAGGCCCGCAGCGCGTTGAGCCGGCTGCAGCGACGAGTTGCGGAGCGCCCGGACGAAGCAGAGACCTTTGCCGCGCTGGTTCAGGTGTGCAGGTACTGCGGCCTTATCGACGAGTCCCTGGAGGCCCACCGGCGCGCCGTGAGGATCAATCCGGCCATCGTCACCAGCCTGCCGCACACGCTGTTTCTGAATGTTGATTACGCCGGGACGCTAGACACTTACGGCGGCCGCGCTGGTTATTACCTGGACGCCGCGTGCTGGGCGGCGCTGGGCCACGAAGCGCGCGCACGCGAGTTGCTCCGAAAGCGGCTGGAGACCATGCCTCTTGCTGGAACCATGCATATCCTTATGGCATCGCTCTCTGCGGCACTCGAGGGACGGCGGGACGAAGCGATGCACCTCGCAACAGAAGCTGATGCGTATCAGGAGCCTGAAGGCCTCGTTTACCTGGCGCGCCACTGCTCCTACCTGCGAAACGGAGACGCGGCACTCCGGCTGTTGGAAAACGCCGCGGAGAAGGGTTTCACCTGCGCACCCTCATCCTTGCTGAATGACCCATGGCTTGCCTGCGCCCGCGAGAAACCAGACTTCCGCAAGTTGCTGATGCGGACAGAGAAAGACGCTGATGGTGCTCACCGCCTGTATGCCGCGACATGCCCCTGAACTACGATGTCGAGCCGGCCTTGAACACATCTTCCGCGTAGTAGTTTTCGACCTTGGCCTGGTCGCGGAGCATTTCCAGGTAGGCAGTCTTCAGCAGCTGTTCGCGGGTGGTGCGCAACTGGTCGCGGATGCTTTGCTGCACCGCCGGATCGTTTAGATTGCGCTGACCTGCCGCCTGCTTTTCGATAAACCGGATGACGGAGTAGCCGATAGGTTGCCGCGCGCCCGGCGGCACGATCGGGAGAATTGCGCTGTTCTCCCCAGCCTTCAGTTTGCTCACCGCTTCAAAGATTGCACCCGTCTGGCGCAGTTGCGACTCGGAGATGAAACCCATATCGCCACCGTTTGGTGCCGTCTGCGGATCCTCGGAGTAGTTCGCCGCAACGGCCGCGAAGTCCGCGCCGCTGTCCAGTTGTGCCTTTATCGTTTCAATCTTCTTGCGCGCGTCTGCGTCCGTGGTGGCTTTGCTGCCCTGTAGATTCGCCGCTCCAGGTTGCGCGGGTTGGCTGGTGACAACAATCTGTGCGAGGTGGAGTTTGTTGTCAATCAAGTTGAAGTCAGCCTTGTGCGCGTTATAGAACGCGGCAACTTCGCCGTCCGTCACGTTGATCTTGCTGTTAATTTCTTTGTTCAGCAGCTTGTCCAACGTGATCTGCCGCCGGATATCGCGGCGCACCTCGTCCAGCGTACGGCCGCTTTGCTTCAGCACCTCGGCAAACTGCTCTTCGGTGTAATGCGACTTCATGTCGGTCAGCTTGGCGTCCACCTCTTCGCTGGTGGCGGTCAAATTCATCTTGGCGGCGCGCTGGTCAATGATTTCGCCATCGATGAGTGACCGCAGCATCGTGAGCCGGTCGCTTTTGGCCTGCTCCTCGGTCTCTGGCTGTGTATCTTGGCGATTGCGCTGTTGATCGTTAAAGACGCGGTCTAGTTCGCTGCGATTGATGGCTTTGCCATTCACGCTGGCTACCACGTCCGCGCCGTGCTGTTGCTTGCACCCCATCGGGCCTGCGAGAATCACCAGCAGGAAGGCACCGGCAAGACGGCGCGCGGAGAGGTTCGGGCGAGAGGCTTGCGCGTGCGAAGACATCCACCGTCTACTGTATCGCTTTGCCGCGGCCCGCGTATTGTTAGTGCACGCGCTCACGGATCTCCGTACGCACCAGATACAAAAAAAACACGAGCGAGAACGCGGCCGGCAGCAGGTATCCAGGAAGATGTGTCTGGAAGTAGAGCACCACGTTTCCGAGCGAGTAGAAGAAACAGCCACCCAGCAGCAGCGCCCATCCCCAACGGCGCAGCCGCAAAAAGCCGAATACACCCACCACAATGAAAGTGGACACCGTCAGAATTGCGTACAGCGCGCTTGGCCGTGTCGCCGCCCGGTGCGTGAGCACGTTCACCGCATTCGCCAGCGCGATGAAGAGCATGAAGATGGCGACCATCGCCATGCCCGGCAACATGCGCGGGGCGTCCGCGCCTGAACGCACAAGAACGGGAGCGGACGGCAGCTTAATGGGCTTTGCTTCGGCCTTGCCGTGATTGTTCATTTCCTTGATCGTACCGCCCGGCTCGAATCTCCCGCTGACAGGTACACTGTGCAGGGCGTCGCGGGCGCTTGGACAGGAGCAGGCAAGGACGAATGAGTTCGCGTTTCACCTGGACAAGTGCTTTTGGCAGGGGCAGCGGATGGCTCCTGCAAAAGATCGTCAACGGCCTGGCGCTTTCCCGTATCTCGCCCAACACGCTCACGTTCGTTGGCCTGATCATCAACGTCGCAGCCGCGATCTTCTTTGGCTATGCGCGCAATGTCAACGCGCATCGCATGTTTCTCTACGCGGGCCTCATCCTTATCGGTGCAGGCCTCTTCGATATGGTGGACGGCCGTGTCGCCCGGGCAACCAATCAGGTCTCGGTCTTCGGTGCCTTCTTTGATTCCGTGATTGACCGCTACTCCGACGTGGCCATCTTCTTCGGCCTGCTGGTGTATTACGCACGCGGCAACCGCTTCGTCTACGTCGTGCTGGTCGCGTTCGCCATGACGGCGTCGCTGATGGTCAGCTATACCCGCGCCCGCGCGGAAGCCCTCATTGGCTCCTGCAAAGTCGGCTTCATGGAGCGGCCGGAGCGCATCGTGCTCGTGATCCTGGGTGCACTCTTCGACCGGTGGGGGGTCATGGCACCCGCCCTCTGGGTTCTTGCCTTTCTCAGCACTGTAACGGTCATCCACCGCATCCGGTACACCTACGTGCAAACCAGCCGGCTGTAACCAACTCATCCGGCGGGGATGTCTAAACCGTTACGGACGGAGGACGTCTCTAGCGGGAGAACGCTCCCGGAATGGTTCGCCTGCCATGACCAGGCAGCCAGGAGGGTGCACCTGCAACCATGCAAAGGGCGGAGAAGGTTGCGTACACTGGACCGGTGAATCTGGTCTGCCAACGTTTGTTGCTGCTGCTGGGTGCCGCCCTGGTCTGCCGTACAAGCCTCGACGCACAAACATACCCGGCGGCGCAGCGGCGTTTCGATCTATCCGCGTTTGCGCTCTTTTCAGGTACGTACACCGGTCTCGGATCGTCACCCCTCGCCAGCGGCGGCGGGTTCGCTGGCCCGGGCGGCAGAAATCTGACGTTTTCCCTCGGAGCGGATCTGGGGTTCTACAGCTACCGCGGCTTCCAACTAGGGGCAGAGGTGCGAGGTGCGTATCCGCTGGACCGCGGGCAAGTGGATGGGCAGAAAAGCATCCTGGTTGGCGTGCGCGTCACCCGCGAACCCAGCGGCACAGGCCTGTTCGCACGCGTCCGGCCCTATGGAACGGTGTTGGCGGGACGCGGACAGATCGAATACCAGAGCGGCGGTTACCTTACGCCTGGCATCCTGTTCTTCAACAACAACTCCGCGGTGTACGCGGGCGGTTTCGGGGCGGAAGTGGACGTATCCCGCAGCTTCTCGATTAGGGGTGATGCGCAATTTCAGCGCTGGAACACCCCCGTCACGCAGAGCGGTATCCTCCATACGTCACAGGGTGGCATCGGCATCGTCTACCGGTATGGCGCGGGTTCAGGCCCACGCTGACGAGACCTCGCGATTCATCGAACGTTCAACAAACCGTGACGTATTTCCGCGCCCGGGCGTGTTCTGATGTGGGACACATCGCAGTCAACCCACTCTGAACAGGACGTAGACATGACCGCCCCACTGCATCGCTCAAAGTTCCGTAAGGAGCTAGTCGCCGGCCTCATCGCTGCTGCTTTTTCTACTGCCACGCTTGCAGCGCACGGCTCCACCAATCTTGTTGCGGACTCAGGCTTTGAGTCCGCGGGTGCTAACGGCATTTACGGCGTGGGGCAGAGCCTGGATGGTGCATGGAGCGTAACCAAGGGCCAGGTCTACATTGACTCAGGCGATCCGTATGTGTACGACGGCAACAATTCACTGAATCTGGCCTATATCAATCCATACACCGCGAATACCGTGTCGCAGACGTTGGCCACGATTGCCGGGCAGACCTATACTCTCAGCTTCTTTGGAAATGCGGATACGCCGAACACCTTCTCCGCCACGGAAAATGGACTGACCATCGCGGGCGAACCGGCCAGCATTGGAATCAGCGGATTTGCGGGCGTGGTCACGAACAGCGGATTGTTTACGAACTACCTGGGCACGTTTACCGCAACATCAGGAAGCACGCTGCTGGCCTTGACTGCAACTGGCAATCCGCCGCTCGGCTCATCCGTTGGTTCGGTCATTGTGGATGATGTGAGCGTGACAAGTGCAACCGCCGTAACACCGGAGCCGGGTTCGTTTGCGCTCGTACTGACTGGGCTGGCCGGAGCCAGCCAGATGATCCGCCGCAGGCTCGCCAAGGCGTAACAGCCCTTCTCGATCTTCGCCGTCAAGGGCCGCCTCGCGTTCAAACCGCACCGATTTTTGCTTTAACAACTTACAGGAGTGATCTCATGAAGAGCTTAGCCTTCCCCAGCCGCGCCCGGCAGATGGCCAGCGGCGCGCTGTTGCCGCTTGCGCTGTGCGCAACCCTCGTCAGCCGACATGCCATCGCGCAGGGTGTATCGCCCAAACTGGCTGCCTCGCAGGCGCTGACGCCAGGCAACCTGGTGATGAGCCGCTCAGTGTATACGGCACCGGCGGGGACGGTCGTGGTGGGGCAGACATTGCCGCCGGGCTGCGTTCCCAATGCATCGACGAAGGTGACATGCGGCGCGGCGATTGTCGATGCGACGTTTCCTTACGTCTTCAACAATGCGAAGGTGGACGGCAGCTTTGGCATCACATCGCCGCTATTCTTGGACCAGATGACACCGGGCGGCACGCTGATTAACACGCTGGCTGTTCCAAATAATACGACGACCGCAGGCGATCAACTGGTGACGAGCTTCAGTTCGAAGTCCGAAGGCGCACTGCACCTTTCCACCGACGGCAACTATCTTGCGTTCATGGATTACGTGTCCCCGGTCAGCAACATCGATGTGTCGAACTCCAATACGCCTGCCGCGATTGACCCGACAAATCCGGTACCCAGCGCATACTATCGCGCGGCTGCGACAGTGAACGCGCAGGGCCAGTTCACCTTTACGGAGTCGAACGCCTACAGCGGCAACAACGGCCGGGCCGCGCTGTTGGTCAACACCGGTGGAAACAATTTCTTTTACACCGTGGGCAATGCCGGGAATGGTGGCACGCCGGAGCCGGTTGAAGTGGTGGATGGCGCGGGCGTGCAGATTCTGCCTGCTGTCATGGCAGCGGAATCGGCGCAGACGCCGGGTCTTCCCAAGCCGGTGGGCAGCTTCAACGTCAGCCAGTTGCCGGGCGTTCCGGCGACGACGGACAAGGTCGGAAAAGACGATAACTTTCGTGGTATGACGTTGTTCAACAATGTGCTGTACGTGACGAAGGGCAGCGGCGGCAATGGCGTGAATACCGTGTATTTTGTGGATACGACCGGCACCGCCTGCCCGGCGACTTCTGCCACGCCCGGCGTCGGTCTGCCGGTTGCCGGAGCGCCGCTGCCGACCACGGATCTTTCCCCAACGTATAACTCGACGACCGGCCTGGCGAACAATATGTGCATCCTGGCGGGCTTTCCCACGGCGGTAAACAAGCTGACAAACCCCATCGCGTATCCCTTCGGGCTGTTCTTCGCCAATGCGACGACGCTGTACGTGGCCGATGAGGGTGACGGTGTGAACACCTACAGCAGCGCAACCAACACGTACACAGATGCAGCCGGAGCCGCCAACACGGGCGGCCTTCAGAAGTGGATTTTCAACCCGAGCCTGAAGGCCTGGCAGCTGGCGTACACGCTGCGCACCGGACTAAACCTTGGCACGCCGTATGCGCCAGCCAGCTACCCGGCGGGATTGAACAGCGGGACGGGTGGCACGGGCCTGCCCTGGGCACCGGCAACCGATGGTTTGCGCAACATTGCGGGAATCGTGAGCGGCAACCGCATCCAGGGCTACAACGTGAGTATCTGGGCGGTCTCGTCCACGGTCAGCGGCAGCGGCGATCAGGGTGCCGATCCCAATAAGCTGTACCTGGTCACGGACCGGCTGCTGAACACGTCTGCGGCGGTCGCTGCCGAGGAAAGCTTCTCTGACCTGCGCGACGCGGTGGGTGGCGAAGTGTTGCGCGGCATCTCGTTCACGCCGGGAACGGCTGTCGCTTCGTATTAAGCTCTCGTACGTTTGCTGCTTCGGGACCCGCCAGGTACTCCAATCTGGCGGGTTTTGCTTTGGGCGCTCGCCTGCCCGTGTGCGTCAACCCGTCGCGTAAGCGGGTGCGTTTCTATCAAGCTGGTACAGTGGGAGTCTCACCTTCAGTAACCTGTGCAGGAGTCCTTTTCCATGAAGATGTGTATGGCGCTGGCAGCGATATGTCTGGGTGCGGCTGCAGCTCATGCGCAAAAGGGCTTGGTTGCGGGTACCCTGCCGGAGACGGCTCGCTGGTCCGCGCACGCCCGGCAAACCGAGATCGTACGCGACACGTGGGGCATTGCGCATGTGCGCGGCAAGACGGATGCCGATGCCGTCTTTGGCATGATGTATGCGCAGTGCGAGGACGACTTTAACCGGGTAGAGACGAACTACCTGGTGTCGTTGGGGCGGCTGGCGGAGGCGGAGGGTGAGGCGAAGCTGTGGCAGGACTTGCGGCAGCAACTGTTTATTGACCCGGCACAGCTGAAGCAGATGTATGCGCAAAGCCCGGCCTGGCTGCAGGCGCTGATGGAGGCGTGGGCGGACGGTGCGAACTTCTACCTGTCGAAGCACGCGGAGGCGCATCCGCGTGTCTTGACACACTTTGAGCCGTGGATGGCGCTCTCGTTCACCGAGGGATCGATTGGCGGGGATATCGAGCGGGTGAACTTGCAGGAACTGGAGAAGTTTTACGGTGCGCAGGAGCCTCTGCAGGCGAAAACGGATGCGCGCGGCGCGGAACTGGCGCAGGTGGCACAGGTGGACCGGGATGTGGAGCCGGGCGGGTCAAATGGAGCGGCGATTGCGCCAGCGAATACGGTGAATCATCACGCGCTGCTGCTGATTAATCCGCATACCTCGTTCTACTTTCGCAGCGAGTTGCAGATGACCAGCGAGCAAGGGCTGAATGCGTATGGAGCGGTGACATGGGGGCAGATGTTTGTCTACCAGGGATTTAACGACCGCGCGGGATGGATGCATACCTCCAGCAACGTGGATGCGATTGACGAATTTCGCAATACAGTGGTGCGGAGCGCCGGCGGCCAGGTGGCCGGATACAAGTACGGAGCGAAGGTGCGGCCGTTTACTACCCGGCATGTCGCCTTGAGGTATAAGGGGCCGGACGGATCGCTGAAGGAGCGCGGCTTTGACGCGAAGTTTGATCACCGCGGTCCGGTGGTGCGCAGCAACGGTGACGCGTGGGTAAGCGTGGAGTTGATGAACCGGCCTGTGCTCGCGCTGGAACAGAGCTTTCTGCGGACAAAAGCGCGGACTTATGCTGAGTACCGCGCCACGATGGAACTGATGGCGAACTCGTCCAACAACACGATTTTCGCGGATGCGGATGGTGACATTGCGTACTGGCACGGCGACTACATACCGGAGCGCGATACGCAGTATGACTTTACCAAGCCGGTGGACGGCAGCAATCCCGCGACGGACTGGCAGGGACTGACCGCGCTGGAGCATGTGCCGCAGCTGCGCAATCCTCGCAGTGGATGGCTGGGGAATGTGAATAACAGTCCATGGAATGGTGCGGGTGAGAGTTCGCTGAAACGGGCCGACTACCCGCCGTATGTGGAGCAGGGCGGGGAGACCAGCCGCGGTGTCCACATGACGCGGCTGCTGAACAACCAGAAGGACTTCACGCTGGACAGCCTGCTAGCGGCGGCGTTCGATCCCTACCAGCCGTGGTTTGCGCGGACAGTGCCGGCGCTGCTGCAGGCGTATGACGCGTTGCCGGCCGGCGACCCGCAACGCGGCGCATTGCATGACCAGATCGAAGTCTTGCGGAAGTGGGACTATACCTGGGGCGCGGATACCGTGGCGGAATCGCTCGCGGTGTATTGGGGTGAGGCGGCTGGGATGCCGGTAGTCCGGCAGGCGCGGCAATCGGGGGAGCTTTGGGAGGACTACGTGAGCAGCAAGGTTCCGCCCGCAACCATGCTGGCCGCGCTGCAGGCTGCAAGCGATAAACTTGCCGCTGACTTTGGATCATGGAAGACGCCGTGGGGTGCGATCAACCGCTACCAGCGGCTGGACGACAGCATTGCGCCGCACTTCGATGACGCGCAGGGGAGCATGGCGGTACCGTTTGCCGGAGCGACATGGGGTTCGCTGGCGTCGTTCGCGGCGCGGGCGTATCCCAACACGAAGAAACGGTATGGCAGCAGCGGCAACAGTTTTGTTGCGGTGGTGGAGTTTGACCCGAAGCGCGTACACGCCCGCGCCGTCACCTGCGGCGGCGAGAGCGGCACGCCCGGTTCGCAGCACTTTACCGACGAGGCGGAGCGGTACGCAACCGGCAACCTGCGCGATGTGATGTTTTACCCCGACCAGCTGCGGGGGCACACGGAGCGGAGCTACCATCCGGGCGAGTAGCGTTTTAGTGCGAGTCATGTTGACGCCTGGTGAATATCGCGGCGATGCTTTGGCTGTGTGAAACGGGCGGTACGGAGTTCCGCCAGAGGCGCACCCTGGTGTGCAAGATAAGACGTGAGGGGCGGCGAGGGATATACTCGCTCCCTGAAGTCCATGCGTGTCCGTGCGGAGCTGCCGCGCGGCGCGCCGATATCCATGCACGCAGGCTGTGATTGGTACTGGCAGGCGGCTCATCCCTTTGTGAGGCTCCCCGTAACATGCGATCGACCCGCGCTCGCGCGCTTTCCCTGTCTGCCGTTCTGCGCTTTCCGCTTCTCTCCCTTACAGTGCTGGCCGCTTCTCCGGTGGTGCAGGCTCAGTCCGTGCTGGGCAGCATCGCTGGCACGGTGCAGGATAGCGCGGGAGCTGCATTGCCTAACGCTACGATTGTTCTGCATCGCCTGGACATGAACACCGACCGCACCGTGACCTCCGACGCTGGAGGAAGCTACACGGTTTTGAACGTCGATCCCGGTCAGTACAGCATCAGCACCAGTGCGCCTGGATTCGCGACGACGACCGCGCAGGGCATCACGCTGGCGGCGCGGCAGCAACTGCGCTACGACGCCAAGCTGCAGGTGAGCGCGGGCAACGAGACGGTGACGGTGAACGCGACCGATGCGGGTGTGATTCCCACGGAGAACGCGCAAATCTCCGCCGCGCTTACCCCGCGTGATGTGCTGGATCTGCCAGCGAACTATCGCGGCGCTGGATCCACCTCGCCGCTGAATGTGGTGCAGACGCTGCCTGGAGTACAGCCCGACACCGGCAGCTATCCTCCCGCACCATCGACGCATCCCGCGCCCAGCATCCGGTTTTCGTTGCAGGGTGGTTTGCCCTCACAGACGGAAACGACGGTGGACGGCATCTCCGCGCAGAACCAGACCAGCAACAACGTGCAGGCTGACGCATTTCCCTCGGCGGAGAGCATCGCGGAGATCCGCGTGGACGGCGTGAATAACAATGCGGAGTACGGCCAGCCGGGCGAGATCACGACGGTGACCAAGGCAGGCAGCAACGCGGTGCATGGCTCGGCCTACATGTACTTCCAGAGCGACAGGTTTGATGCGACGCCCTATGGCACGGACGCAGCGAACAAGCCGCAAAAGCAGGCCAAGGACTTTGGCGGGAGCTTTGGCGGGCCGGTGGTGATCCCGCACCTGTACAACGGGCGCGACAAGACATTTATTTTTGGTGCGTTTGAGGGATTGCGCTTCCCGCAGACTACGGTGATTCAGGCGCTGGTGCCCACGGTGCTGATGAAGCAGGGCGACCTGTCGCAGGAGACGAGCACGCCACTGACGAACCCGTTCAACGGCACGACGTACGCGGGGAACATTGTGCCCATCAGTGCCACCTCCGCGCAGTTTCTGCAGTTCTGGCCGGATCCGAATCACCTGGCGAACTTATCGTTGGCCGCAGCCACAGCGCAGGACGGCTATAACTACCTGAGCACGCGCGCGAACAGCATCAACAGTAATCAGTTCGACTTACGTGGCGACCAGAACTTGGGAGCCAAAGCAAGTGTCACCGCACGCTATACGTTCAAGAACAATAACCAGACGCAGCCTACCGATCTCACCCTGCCCAACAGCACGGCGTTTGCGCGCTACCGCATCTTCGCCAGCAGCCTTAACTATGCGTTTACCGCGCGGCTCGCGAACGAGTTTCGCTTCGGCTTCACGCTGGAGCAGGACGGTAACAGCAATCCGTTTGACGGCCCCGGCTTCACCTCAAAAACCGGCTTGCAGTTGCCGTCGTTGCCAGCGTTTTTCAATGGCATCCCGCACATCGGATTCAATGACAATGCTATCTTTGCCATCGGCTCGCGGCTTGGCTTTGAGGAACGGTCGCGAATTTTTCAGTATGTCGACAACGTGACCTACCAAGCTGGCGCGCATACGCTGCGCTTCGGCGCGGACATTCGCCACTTAAATGCATTTACCGAGGCGGGCGGATCGCCTTCGGTCAATTACGGCAACTTCTATTTCGATCCGAACCACTCGGCCACCGGCAATGAGTGGGCTGACTTCCTGACCGGCGTGCCATACCAGAACCAGAGCAACCACGTGAACCAGGACAACAGCGGCGTGGCTAATTCCTACGCTTTCTACGCGCAGGACAACTGGAAAGCGACGCAGAATCTGAACCTGAATTTCGGCTTGCGCTATGAGTTTCACCCGGCATTCACCGCGACAAACGGCCTGACGGGCAACTTTGATCCGTCCGTTCCGCGCACGGGGCGGCTGATCTATCCAACAGGGTACGCAAATACGCTGGATATACAGGGGCTTGCCAACGTGAACGCCTGCCCCACGGCTGGTGTCAACAATCCTTATGCCAACGGTCAGCCCATCAATGGTGTTCCATGCACGCCAGTGGTGAGCAGCTCGCAAGCGGGTCTGCCGGCTGGTTTGCGGCAGACTCCTAAGCTGCGCTTTATGCCACGCTTCGGCTTTGCGTACCGGCCATTCGGCAACGACCGCACGGCAATCCGGGGCGGGGCGGGTTACTACAACATCACGACAACGGGCGCGTTGTTCTATGCTGTCGCGCAAACGCTGCAGCAGAACTTCCAAACCTTCACCAACACCTACTCGCCCAGTGGACCCACGTTTGCGTTCCCAAACACGTCGGCCTCGGGACAGTTCGCGCCTGCCATCGGCAGCGAGTACTTTTATGCATCGGTCGACACCAACTGGCACGATCCGTATTCCTTGCAGTCTGATCTGTCCATCGATCATGACTTTGGGCATAACCTTGGCGGGCGGGTCTCTTACATTGGCCTGCACACCTGGCATCTGATCTGGCAGCCGCAATTTAATCAATTGCCGCGATCAACCACGCGCCGGGCCTCTGACGCTCCACAGACCGACTATCCTTTCCCGAACTTCTACCAGATCACCGACCGCAAGACCTCCGCTCAGGCGGACTACCAATCGCTGCAAGCTGAGTTTTCTCATCGCATGACGCGTGGCCTGTCATTCAACACGACATACACGTTGGCCAAGAATCTGGCGAATAATCAAGGCACCTTTGGCAATTACAGCTCCACGAACGCATCAGGGTTTGTGGATGAGCAGGGTGGCTACAACGCGACGGACAGCACCAACCCGGCGGCTGATTACGGCAACGTAGCAGCCACGCGGCGTCATCGTTTCCTCACGACCGCCATCTACGAACTGCCGGTCGGCCGGGGCAGGCAGTTTGGCTCCGGCATGAATCGTGTGGCGAATACACTGGTGGGTGGCTGGCAGCTCAGTAACATCTTCCTCTGGCAGAGTGGCCCTTTTCTGACCGCGTTCTTTCCAAATGGTTCCATCGATCCGTCTGGTACAGGCTCCGGCACCGCGGTTGGCGGCGCGGCACAACGGCCTGACCGCATCGGCAATCCCAACACCGGCGCACGAAGTCGCAGTCAGTACTTCAACACGAATGCCTTCGCCTGTCCTGGCAGCAACGACCCGGCCTCAATCAGTACCTGCACTGTCGGTAACGGCACATTGCCCATTGGACGCTTCGGGACGGAAGCCACTGGCGACCTGCGCGGTCCGGGGACGGTCGCACTCTCCAGCGGATTGAGCAAGTCGTTCCTTCTGGTGGAAGGCTTGCGGCTGCGCGCGGAGGGCACCTTCACGAACGTGCTGAATCATACGAATCTCGCCGACCCAGTGCTCGACATTACGCGGTCCGACTTCGGCAAGATTACGCAATCCCGCGGCTCCGACTTCGGCGGAAACCGCACTGGCCAGGTCTCCCTCAAGCTGGAGTTCTAATAGCAGGACAATGGCTCTTGGCACTGTGCAGCCGGAAACCGCGGTTGCGCAGCGAAAAGGACTTCAGATTTCAGTGGTGATTCAGGCTGTCTCCCTGTAAAAGGGTTGAGACTCACGGACGTTGTGTTCCGCGTGTTCAAATCCTCAATTGAAAACAGGAGTTGCTATGCCCCTTTCCAGGCGTTGTGTGGCGGAGTTTTTCGGTACGTTCTGGCTTGTCTTCGGTGGTTGCGGCAGCGCGGTGCTTGCCGCCGGATTTCCCACGCTGGGCATCGGCTTTGTGGGCGTGTCGCTCGCGTTCGGGCTGACGGTGCTGACGATGGCGTACACGCTGGGTCACATTTCCGGCGGACACTTTAACCCGGCGGTGACGCTGGGCCTGGTCACCGGGAAACGCTTTCCCGCGAAGGATATGCTGCCCTACTGGGCTTCGCAGGTCGTGGGCGCAGTCGTCGCTGCAGGCGTGCTGTACGTCATCGCCAACGGCAAGGATGGGTTCAGTACGTCCGGCGGCTTTGCCTCTAATGGCTATGGAGTGCATTCGCCTGGCGGCTATTCT
>CAXUBG010000011.1:7527-8274 GCA_964249285.1 uncultured Terriglobus sp. | reverse complement strand
GACCATGTTCTTCCTGCTGGTCATCATGGGATCCACGGACAAGCGCGTGCCCAATGGTTTTGCACCCGTCGCGATCGGATTCGGTTTGACGCTGATTCATCTGATCTCCATTCCGGTGACCAACACGTCCGTGAATCCGGCGCGCAGTACCGGTCCCGCGCTGTTTGCAGGCGGGTGGGCACTTGGCCAGCTATGGTTGTTCTGGGTCGCGCCGCTGATTGGTGGTGCCATCGGCGGCCTGGTGTATGACAAGCTCTTCAGCGAATACCTGGAGCGTCCAGTGCTGGGCGCGGAAGATCAGGATGTCGCGAACGTGCCCAAACTTTAGGCATCGCGGGGAGAACGCGGACTTCGCATTCTCTCCGCGCTCCGCGTTTTGGGTGGAGTTGCGGTAATCTAGTAGCTGGCCAGCGTGGCCGGAGAGCGGGGTGTTTTAGTTTGGCAGAGGTTCGTCTGCAAGAGGGTGAGCCCCTTGAGAATGCGTTGCGCCGCTTCAAGCGCAAGGTGCAGCAGGAAGACATCATCAAGGAAGTCAAGCGCCACTCGTTCTATCTGAAGCCCGGCGAGAAGAAGCGCGTCAAGGAAGCGTTGGCACGCAAGCGCAATCGCAAGAAGGTTCGTAAGGAACAGGAATAGGCACCTTGTGCTGTTTCCGGCGCGCTCTACGCGACTGATGGAGTATGGCCCGCGAGGTTCGCGGGCCATACGTTTGTGCCGTCTGCACTTTGCAGGCGGGAAGATCTTAAC
>CAXUBG010000011.1:0-7517 GCA_964249285.1 uncultured Terriglobus sp. | reverse complement strand
CGTTGCTAGCGCGTGTGCAGAGTGCAAAACAAAGGGCCCGCGAGGACATCGCGGGCCTTCTGCGTTTCGCTCACGACTTGGCTGCCGGGGAAGGCGAAATGCAGATTCTTACGTTTCGCTACCCGGGATGAAAACAAGAAAGAACTTAAGCAAGGGAAGTCTTGCAGTAGCTTAGGCATTTCGCGACTTCCTGGACCGCGTCGGAGCCGCCGGGAACGGTGTACTCCATCTCGATGGTGGCCGGGAAGGTATAGCTCTGCTTCTTCATCAGCTGCAAGACTTCCTTGATCGGCGTGTCGCCTTCGCCCAGCGGGGCGTTCTGGCCGCCGCTCTCCGGGAACTTTCGGTCTTTGATATGGACGCTGGTGATGCGGGCGTGATTCTTCTGGATAAAGGGGATGACGTCGTGATTGCCGGCGGCAGTGTAGTGGCCGATGTCGAGATTAATGCCGTTATACGGTGATTGAGCCATGGCTTCATCCCAGGTATCGGGCTTGGCCTGCAGGTGGGCGTGATAACCGACCATCATCTTGTACCTGCCGGCGAAGTCGCCGATGCGTTTGGTCAACTCCGGCTTGCCGTCGGGCATTTCCATGGTCAACTGGTTTGCTCCGCAGGCTTTGGCTGCCTTGAAGGCGTAGTCGAACTCGGCGTCAGACATCTTCATATTGCGCGTGAGCTTGAAAGCGTAGATGTTGACGCCCGCGCCGTTGTACATCTTGCGGAGATCCTCGTACTTCGACATGGGCACGGAGAGCCGCCACTGTGAGAGCGAATCAGCGTACGCGGCCATGGCAGCGCGCTGTTCGGGTGAGGGCTGCGGCCGCTGTTCACCCACCTGCATGCCAGGCGAAGAACGCACGGGCATGGGGCGTGGCGGCGGAACGGGCGCTCCGGCCCAAAGCTCCTGCACGTTCTCCAGCTCACACGCATTGATCCCGTCCTGCACGGCGTATTTCAGGACTGCATTCGCGTCAAACGGCTTCATCTGACGGTAGCTGTAGCTGATGACGCCGATCTGCACGCCATTGATCTTCGAATCTGGTTTGGATTGCGCGTGCAGCGGGAGCGTCGCTGCGGCCATGGTGGCGGTACCTAGTTTCGCGAAATCGCGTCGTGTCAGATGCATTATGTCTCCTTACGTGGACCTCCGCATTGTAGGGCGCTCGTGAGACGGCTCGCAAGCTGCGCTACGGGATGACAGGCGTAAGAAGCGCACTACAGATACCAGGGAATGTTGATGACGATGATGCGCTGATTGCCCTTAAGAAGAAGGAGCAGTTTCAGTACCTGTGTTCGCTGGTTGTGCAGGAAATTCTCCCACCAGTGGCGTACCACTAACTCCGGAATGATGACAGCGACTTTTCGAGTCGGATTCAGTTCTTCCAGCTTCAGGATGTAATCCATCAGGGGCGAGATAACGGTGCGGTAATCACTCTTGACCATGACAAGTTCCGGTTCCGGAAGGCCGCCCGCGCGAATCGGCTGCATCGCCATGGTCTCCCATGCCTTATCGAAGCCGGAGTCGTCGTCACTATCCACATGGATGATCTTCAACTCCCGGCCGAGAACCATGCCAAAACGGACAGCCTTTTCGCTGAGCTTGTCCCAGCGCGCAATGGGAATGACGACGATGGGCTGTTGCAGCCCGGTGACACGGAGGGGTGTGGGATCCGCCGTTTCGGCATTGACGCGGGTGTAATGGCGCTTGATGCCGTACATGGTGGCGATGATGCCCGGCACGAGTAATGCCGTGATCCATGCACCTGAGGTGAACTTGGCCACAAGAACGACGACCAAGGTTATGCCTGTCGCCACAGCACCCAGGCCGTTGAGGAACATCTTTAGATGACGTCCCTTTTCGTCCTTGCACTTGAGCCAATGCTTCACCATCCCGGCCTGACTGAGAGTGAAGGCAAGGAACGCGCCGATCGCATAAAGGGGAATCAGGCGATCCGTGACGCCGTCGAAGATGATGAGCAACAGCGCTGTGAAGCCGGTGAGAGCGTAGATCCCATGAGAGAAAAGCAGGCGGCGGCCGCGCATGAGAAAGACGCGCGGCATAAAATCCTTCAGCGCAATTGCGCGCGCCATGCGCGGAAAGTCCGCAAACGCGGTGTTCGCGCTGAAGCTGAGCGCGGCAAGCACACTAGCCATGGTCAGATAGTAGAACCATCCCCGGCCGAAGACCGCCGCCACCTGGATCGAAAGCACGCTCTGATAGGCGGGATTGTCGGGGTCCATCGCGGTAATACTGTAGGCCTTTGCCACATAGGACAAGCCTGCCAGCAGGACGATGAGGATTGCAATAATCACCGTGAGTGCGATGTTGGCGTTGCGCGAACGAGGCTCCTTGAAGGCGGTCACGCCGTTGGACACAGCTTCGACCCCGGTCATGGCAGCGCAGCCGCTGGCGAAGGCCTTTAACAGCAACCAGATCGTCAGGTATTGCATGGTGGCCGGAAGGGCGGGCGGCGGTGCGGCTAAAGCGACGGGATGGCCGTGCGCCTGCGCGGCATGCCAGATGCCAACGACAACGGTTGCGAGCAGCGTGCCGACGAAGAGGAAGGTCGGCAGCATGAAAACAAAGCCGGACTCCTTGACTCCTCGCAAATTAATCACAACGATAATGACCAGTACCAGCAGGCACAGCGAGAGCTGATGGGGATGGAGCCGAGGCACTGCGCTGACCAGGGCTGTCACACCGGCCGAGACGCCCACGGCAGCCGTTAGGATGTAGTCGATCATCAGGGCGGCGGCAGCCAGCAGGCCCGCATTGTCCCCCAGGTTTTCGCTGGCGACGGTGAATGAACCGCCGCCGTTAGGGTATGCCTCAATTGTTTGGCGATAGCTAAAGTAAAGAATGGTCAGCAGAATGAGGATGGCCGTGAAGATCGGCATCAAATGCTGCTGCACCCCGATGATTCCAAGAGGGATCAGGAGCGACATTGCCTGCTCCGGGCCGTATGCAGCGCTTGTCAGGCCGTCCAATCCAAAGATCGGAATACCCGCGGCAACGCCAATGTGCTCGTGCTCGGCCTCACTGGTAGCCAGCGGTTTTCCAAGCAGCAGGTCTGAAACTTTCATGTGTGCACCACACCTCGTAGAGCGTTAGCAAGCAGGGTTGGAACACTGGTTTTTCACGGAGGCAAGCTATTTGTGCCTTTGTCAACAATGCTGTCACATGTTCAAACATGGATGCGGTTAACATGGATGCCGATGTCTCTCCCGCTCTGTGCCTTTTACGGCGGCGGGCATGATCTGTCATGCGGAAGCGGACAGCTACTCTTTTCCTATCGGGGTCCTGGCTGTACCGGCTGCAGCCGCGTCTTCGATGGGCAACTGCGTTCCACGCTTCCGGTCGAAGACCTTTCGCATGACCCAGATGGCAAGCACAATCAGCAGCAGCCCCACGACAAAGAGCACAAGGTGAGCATGTGCGCGCACGGTGTGGAAGAGAATCTCGACGACCGCCGGGCCGTACAGATGCGTCAGCGTCGCGTACACCGTAAATTGAACCAGCTTGCCCAGGAACGCCGCAACGAAGAACGTGAGCGGCCTCATTTCGAAGACGCCCGCGCAGAACTCGAACAGCTTAAACGGTGTTGGTGGCGGTCCCATGGCGGGAATCAAGATGGCAAAGAACTCCTGCTCCTCGAAGCGGTCACGAAGCCGCTCGTACCGGGCGCGATTGATTTTGCCCAGCAGAAACAGCTCGCCGCCCAGCCGGCCGACGTAGAACGGCACCATGCTGCCCACGCCAGAAGCGAACGCCGCGATGAGCGGGTAGATCAAAAACTTGTGAGGATGGCTGCTGACCAGTTGCAGCAGGATGGGTTGCCAAGGGATCGGGATCAGGGCCGAATCGAAGAGTGACGCCACGGCCAAGCCGGTTCCGCCCAGGTGTTTCAGCCGCTCACCCAACTGCCGGAATAGACCGAACGCTGCGTGCTTTGCGGGCACGGTTTGCGCGGCGGCGAGCAGAAGGTGCGGCAAGTGGAGCAGCATGACTCCTCATTCTACCGGCGAATAGATGCTATGAAGCAGGAGTCATGTGGATGAGAAAATGAAGTTCCGTGCAACCCCAAGCGGAACCCAGCGGGAAACAAAAGTTCCTTCCCGGCAGTCCTACCTAGGAAGAGACAATAAAGAGCGTGCCCCCACTCGACATACCGCCCGGTTTGGACCGGCCCGAGACCGACCGTTCCGCAGAGGCTGGTGGCCCGAAACCAGAACGCTCTGCATCGGGGCGGCAGCCGCGCCGTAGCGTTTTGCGCGCACGCTACCAATATCTGGACACGCATGAACTGATCACGCTGATCGATGAAATCGATGACGAGCGGGCTCGCGCTCGCTTTCGCGAAGCCGTCTACATCTCTGTCATTGTTTGGCTTGTGCTGGGTTGGGTCATGGTCTACGGGCCAAGATACCTTTGGCACGCGCCAGTGCTGATCTCCGCCGTGCCAGATACCAAGCGGCCCAATCAGATGACGTACCTGGATGTGCCGCCAGATCTTAAGAAGCAGCTCCAGCGTACAAAGCCCGCACCAAGCATCAGTACGCGGTCAACTGAGGCGCAAAGTCCGAAGCCAAGCCCGCGCGTGCCGGAGCCAAGGGCGGGTAATCCGGTGCCTCCGGCACCTAAACCCGCGGCACCGCAGCCTGCACAGCAACAGTCCAGGCCTCCGCAGCAGCAACCACCCGCGCAGCAGCCGCCACAGCAGGCGCGCAACACGCCGCCCACTCCGTTGCCCCCACGGCAACCTCTGGCCGACGCGCCCACGCCCTCCGCCAACCGGAGCATCTTCAACACGCCGCAAGGTGCCGGACAGCAGATCGAGCAGGCAGCACGCGCGGCGCGCAGTGGCGGCGAGAGCGGGGACTACGGGTCCACGGGGCGCGGCCAGCAGGGGAGCAGCAAAATTGGCACGCAGATCATTTCCGATACGCAGGGTGTGGATTTTGCAAAGTATCTGCAGCGGCTGCTTGCGGACATCCGCCGCAATTGGCTGCCGCTCATCCCGGAGGAGTGCCGTCCGCCGCTCAACAAGCAGGGCATTACGGGCGTCCGCTTCAGCATCCTGCCGGACGGCCGCATCGCACCCGGATCGATGCACCTGGATTACTCCACGCACGACGTAGCAATTGACCGCGCGGCGTGGGGTTCCATCACGGGCCTGGGTGCGGCGCAGCCGCTGCCCAAGGAGTTCCACGGACCTAACCTGGAACTGCGGATCGAATTCCGCGTCAACAAAGACATTCAGGACGCGCAGTAACCAATGCCATCGCAGCGCACGCGCGATGAAGAGGAGCGCCTCGCGGAAGAACGCCGGCTGCAGGTAGGCGGTGCGCTTCTGCTCGCTATCGTTGTGCTGGTTATCATTGTGCTGCGAGCGGGCGTTCAAACCGTCTTTACACCAGGATGGTGGCGGCACCTGTGAGCGAGACTGACTCGCGGTTGATCGTAGTCGCAGGACCCACCGCAGCGGGCAAAACCGCCTTGTCGCTGCAGCTGGCGGAAGAGCTTGGCGGAGAGATTGTCTCCTGTGATTCCGTGGCGGTTTATCGTGGGATGGAGATCGGGACCGCAAAGCCAAGCGGTGCTGAACGGGCCCGCGTCCCCCATCACATGCTGGACGTGGTCACACCAGATGTGCCCTACACCGCCGGTGACTATGGCCGTGCGGCGCGTACGGCCATAGCTGCTATCGCAGCGCGAGGCCATGTACCCATCGTTACTGGCGGCAGTGGTCTTTACCTGCGAGCGCTGCTTGAGGGGCTGAGCGCGATTCCCGGACGCAACAAAGACATCCGCCAAAGACTGAATGCGGCGGCGGAGCGGCGGGGAGCAGGTCTCCTTCACCGGCTGCTGCGACGGCTGGATGCGGGCGCGGCAGGACGCATCCATGCCAATGACGCACCCAAGCTGATCCGTGCCATCGAGGTGTCCGTGCTGGAGCGAAAGCCGGTCAGCGCGGCATGGGTGTCAAGCAGGCCTGAACCGCTCACGGGTTTTCGCGTTGTGCAGATTGGCTTGGAGCCGGATCGCGCTGCCCTGTACGACCGTATCAACAGACGGTGCGCTGCCATGTTCGCGGACGGCCTGATTGCAGAAACCGCGGATCTGGTTGAAAGGTATGGGGTAAATTGCCGTGCGCTGCACGCACTCGGCTACGCGGAGGCGCAGGCCGTACTGCGCGGGGAACTGTCACGGGAGCAAGCTGTCAGCAGAACGCAGGCCGGACACCGGCAGTACAGCAAACGCCAGCGCACGTGGTTTCGGCGGGATCTCCGGATTACCTGGCTTTCAGGCTTTGGGGACGCGGTTGTCTCTGAAGCTAAATCGCTGATTCAGCGGTCTTGAGTCAAGCGATGAGTGTGACCAGCTCCGGTGAGGCGGTGCGTTCCGGTTCAATTGTGCGCTTGAGCTGACCGCAGGCGGCGTAAATGTCACGGCCGCGCGGGCGGCGAAGATAAGCAGGCACGCCTCCCGCGATGAGGGTTTGCTGGAAGGTGGCAACTGCTTCCGATGTGGGCTGGGTATACGGGATGCCGGGGCCCGGGTTCCAGACAATCAGGTTGACCTTGGCGTGCATGGGGCTGCCAGCGGGACGAAGGAGGTCGAGGACTTCGCGGGCGTGCTCCAGCTGATCGTTGACGCCGCCCAGGAGCACGTACTCGAACGTGACCCAATCGCGCTTGGACATAGGCACGGTGCGGACAGCATCCAGGAGAGCGGCGATCTTCCACTTGCGGGTCACGGGCATGATGGCTTCGCGCACCGTGTCGTTGGAAGCATTGAGCGAGAGGGCGAGGTTGGGGCGGACCGGCTCGGCGGCGAAGCGGCGGATGGCGGGTTCGATGCCGGAGGTGGATACGGTCATGCGGGAGGCGGGAATCCCGATGCCCTCGACGAGCAGGCGGACAGCCGCCATGAAATTGTCGTAGTTCAGGAACGGCTCGCCCATGCCCATAAAAACGAGGTTGATGCGGTCGCGGCCCATCTGGATTTCGTGGCGGTTCAGCACGGCAGTCACCTGCCCGGCAATCTCGCCAGCGGTCAGGTCCCGGCGAATGCCGAGCTTCGCAGTCAGGCAGAATTGGCAATTGACCGCGCATCCGACCTGGCTGCTGATGCAGATGGTAGCGCGGCGGTAGCCCAAGGCGCTGAGGGTGCCCTGGTTGCGGCGGTCTGGAGTGCGTGGTCCGTTGTGCGTGGCCCGTGGTCCGTTGTTTGTTGTTTGATCCGGACCGTATGCTTTGCTTAAGAGTGTGGCACCTGGCTCTTCGTTTTGAGATTCCTGAGAAGTTCGATCCCACCTTAACGCTGCGCGTGAAGGTGGGGCACCCAGGTTCGTGCCGCTCTCAACTGCTCGGGCCTTATTCGGACCTGTTTCTTCGTCTTCGTCGCCAGGGAGGTCGCCGTCGGGCATCCAGACGGTTTCCACGGTTTCGCCGTCGGCCATGCGCATCAGGTAGCGCTCGGTGCCGTCGATGGAGGTGGCGGTCTGGACGAT
>CAXUBG010000010.1:23876-36099 GCA_964249285.1 uncultured Terriglobus sp. | reverse complement strand
ACTCCGGCTGGTTGTAATTGGCTGTAGAGGACGGTGCTGGCATGCTTGGCAAGTGTAGTGGAAGCCGTGCGGCAACGTGTTACCGAAAAGGAGATGGCAGGCGTTTCCCGAGTCGAGCCGGTGACGCTCAGAATCAATTCACTATGAGCACCGAGCGCGACGAACACCGCTCTGCGCCTTTGCGCATCGCGGTCCTGGGTGCCGGGAAAATTGGCAGCACGTTTGCCTTCTACCTGGCCCGGAACGGCCATCATCACGTTACCGCTATTGCGCGCCGGGACTCCGTGCGATTGGAGCAGTTGCGGCTCGAAGGGGGCATCGTCAGCAGCAAAGGGGAGCGGGCGGACGTTTGTGTGGCCGATATGGTTGATCAGGACACCCCATACGACCTGGTCATCGTCACCCTGCTTGATCACCAGGTGGATGCGGTTCTGCCCGATCTGCGTCGCAGCGCCGCCAGGCACGTGCTCTTCATGTTCAACACGTTCAACCCGGAGCGGCTGCGGGATGCAATGGGTGCCGAGCGTTGCTCGTTTGGCATGCCGTTCGTACAAGCAACGATTGACGGAAATGGCAGGCTGCATGCCAAGGTGGGTGCGGCCGGCCAAAAGAGCAAGCTGAATCAGCAGGGCTGCGTCAGCGTTTTCGTTTCTGCCGGGCTGCCAGCGGTGCTGGAGACCGACATGCTGCTGTGGCTTCGTTGCCATGTGCCGCTGTGCGTCGCCTTTGAAAGCGTGTCGGTGGCGGGCGTGCGTCGTGGAGGAGGTGCGTCCTGGGGCGAGTCCATGGTGCTCGCACGCGGCGTGCAGGAGAGCTTCGCCTTGATTCAGAGTCTTGGCTACCGGTTATACCCATCAGGAAAGCGACTGTTGAGCACAGCTCCAGCATGGGCGGTGGCGTCCATGTTATGGACGATGTCGCGCATCCCCTCTTTTCGCGAGTTGCTGGCGACAGGAATTGGTGAATGCCGGGCGCTTGTTGATGATCTGGTGGCGCATGCGGTGCAAGCAGGAGCACACGTTTCTACAGCCAGGATCGAGGCCATGAAGCCATCGAAGGGTGTTTGAAGTTACTCCGCTCCCAAGGAAATCCGCGTAAGTACGCATGACCGGGTTGTCTCGAGCCGCGTAGTAACTTCTCCCGTCTTCTGCTCAGGATGGCCCCTTACGCCGCATGCGCACGACCAGCAGGGATCCCAGGTACAGGCCAGCCGCGACCAGCACAAGGATTCCGACGGGCAGACCTACCCAGCGATAGCTGATCGCGAAGTCCACTTGCTTGTGGAACGCCTGTGTCAGGACGAGGATGCTCACGATAGCCAGAAATGTCGCCGCAAAGAAGGACGCAACGCCCGCTGCCACGGTGATGAGCAGCGTCTGCAGCACGGAGAAGTCGCCCACAGGCGCACCAAAGAAGCGGGGTCCGGTGTAGTGCGGGGCGTAAAGCGGACGCGGGGATTTTATGTTTGGCATGGAGTTGGCGCTACGCAGACCTCTACCACCGTTAGAATATACGGTGAATGGCTGAAACTCTTCAGACCGGCCTGTTGACGCCAGAAGACGCGGCCACACAGGCAAGCGCGACCGTGGCCCCGAACGGCGTGCGTTACGCTACACTGGGCCGCTTGGACGCGCCAAACACCACCCCGGCGGAGCTTGCGCGCCTGGTGGGAACGGTCCCGCCTGTACTTGCACATGGGCTCGCTCGGTTCGTGTACCTTTTTGTACCGCTGGCGCTCTCCGGTGCCCGGCTGGATGGCGACGAGTCCGCTCCGTTCTCTGAGGCGGACCGCACGTTCATCGCTCCCGCGTACACGGCCGCGCTGGCGGATAAGGCCATCTGCCATCGCAACGCCAGCGTGGGCAGAGACGAGTTCGTCTTTTTATCGAGCCGGCTGCACAGCGACAAGTTCGCGCTGGCATTCGAGTTCTTCATCAACGTCTCTCATAATTTTGTGGATACGGCGGGCGTCCCCGCCAGCTTCGGCGATCTCGTTTGGAAACAGGCCACAACCGGCGTGCGTGGCGAAACTTCCATCGATGCCTGGGAGGAGCGTGCTGACGCCCTGGGCCAGCCGCTGCCGGATGGCCACAGCAGCCAGCGTCCGTCCACGCCACGGTCGCCGGGACGCATCGACGCCAAGGCGCGGAGTGCCTTCCAGTCCGCGGCGTTCGCCGATACGCTGGCCATCTACCAGCTCTCGCTTTATCTGGATTTCGACTACGCCGACTTACGAGAGCGCGAGTACCCGCTGCTCTCCGCTCCCGCACTGGCGGAGCGCCTCCGCGCCGTCAACAAGCTATTTCCCGCGAATGACGGCTATCCGTTCCAGATACTGTACCGCCGCCGCAGCTAGATGAGAGCAGCAGTAGACCGTTTTCGCGGCATCCGTCTGCCCGCAAACGCCGTCAAGATCTTGTTGAGAGTTCCAGCCGCAATTACCTTGTGTGCGGATCGTGATGTGAACAGCAAAGCTGCCCCTCTACAATCAGCAGCATGATTGCTCACCTGCGTGGACGCCTCCTCAGCAAAACGCCCGGCCAGGCGGTCGTGGAGTGCGGCGGCGTGGGCTATGACGTGAGCATCTCCGTACCGACCTTCTCCGCTTTGGCCGCCGAAGGCGCGGAGGTTTCGCTGCACATCAACACGCAGGTGCGCGAGGATGCGATTGCCCTGTTCGGCTTTCTGGACCGCGATGAGAAGCGCCTGTTCGAACGGCTCATTACCGTCAGCGGCATTGGGCCGAAACTCGGTATCACGGTGCTCTCCGGATTGCCTGCCGTGTCCCTGGTGACGGCGATCCGCGGCGGCGATCATGCACAGCTCACCCGTATTCCCGGCATCGGCAAAAAGACCGCCGAGCGCGTCGTGCTGGAACTGAAAGACAAGCTGGACGACCTGCACGGATCCACGCCTTCGTCCCAGGCGAACGGTTTGCAGCAGGGCCCGGTGGCCGACGATGTACTTTCGGCGCTGGTCAATCTCGGCTACAGGCGCGAATCTGCGCAGAAGGCCATCGAAACAGCCATCACGAAGCACGCGAGCACCGATTTGACCATCCGGACGGATTTCGACCAGCTCTTCCGGTACAGTATGCAGGCCATCCGGTAGACGCTCGCTGTGCTTACCGAAAGTGCACGCGCAGCCCGGGAAAGTAAATGCAGCTCCCGTCGAATGCGAGGAGCCCCAAGGACAGTCCAATCAGCGGACGCATGGTGCCGGCTCAAGCAAGCCAGCGAACTGTTCGACGACCGCTGCATGTGACGGGTTCAGGACCATTTTGTCGAGGGTGGAGAGCGCTTGCGGAGCGCTACTCGCGGAGGAATGCCATCCCGCGGCGTGACATGTTGCAGGCGGGTTGGCTTGGCGATCAAGAAGTCACTTCAGCGCCGCTTCCGCTTAGCGTCCAGCGCGGGCCAGTAGCCGAATGGCTTCTCGTACAGGTCGCCGGAGAGGTCCGCCAGGTTTCGTTGCAGGCGCGTTTGCGCGTCACTGATGGCTTGGTTGTAGACAACCGGGCCGATCTCCTCGAGAAAGAAATCCAGCAGCATGCCAGCGGGAAGGCCGCCGAGCGGCTCCGGCAGGTTTTCGTCGAAGTACCGCTTTAGCGAGGCGATCGCATCCATGCGCGCCTGCTTGTCCAGTTCGATCAATGCGTCCTTTACCTTCCATCTTCAGGTGCCGCCAGCAGCCCGGTTCGCCGGGCATGTTCCGCGATGGCCGCGTTGATGTCCAACGCAAGGGCGAGCGCTGCCCTGCCATGCTCGCCCGTAACGCGCGGCGTCGCACGGGTTCGGACCGCATGGAGGAAGCTTTCGATTTCCAGACGGAGTGGCTCGCCCGGTTCCGCCGGCACCTTGCGCAAGGATAGCCCCGCGGAGGGGTGCGGCTGTCCTGGCGCGGCCCGCGGGCTTCTGCCGGCTGGGATGCTGTCCGCGATCAGCGCATCGGACACCGCAGCCTGGGACTGACCGGCGCGAAGAGCAGCGAGATGCACTTCGATTTCAGTGCTGGAGTGCGACTCGCCGCCGCTTCCCACACCGGATGCGAAGAGCGCCTGCATCTGTACCGGCGTCAGCGAGGCTGCGGCAGTGACATCAATCATCAGCAGATCCTGCCGGGCGAAATCAAGCGAGAGATACTGGTGCGGCTGGAAGAAGCGCAGCTTGCGAACACGCTCCGTGCTGACGCGCGAGGCCGTGAAATTGGCTACGGCACCGCTTTCAAACTCCACGCGAACATTGGCAATATCGGTTTTGGCGGAGAGCACCGGCAGCCCGACCGCGCGGACCTCGCGCACGGGAGATGCGGCCAAGGTCAGCACGATGTCGAGGTCGTGAATCATGAGGTCCAGCACCACGTCCACATCCAGCGAGCGCGGCGTGAAGACGCTGAGGCGGTGCGACTCAAAAAACATGGGCCGGTTGCGTAGCGGCATGGCGGCTGTCACGGCGGGGTTGAAGCGCTCCAGATGGCCCACCTGGACGATCCGGCCATGTTCGCGCGCGGCGTTCAGGACCGCATCGGCCTCGGCCAGCGATGGTGCGAGCGGCTTCTCAATCAGGACATCGGTGCCGGTACGCAGCAGAGTAACGGCTGTGCTCCCGTGGTTGACCGTAGGGGTGCAGATACTTGCCGCATCCACGGCAATACCGCTTTCACGCAGCGTTTCCAGCGAAGTGAAGACCGGGATGCCGTACGCAGCAACCACCATGTCGCGTGCGGCCGTGCTGGGATCGACGCACGCAGCCAAGCAAACGCCCGCGCCTTCCTGCTCCAACGCGCGGTAGACGCGCAGATGGTTACGTCCAAAGGCACCCGCCCCCACCACCATCACGCGCAGCGGCGATGGGCCCGCATCGCGCGGTGCGGCGTTCACTTCTTTGCGGTGCCCTCAACGGCAGTCTTGCACCGGGTGTAGAGGTCCAGCAGTTGCGTGACCTGGTCTTCCCCCTTGGACGCGGCGGCACCCGCGAAGCCCGGCGTGCCACCACTTCCGCCTTTCACGACATTGGTGGTGGACGCGATAAATTTCAGCAGGTCCAGCGCGATATCCTCGGTGCGGCGCGCTGTATTCGATGTGTCCATGGAAGCCTCACTGCTATCGTACTTGAGTCCCGGCAGGGGAACATCAGGGGCGGCGAGGGCGGAAAGCCGTTACGGAAGAAACGTGCCGACTATACTCCAGACACGATGGACAAGCGGCCATACTACCCAGCTTTGGACGGTCTGCGTGCGATTGCAGTCCTAGGCGTATTCAGTCAACACTATCTCGCCAGCTTTCTTCCAGAGTGGCTGCGTTTCGGGTGGGCGGGCGTCGATGTCTTTTTTGTCCTGTCCGGCTTTCTGATTACGGGCATCCTGTTCGATTCCCGTCACGCACCGCACCGCTGGCGCGACTTCTATGTCCGCCGGACCTTGCGCATCTTTCCGCTGTACTACGGAATCCTGCTGCTCGTGCTGGTGACCACGCCGCTCGCTCACTGGCAGCTAAGCCTGCGCTGGCTTTCTTTTCCGCTGTACTATTTCAATTTGATTTCTGTACGGCTTGCTGGCTACCCGCCTCGCACACTCGGTAACGTGGTCGGTGTCGTACACCAACATACCTACGTTAATCTCATCTTCTATCACTTTTGGACGCTCTGCGTGGAGGAGCAGTTTTACCTGGTCTGGCCCGCAGTGGTGTTCCTTGTCAAAGACCGAAAGCTGTTGCTCCAGCTTATCTGCGGTGCCGTGCCGGTTGTGCTGGTACTTCGCTGCCTGCTGATGCTTACGCACTTTGGCCAGCAATACCCTGAGCGGCTTGTGCGGGCAACGTACGACAGATTCGACTCACTCTTGTTTGGGGCTGCAGTGGCTTTGCTGCTGCGGGGACCCGCCGCAATCAGGGTCATGCGGTGGGGCAGCGGTCTACTGCTTGGCGGCTTGGCGGCGCTCATCGTTGCGGGATGCACCGCAGTGTTTGCGCTGCATCAACCCGCATCCGCCGATCCTGAATCCAAGTGGGTGCTTTCTTTCGGATTCACATGCACGGCGGCCATGGGGGCCGGGCTGCTGTTGCTTGCGATGCGAGAGGGAACAGGGCTCAGCCGGCTTTTGCAGTGGCCTGCTTTGCGTTGGCTGGGACAGCGATCCTACGGCTTCTATGTCTTTCACATGATCCCGATCCAAATCGCGGCAGCCGCAGCGTTGAAGCTCGTTGCCCATCGCCGTCCGGGAGCCACGAACCTGTCGCCCTCGGTCGTTCTGCTGCAGGCTCTGCTCGGGTTCCTCTTCACGATTGTCATCACTCCCCTGAGCTACACATACTTTGAGCAGCCATTTCTCCGGATGATAGAGCGCTGGACCCGCCGCCCGCCTGAAGAAGCCACACGCCAGATCCTGCAAGAAGATGTTGTCGGAATTTGAAGCCCGACGCCGCCAGACCATGCGCTCATGCCGGGAAAACAGGATGGCAGGCGCGAAGTAAGATAAACTATTAGATGTTGACGCAGCCGCAAGCGCGGGGATATTCAGCGTGCTAGCAGTTGCAGCATCTGCCTGCTATGACGAAGGCTGGTAAATCCGTCGCTGGTGCTTCGCACGGCAACTATTCAAGGCGTCCTCAAGAACGCCAAATCTAAAGGAAAGAAGGCGAGGAGACCGCGAAGTTCTGGAAGCGGTGCGGGATAAGGTTTTCGCTTTAGCGATGATTCCCGTGGGCTGCTACTGCTCATCGCCATGTTCATCGTCTTGCAGGTCCACTGCTTGAATCTTTGTTTCTGGGAAAGCCGTCCAGGCCAGACACTCAGCCAGCGCGCGAACCATGCCACCACCGTCATAGTCACCCGGACCAAGCGGCGTGCACGGACGCTTCTCCGCACCTCCGGGCGCCGGTCGGTAACACTCGGCATCGCCATGGCCAGCCTGCTGGCGCTTACGGCGCAGCACCTCGTCAAACACGTAGAGGTTGCCGCCGCCAGCGTTCCCCTGGCCCCTCTACCGTTGCCGCCGGCCGCACCTTCTGTTCCGTTAAAAAAGCACCACTTTCTCGGCAGTCCCCTGCGCGGATTGGCGTCCTGGTATGGATCGATGTGGAACGGGCACAGGACGGCCTCTGGTGAAACCTACGATGATTCGCAATTGACCGCCGCGCACAAATCCCTGCCGCTCGGCACGCTGGTCCGCGTCACGAACCTGAGTTCCATGCGGTCGGTCGTTGTCCGCATCAACGATCGCGGCGCGCTTGCGCCCAACCGGGTCATCGACCTCTCTTCCGCAGCTGCCCGCGAGATCGGCATGATAGGACAGGGTCTGGCGAAGGTACGGCTGGAGGTCGTCAGCAAACTTTAGTGCTCTCATCCGCGTACCTTATGAAGACCTGCGGAGCGCCCGGAGGAGCACTGGCGAGAAGGTTGCGAACGCCGCGACAGCTAACACACACAGCAGCGTGGAGGCCCGGTAGCGAAGGGCAAAGAGCGCCCAAGAGGCCAGCACCCAAAAGGCCATGTTCGCGGACGCGGCGACATAAACCCAATCAGAAAATTTATGCTGGTCGCGCACGAAGTTCATGGTGCGCAGCGTAGGATACGGCGTGGCCGGGGTGATGGTGAGCCGCAACAGCACGACCGGCAGCAGGTTCAGGCAGAGAACAGCCCCGATCCACAGTACGGGCGCATACGCTTGCGGGTAGCGCGGCACCAGCCACCACGTGATGAGAAGAGTCAGCAGAACGTTTAGCGTGGCTCCGGCGTTGACAGTGGCTGGGAAGTGGCCCATGTCTGAAAGGCGATTCATCTGGTCCAGCCGCTTGTCCGGTGCGTTCACGCTGCACCTCCTCAGCACAAGTCTATGTCGCGCCGGATGTGGGCACGTAAGCAGAGAGGCGCGGGTCCTGAGCCCGGAAAGGGCTGCTTGCTGTGCGGATATTCAACTGATATAAGCAAAGCCAGGCATATGCGGTGCTGCTCCCAACACGATCTCCACCCCGCGCTGGCGCGCTGTTGTTGTTGTTCCTAGCGTCCCGCCTTCTTCGACATCCTCGCTTCGCTTTCCCAAATGCAGTGCACAGTCACGGTATGTCTGCCATCTCACGCCGTCTCTCACCGGACACCTGGGCCGTGCTGCTTTCGCTTGCGTTGGTTCTCCTTGTCCGTTTCGGCATTCTAAAGTTCGTGCCCTGGTAGCACAGGAAAGGATTCAATGTCCGCCAGCGACACCGCGGTTCCGTTCACATCAGCCACAGAAGCCAGCCCGTCGCCACTGACCGGCTTTCTCCGTCTTCTTCCCGGCGTGCTGCTGCTGGCCGTTGTCGGCTATGCCGGAAAGTTCATTGAGCAGTTCATCAGCCGGTATGGCAAAGCTCACCACCTGGTCCTGCCCAACATCGAATATGTTCTCTGGGCCATCCTCATCGGGCTTCTCATCGCAAACACCGCGGGCGTCCCCCGCGTCTTCCGCCCGGGTGTGGCGACCTACGAGTTCTGGCTGAAGACCGGCATCGTCCTGCTGGGCGCCCGCTTTATTCTGGGCGACATCGCAAAACTCGGCGGCATCTCGCTCCTGCTCGTCTTCATCGAGATCGGCCTTGCGGTGGCCTTGATGTCGTGGCTGGGAATGCGTTTTAAGCTCGCGCCGAAGCTGGTCTCCCTGCTGTCCGTTGGCGCATCCGTCTGCGGCGTCTCCGCCATTATCGCGACGCAAGGTGCCATTGAGGCCGACGAAGAGGACTCCTCTTATGCGATCGCCGCCATTCTTGCGCTCGGCGCGATTTCGCTCTTTGTCTTCCCGGCGGTCGGCCATGCGCTTCACCTGAGTGACCGCGCATACGGCGTCTGGACGGGTCTTGCCGTCGACAATACCGCAGAGACGGCCGCGGCAGGCGCGCTCTATTCCGACGCGGCAGGTAAGGTCGCCGTCCTCACGAAGACATGCCGCAACGCCCTCATCGGCTTTGTCGTCCTTGGGTATGCGCTGTACTGGGCTTCCAAGGGGCAGGCCACCGGCGTCCAGCACAAGGCGGCATTCCTCTGGAGCAAGTTTCCGAAATTTGTCCTCGGTTTCCTGCTCGTTTCTCTCCTCGCGACCGTAGGCTTCTTCTCCAAAGCGAACCTGCTGGCGATCGGCAATCTTTCGCGGTGGGCATTTCTGCTTACCTTCGCAGGCGTGGGGTTGCGCACTAACTTCCGGGATCTAAGCAAACAGGGTCTGCGACCCTTCGCCGTGGGCGCCATTGGCGAGGTCGCGATCGCGGTGCTCACGTTAGCTCTGGTCTGGGGAGCCGACAAGGTGTTTCATCTCTGAAGACGTTGCGGCGGAGAGACAGACGGAGGCAGCGATGTTTATTTCGCGTCGTTGTACTCGTCCAGCCACGCCATTTGGATGGCTTCCAGCAGGCCCTCGTTGGACTTGGCGGGGTCGCCGCTAAAGCCTGGAATCTCTGTGATGAGTTTGTGCATGTCCGTGAAGCGGACCGTCAGCGGATTCATTTCAGGGTGCAATTCCTGTAGTTGAATGCCGATCTCTTCGGTGTCAGTCCAACTGATCTCGCGCGGCATCGTCAGGCCTTTCCACCCGGGGGGATCACGGCAGCAGGCTTACCTTCCTGCACATAGTTCCGGTTCCATGCGGGAATTTCCACCACATACGCACCCGGCTGCTTGATGACTGCCTGGCAGCCAAGCCGCGAGTTCGTCTGGGGTCCTGCCGCAAGATCGATCCGGTCCAGTTCATTGTCTTCCGGCTCGTTGAGGCCGCCTGCTCCAAACTTCACATACACGTGGCAGGTGGTGCACGCGCACACACCTCCGCACGCATGGTCCAGAAAGATGCCATAGTTCTCCGCGACGTCCAGAAAGCTCATCGGCTCGCCGTGTCCGTCGTACGGCAGCGTGCCAAAGGGAAACTCCACCGTCTTGTTTTCAGGCTGGAAGGTGACGCGGACAAATTCAGCCGCAACGGGCTGCGACAGATCAACGTCCGGCGAATCGATCGTATGTTCAGACATAGAGGCTTGATTCGATTGTAGCGAACGCGCCATGACCCTGCTGGAATCCACTGGCAGGCGGCACCAGATCACCCTGTCAGGTCAGACTTTCCTGGTACCCTTGCCAACTCCTCCGCGGATAAGTTGGTATGTGCCATCGCAACTTGCGGCGGCAGTGCGCGCAACCACTGGTTCAGCGAAAAGTCCTGATACTCGCCCGTGGCGAACATCTCCAGGTAGACGACATCCTCCGTTCCAGTGTTTTCGATGTAGTGCCCTGCCATTGCCGGGACAAAGCCGACATCGTTGGGATTGAAGTCCACCGTGCGGGCGTCCTGCTTTGCATTGAAGACCGTCATGCGTGCCTTGCCTTTGATCCAGAACTGCCATTCGCTCACGGTGGGGTGCCAGTGCATCTCGCGCAGACCACCTGGCTTGATCGTCACAATGGCCGAACATATCTTCGGCGACGCCGGAAAGTTGTGCACATCCACAATCTTCACCGTGCCATGCGCGTTGCTGTGTGCCGGTGTCATGGTGCTGGCTTTGAAGGTGAAATCTTTCGTTGGCGTACCCGTGGCGCGCATCGCCTCGGCCTGCTGGTTGGCGAGGGATTGCTTCGGCTCATCGCCCGGGAAGATGTACAGCGGCTCGCCTTTCGGCAATTTGGCAATAGACTCCGCCCCCAGGCCGAGATTCTTCTGCAATACTTCCGGTGGTGTGTGCTTCAACCAGTCGGACAGGAGAAACGTACTCTCCTCGGAGAAGGTTCCACTGTTGAAGACCAGCAGAAACTCGCATCCTGTCTCGCCCACGCCTTGGATGGAGTGTGGCAAGCCGGCCGGAAAGATCCACAGGTCGCCCGCCTCAACCTCGTCGATGAACATTGCGCCATTGCGATCCAACAGTGTGACGCGTGCCCGCCCCTCGAGCATGATGGCCCACTCATCCTGCAAGTGCCAGTGCAGTTCGCGGTAGCTGCCGCGCGTCAGGCGCATGTTCACTCCCGCGATTTCCTTCGATGAGGGCAGTTCGCGCTCAGTCACCTGGTGTGTCCAGCCGCCCTCCTGCACGCGCCGGTGCGTCAGGTCAAAGGAGTACCAGGGTGGCGGAACATCGCCGTGATCCGTAGGAGGCGGCATGTTGCTGTTTGGGTTCAGCGCGACAACGCCAGCGTTCTGCTGCCCCGGGTTGCTGGCTGAAAGATCGTGCTCTGCCCTTCGCGTATCCTGGGCAGTCTGCCCCAGCGCGTTCGCGCGGAGCGCCGCTGCGATTGCCGTCGACGTTCCCAGAAATTCCCGTCGCGTCTTCATCCATCCTCCATGCGCGGAATGTAAACTTGCAGACACCCTGTGGCTCGAGGGGTCAAGCCCGCGCCACTTTATGCTGATGAGATGCAGGAGCAGCCGCGGATTCTAGGGTTGGACGTGGGCGAGCGGCGCGTGGGCATCGCCCTTTCGGACCCGCTGGGCATCGCCCGGCCCCTGCTGACGCTGGGCCGCACACACCTTCGCAAGGAACTGAAGGACATCGGACGCCTTGTGCGCAGGCACGCCGTCTCTGCGGTCATCGTTGGCAACCCGCTCCATATGTCTGGCGAGATCAGCCCGCAAGCGAAGCGCGCACAGGTCTTCGCGGACGCCCTGCGGCAGCACGTGGAATTGACGGTTCATCTGTGGGACGAGCGGCTGACCTCGCACGCCGCGCATGAGTGGCTGGACGCACGGGGTTACCCGCGCGGACCGGAACGCACACGCATCCTCGATCAGGTTGCTGCTGTCATCATTCTCCAGGACTGGCTGGATGTGCAGACGACGGGCACCGTTGCTGACGCAAGCACCTGATCCGACCCCGCGTTCCCAAGAGCGGTTTCTTCCCTGAAATGGAACATTCCTCGCCGGAAGTCACGGGAGATGGGAACGGTAGAATAGATTGTCCGTTACGCGGGAGACAGATACCGCCGCACACCATGTTCTTTAAACTCCACGATCAAGTGCCGGACAGGCGACTTTCACAATCTCTCGGACCCAGGAACAACATCAATGTTGGACATCACCAAGAAGCTGGAAGAACAGATCAAAGTTCTCGAATACGAGCTGACAAACGAATTGCCCGCCGAAATCAAACGAGCGGTTGCACTTGGCGACCTCAGTGAAAATGCCGAATATCACTCTGCCAAACAACGCCAGGAATTCGTGAATGCCCGGCTCGGGCAGCTAAAGAAGCGCATGGCCGAACTCTCGCTGGTGAATCTTGTGA
>CAXUBG010000010.1:17860-23866 GCA_964249285.1 uncultured Terriglobus sp. | reverse complement strand
GCTTTGGCTCCACTGTGGTCGTTTTCGATGCGACCAAGGACGAGCAGATTACGTACAAGCTGGTCACCAGCGAAGAGAGCGACGTGACCAAGGGGCTGATCAGCACCACGTCCCCCATCGGCAAGGCACTGGTCGGCAAACGCGTGGGCGATGAGACTACGGTCGTGACTCCCAGTGGCAAGCGTGAGCTCGAAGTGCTGAAACTCACGACCATTCATGACGCGATCGCTGAATAGTTCAAACGGAGGAATGCCGGCGCTTAACACGCCGGCATCCGCGTGAACGTCGCCCGGCTACTGTACGTCGCCTGCTTCCAGGTGGCTTTCGAGGAAGTAAAGCTCCTCTTCCGCATCTACAATCAGCTGATTGTAAAAGTCGGAGGTGGGGCTATCGCCGAGGTCGTCGACCTTGTCCGAGGCTTCGCGCAGCAGCGCGCAATACTTGCCGAGTGAATTCGCCAGCGCCAAAAGGTGCTCTGGACCGCTGAGCGCCTCGACGTTGTACGGAGGAATCTCTGATGTAGCAGCCGACTGCCGCACCGTCCCATTCGCTACACCGCCCAGCTGTGTCATGCGCTCCGCTATGGGATCAATCTGCTTGAAGATCGTCTTTGCCGTGTCATCAAACACCAGGTGCAACTGGTAGAAGTTCAGTCCCTTCACGTTCCAGTGCGCAAACTTTGCCTGGGTGTGCATGTCTAGCGCCGCGGCGAGAGTCCGGCTCATCTCATCCACGACCTTCGTCTTCACGTCGTCCGGCAGCGCGACCCGGTTCTTGTACATGCGCTTGGAAAGCTTCGCGCCATTTACGTTTTCCATCTTTGTGTCTGTCTTTGCCATGTGTACCTGCTAAACCTCTCGAGTCAATTCGATGCACAACCCGACCCGCCGCTTTGCTTCGGCAAAACGCGACACCTCTCACCCCGTCTTCCTCGCCAATTTCGCCGCCTGCTCTCGTATCATCGATACAGCATGGCCATTCCGGCAAACACGCCACCCACGCGCAATCGTCATCTTATTCGGTGGGTGGAGAAGACTGCCGAGCTTTGCCAGCCGGCGCGTGTCCATTGGCTGGATGGCTCGCCTGAGGAGAACGCCGCCCTCTGCGAATGCCTGGTCGAAGCCGGAACGTTCCGCCCGCTTGACCCCGTGAAGTGGCCCAACTGCTTTTACGCCCGCTCCTCGCCCAATGATGTCGCGCGGGTGGAAGACCGCACCTACATCTGTTCCCTCTCCAAGGATGGTGCCGGGCCGACCAACAACTGGGAAGATCCTTTCGTCATGCGCCGCCGGCTGAAGAGCTTGTTCAGCGGGTGCATGCGTGGACGGACGATGTACGTGATGCCGTTTTCCATGGGTCCGATCGGATCGCCGTTTTCGCAAATCGGCGTGCAGTTGACCGACTCTGCTTATGCCGTGGTCAACATGCGCATCATGGCCCGCATCGGCCTGCCCGTCTACCTCGAGATCGACAAGGACTATAAGCGCGTGGTTCCGTGCGTCCACTCCGTCGGCGCGCCGCTGGCCCCTGGACAGGCGGATCTTCCCTGGCCGCAGAACGACACCAAGTACATCGTCCACTACCCTGAAACGCGCGAGATATGGAGTTACGGGTCCGGCTACGGCGGCAATGCCCTGCTAGGCAAGAAGTGCTTTGCTTTGCGCATCGCCTCCAACATCGCGCGCGACGAGGGCTGGATGGCCGAGCACATGCTGATCGTCGGCGTTGAAGGCCCCCCGGACGCAACCGGCGCGACGGAGAAAACCTACGTCGCCGCAGCCTTTCCCTCCGCGTGCGGCAAGACCAACTTCGCCATGCTGATTCCGCCCGCCGGATTCGATGGGTGGAAGGTGTGGACCGTTGGCGACGACATCGCCTGGATCAAGCCGGACGCGACGGGGCAGCTCCGCGCCGTGAACCCTGAGACAGGCTTCTTCGGCGTCGCGCCCGGCACCAGCGAAAAGACTAATCCCAATGCCATGGCCACGCTGCGGGCTAACAGCATCTTCACCAACGTCGCTCTGGTCACCAAAGACGGCGTGCCCAACGGAGACATCTGGTGGGAGGGCATGACGGACGCGCCTCCCGCTGAAGCCCTGGACTGGCGTGGCGAACCGTGGACGCCAGCCAGAAAGACGCCGGCCGCGCACCCCAACGGACGGTTCACCGCTCCAGCGCGGCAGTGTCCCTCGATCGATCCCTCATGGGAGGATCCCAACGGCGTGCTCATCTCCGCCATCGTCTTTGGCGGACGGCGGGCCACCACCATGCCGCTGGTGTACCAGGCGTTTAACTGGACCAGCGGTGTCTACGTGGGGGCGACCATGGGATCTGAAACCACGGCGGCGGCAGGCGGCGCGCAGGGCACTGTGCGGCGCGATCCGATGGCCATGCTGCCTTTCTGCGGGTACCACATGGGCGACTACTTCCGCCACTGGCTGCGCATGCAGCGCGATCTGACCACCACGCCGCGCATCTTCCATGTGAACTGGTTCCGCAAAGACGCTGATGGGCATTTTTTGTGGCCCGGCTACGGCGAAAACATGCGCGTGTTGAAGTGGATTGTGGACCGCTGCCGGGGGCGCGTGCGCGGGCAGGATACACCCATCGGCTGGACACCCAAGTACGCCGACATGGAATGGAACGGCCTCCGCTTTGGCGAAGAGGAGTTCTGTGCCTTGCAGAAAGTGGACCGCCCCACATGGCGGCGCGAAGTCATGGGCCACGAGGAGATTTTCCTGCTGCTCCACGACCGCCTGCCGCCGGAGATGATCTATGAGCGCGAACTCCTGATCTGCCGCCTGTAGACGGCAGGTCCACACGGTCGAACCAAGTTTCAGGCAGCTTGCTGATCCGCGAGCATGCTTCTGAGAGAACCTGAAGCGTCGCATTATCCTTTGCCACAGCCGGGCGTTCGCATTCCGTCAGCAATGAGCGTGCTTCGGCGAAGCTTCTTCTGGTCCAAGACGCGCCCGACCAGCACGCGAGCCCGTAATGTCCGTACGTTCGCCTTGCCGGACATCGGGTATCAATCCGCAGCGCCTCCCGCGCACTCGCCTCGTCAGCGCGCGTTGGTAATTGCCGAGATAGTCCTCCGCGATACTGAGGTCGTTGACCGCAGTTGAAAGGTCGTGACGATTGCTCACGTCAACCCTTTCGTCCTCGATGACGCTTTCCAGCAACGGTTTGGCGTTCGCCTAATCGCCAGCCTGGGTCAGACACCCGGCGATGGCACTATCCGCGCGAAGGACACTCAGCTGAGCCGGCGGCGAGCCGGGAGCGCGGCACCAGTTCCGGCCGCAGCCACGGCGGCGCGGCGGCGAAATTCTGGGCGCACATAGCCCAGCGCGTCCAGGATACCGCTCAGTTCAAAGGCACTTTCCGGACGCTTCGCCGGGTCGGTTGCCAGCAAGCGCTGCAGCAGCAGCACGAATGGATCATCGCTGGAAAGGCTGGCTGGCACCTGCCAGTCACCCTGCACATGGCGCTGCTGAATCGCTTCCAGCGTTTCCGCCAGGAACGCAGGCGTGCCACTCAGCACCTCCACCAGGATGGCACCCAGTGCATACAGGTCTCCGCGCAGGCCTGCATCCTTGCCTTGGATACGCTCCGGACTGGTATAGAGGGGAGTTCCGCCGGCGAAGGTTGCGCGTTCCATCGACCGGCCAGTCGAGATGCCGAAATCCAGCAGCCGGTAAAACCCGAAACAATCCAGGCGGATGTTGCCTGGTGTCAGGTCGCAATGGGCAATACCGTGCCGCTCCGCATGGCTCAAGACGCTGCTTACCTGCGCGGCGAGTTGCAGGGCTTCATCGCGCGTGAACGGGCCGGAGCGTGTGATGATACGATCCAGATCCTCGCCTTCGATGAAGGGCATCAGCATGTAGAACAGGCCGTCCATCTCTCCGAAATCGAAGAGGGGAACGGCGTTGGGATGGCCGCCCAGCAGGGCCGCATGCAGTGCCTCTTGCCGGAAACCGCGCACCACTCCGGGTTTGTTCGCCAGTTCCGGGTGCAGTACCTTTGCGGCAAACAGGCCACCATGCAGACGGTGCCTTAGCTGCACAATCGTGGCCATCCCGCCAATCGCAACCGGCTCCAGCACCTGAAAACGCGTGCCGAAGATGTTTAGAAGGCGCGCCAAAAGGCCGTCCATCGCTACAGGCGCGACCGTGGGCACATCATGGATTGAAGCGGAACTCATTGCAAACGCCTCCTTCGTACAGGCGTCCGCCCGGCTCCGTATGCATCATGCATGACACCAACCAGTGACGTGTCTTGAGCGCGGCTTCCACTGGACCGCAACGCGATCAACGCGTCCGGCTGCATCACATGGACCGCATCCGCGTTATACAGCCGGCCTTCCAGCATGGCCAGCAGCTTATGCACGGCGTGTTCCACGGTGTTGCTGATACGGTGCCTCTCCCATAGGCAGACGAACCCAGTTTCCGGGTGAATGTTGGGGTGAAACACCGGAGTCTCTAAAAACAGTTCCATGGGCACTGCCGGAAAGTGTACCGGGTAGCTCACACGAAAGGCGTGTGCCGGGCGCTCCAGGGACTCCTTTTCCCACCTTGGTACAGCCACGCTGAATCCACTGGACAGCCGCGGCACACCTAGCGTTGCCCGAAAGGTGACATCATCGGCCTCGAGCCCGGTCAAGCGTTTTGGATTCAGCAGCGCCAATCGATTCAGCAGATCCCACTCTTCGCGCAGACGCCGCTGGTAGACGGAAGTCACACCTATCCGTTCGTAGCGATGGTCGAAACCCGCAGGACATCGTTCGCGCGAACTCCCTGCCCGGTTAGCGGCGCGGCAAAATCCAGGCTTTTGCCATTCCACATGACCTCGGGCTCGCCATCACCCTTCAACATGTCGCCGCGCTCGCGAAGATCAAACAGAATCTCCTCCAGCACCATATCCAGCGTCTCCGCCTCGTCGATGTCGACGTTGTACTTGTGCTCACCGGTTACGGTGTCGAAATATATCTGGTACTTCGGCATGGCAGAGAAACCCGTCGGTCTAAGTAGTGCGCACAGTGCCGTCCGCAGTCTGCGCAACCTTCATGGTAAGCGATGTTGGCAGATGCGGGAGGGCCGTGCCGCAGCGCTGGCATTCGCCGTTGTGAAAGTCCCAACAGTCGCGGCATTGCGGCCGCCGGCACTTCGGACAATTCCGCAGGTCCACCTGATCGGCGGCCCCCCTGCAAACGGTACAGCGGTCATGTTTGGTGCGGGGGCCGGCGTTGCGCAGCCACCATCCCTCGTCCACCGGCAACACCGGCACACGCTGCTCCAGGCACAGCCGGCAGCGGCGGTACTCATGCTGCCAGCAGACTTCTTCGCACACGTGCTGCGTGCACCGCGGACAGGTAAATACCACATCCTGCATGGCCAGTGGGCGGTTACACAGGCCGCACCGCGCCTCCGTCCGCTGCAGCACGGCAACGGTGGCACCGCTTCCCACGGCCGCCGCCAGCGGACTGAACCAAGACCAGAAAGCCGCCCGCAGCGTCACTTCCACCAGCGCCACACTCAACAGGACGGCCACCGCGCACGTCAGCGGCTGCACCCACAGGCCGCTGGCCGGCAGCCGGAAGTGCCGCCACAGCCACGTTGCCGCCACGCTCAGGACCAAGGCCGCCGGGATTGCTACCGGACCACCGGCCAGACACGCTCCAAACTGTATCGAAAGCAGCAGGATAAAGATTCCCGCAAGCATCGCGCCGCGTTCCAGGCTGCTGTTCATTTACTCGGTAACCTGTTCCATAGTAGCCGCAGAGCCGCCAAAGAAGACCGGCCTACGGAGAAGGTATAGATGCGACTCTGGCTGGCCAAGCTGCCGCGGGGAACGCATCGCAAGACTGTCCTGTTTCCGGACAGTACCAACGCTCCCTAAAGGATCCATCCGGCCGCGGGTCCCGCACGACCCGCAAACCAGCGTGCGGCGAACGAATGCCAGGCGCAGAAATGGCTCGCAACGCGCACCACACACGCCGCAGCGCGC
>CAXUBG010000010.1:6123-17850 GCA_964249285.1 uncultured Terriglobus sp. | reverse complement strand
CGACGCGGCGCATACCGAGCAGGCGATGAGTGCGCAGCGCGCCAGTGTGCAGACCTGCCACGCCAGATGCAGCACGGGATGTTTCCATCTGGCCGCAGAAAGGCTTTCCCGCAGCGGTATGTCCCAAGGCAACGGCAGCAGTTCACCGTGGCTGGCACCATGCCATGGACACGTTGCACTCCGCCCCAAGGCAAGCGCCGCACTCATCCACACGCTCCCCTCCAGCCTCAACCGGCGCGCCTCCGATCTTTCGCCAGGCAGACCGCCGCTGACGAAAGCGCGCAACGTCTCGACCATTTGCACTGCCGCCCGCTCCACGGTTAGGAGGCTGCCTGTCATTGCAGGGGCGTCCTCCAGGGAAGCGCAACCCAGCGACGCCGACGCGGCATAGGCCAGCACCTGCGCCCGGCGTTCCTCGCTCATCCCGCACAAGTAACACGCCGCCTCAGGAGCCTCGGAGAACCACGACACGCGGCACTCGGGAATACCGCCGCCAAAAACGCCCGCCTCGATCAATGGCTTGCGCAGCACCCGCGCGGCCCACGCCGTTTCCACCCGGGAGAGCGCGCTATCCGTGCAACAGACCAGGACGTCACGATTCGACAGGCGTTCCCATCCCGTATCGGCAACTTCCGCGCACACCGTGCTCCAGGGCAAACCGAATTGCCGCAGCGCCTCACGTCCCAGCAGCGCAGCTTTGAACGGTGCTAAGCCGCTCTTGGAAGCACCTTCCGCTTCGAACGCCTCCCGCAAGAACACGCTCGTGCCGAGATTCCGCGTTTGCACCCGGTCCGGGTCGATCAGGAGCATGTCGCGCACGCCGCATTCGGCCAGCAGATGCAACAAGGCGGACCCCAGCGCACCCGTTCCCACCACCGCGAGGCGAAGCGCTTTCAGTGATTCGTGTGCCATTCCAGGGCAGTCTCCCAGACAACTCCCACATTATTTTCACCCTCTGACTTGCCTATCGAGCCGCAATTCAGCGCAATGTGGCAAGATGATCCTGTCTGCTTTGCAGCTTTTCGCTCCTTGGTTGCTTCCATGAGTCTGTATCGAGGGTTATATTTCGCAACGCTGGTCGGGATGATCGGTGGCTTGATTGCCGCCGTGCTCGCCGCCCTTTTAACCGTCGCGGTCACGGGCTCTGGTGCGCGCGGGTTGCCGGACCTGCTGACCATGCTGCTCTTCGGCATCACCGTCGCGATCGCCGTCTACCTCTATTTCGACAGGCTCCTGCTCAATCGCGTTCGTGGCTCTTCCATCGGCTTCGGTCTGCTCTTTGGCGGGATCGCTGCACTTCTTGCCGCTGCTCTCTCGTGGCTGCTTGCCTCCGGTGTCGGCCGTTCCGCCCCGTCACTCTACCGCATCGCCGCATGGGCGCTCTGCTTTTCGGTCATCGGGCTTGGACTTGGATTGCGCTGGGCGAAGTCGAACATCACGCGTCTGCTGCACACCTACGTTGGTGGCCTCGTGGGCGGCCTGCTGGGTGGCCTGGTGTTTATGCTGTTTACGCCGCACCTGTCCGCGGGCGTCTCCATGTGCGGCCTGATGTTGGCGGGCGCGGGAACCGGCTTTGGGGCCGGCATCGCCCCGGTCCTGGTTCGCGAAGGCGTAGTCCGCTTCGTCTCCTCCGGCGACGCACGCGCCCAGAACAAACTCGGTAAGAACAAAACAGCATGGGACGTGGGTGTCGACGAGTCCTACGTCCTGGGCAGCACACCCACCGCGCAGAGCGGCAGCAAATTCCAGCAAGGCGCGGACATGTACATCCCGGATTCCGCAGTAGCCCCACGTCATGCCGTGATCTTCTCGAAGGATGGCCGCTTCTTCGTTGCCCGGCATCCAGACGCCGGCGGACCGGAAGGCATTTCGAAGTATGTGCTGCGTGTGCGCGGGAAGACCGTGGTCAACTCGCAGGAACTACGCCCCGCGGATGACCTCCTGATCGGCCGCACCGCTTTGCGGTTTGACAGCAAGAGGCGGGGTGAGTCGTGAGGCCGCTGACCAGACTTCTCGTTGCGCCGCTGCTGCTTTCCGGCTTCCTGAGCCTTGACAGCACCCGCGCGCAGCAGCCAAAACCGGCAACGCTGGCGCTTACAGAAGCACCGCGTCTGGTTGATTGCGCGCCTGTCTCGCTCTCGCCGTGCATGTCCCTGTCGGTGACCCCGTCCACGGCCGCCGGAGCACCCGCGCCCGTCAATCTGCCGCCAGCAGGCCAGCTTGCCTCCGCGTTTACCCTCACTGGCGCAGCGGCCCAGGTGACACCCTTCTACGCCTCGGCGGGCAGCGGACCTGATGCCACGCAGCACACCAACGTGGTCCTGCTTCTTGTCGATATCAGCGGTAGCATGCGCGAACCGATGGGTAACACCTCGCGCTTTGAAGCGGCCAAGGGTGCTATCGCGCAGTTCCTCGATGGCATGCAGGAGGGCTCCGACCGCATCGCCATTGTTCCCTTCGAGAGCCACAATGTCATCTCCACCATTCGCGGTGCTGTCTTCGCCACACGCAAAGCGGACGCTGTAGCTCAACTCAGGGCGCTTCCCGGACCTGGCCCCAAGAACAACACCGCGCTGTACCAGGCTGTCTTCACCGGGGAAGAAGCGCTCTCCAGCGAAGTCGCCGCGCTGCAGCGTTCTGGAACGAGCGATCTCCAGCCGCACCTGATTGTCATGACGGACGGTAAGAATGAGGTGCTGGCTGGCGACGATCCGCAGCTGCTGAACGGGGATCTGGGCTTGCAGCAGGCTGCCGCGCAGGTGCAGGCATCGCACGCCGACACCATCGGCATTGGTTTTGGCGACCGGAGCGCCATCGACGCCACGGCGCTTCAGCGGCTTTCCACGCGATATTTTTACGCGGGAGACGCCGCCGCTCTGCTGGCCGCGCTCCACGTCAGCCGTTCGGCCGTCAGTCATTCCATCGCGATCACATGGCTGCTTCCCGAGGGTAGCCGCGTGGGGCTTACCGGGCGTGACCCGCAGTGGGCACCCAGCATGAAGCTTGAAGACGGCACAGTTCTTTCCGGTCCATCCGTAAGGCTCCTGCTGCCCGCCACCAACTCGCCCGTCTACGATCGCAAAGCCACGCCGCAGGAATTGCGAAGCCTCATCGCAACGCATCCAGAGCCATCGTCCGGCTGGTCCGTTGTCCTGATCCACGGCCTCCTTTACCTCGCAGCCGGAGCGCTCCTGCTGGTCCTTTGGTTCTGGTTGCCACGCATTATCTGGGGCGACCGCTTTGTCACGGCACCCGATCGTACCCAGCGCTGGGCAAGCGAGCGGCGCGCTGTTACAACCGCTTCCGGCGTGAAAGTCCGTTCCACGGACAAGATGCCCCCGGGCTTCTCGCCCGAGTCACAAAGCGCGAGTCCACTGCAACGTTCCGCCGCGCAAACCACTCAAATCCAACCTCGCGGGGAGTTTTCTCGTACCCGCCTTACCTTTGAAGAGCGTTAAGGAGCACGATCCATGCCTCTAGTAAAAGTGGTTCGCAAGGGTGTCACCCCTTCCGTTCGCAAAGTCCCCACGTCCACCGCCGCGGCTATGCTGCCCATGACCATGGAGCGCGTCGGTGCCGAAGCCGGTTCCGAAACTGAGGATCTCACCAAGGTCGAGGATCTGGGTGACGCGTTTCGTAAGTTCCAGCCAAAGCTTCACTTCGAAGGGTATGCTGGTCCTGAAGAGACGGAGTTCAAGGCGGACTTCGAGTTTCGTTCAATCAAAGATTTCGATCCGGAAAACCTGCAAAAACGTCAAGAAATCAAGGGCGCGGACGGCGAGAGCCATTTTCTTCGCAACGACCTTGCCGACCTCAAAACCAATGTCGATCTGCTCTACCGCCTGAAAGACCGCTGGAAGCTCCCGGCCGTCCGCCGCGCATGGGGCAATGCCACACAACGGCAAGAGATCGTGCAGGCGCTGGGCAAGCTCCGCTCTGAACTCGAGCGCGTTGCAGAAGGGAACAAGTAAGCCATGGCAGAGACCGCGACCGCCACTCGTACGACCGAACAGATCTTGGGCAGCAGTGTCGCCAAGGACCTGTTGCAGGACATCTTCGCCGATCTCCACCCCGGCCTTACCAACGAAAAGCGCGAAATCTCCAGCATCTTCTCGTCGCAGTCCGCGAAGGAGTTTCTCGGCCAGATTCTCAGCTTCGAGAAGCTGATCAGCGCCGACGACACCTACGACCAGACGGTGAAGAAGTTGCAGAGTCAGATCGACAGCGCCGAGTCCGTTCGCGATGCGCTGCTTTCGCAGGTCTTCGAGCAGATTCGCCCACTCGAAAGCTCGTACCGGCAGATTCAGCTCTTCTTTGAAAACACCAAGGTCGGCGACGGCAAGGTGCGCAAGCCTGTCGAGTTGTTCATCCTCAACGCCGACCCGAAGGCCATGGAAGACATCTTCTCCATGAACATCGCCGCCCTGGAGCATTTCGTGGTCCAGCGCAATGATAATTTCAACTTTCGCGATGATATCTGCAATTTGGTGATCCCGGGCTATTACCCTCAGCCTATTCGCGAGAAGTTCGAGCAAATTGCGAACGCCTGGGGCATGCTGCTGATCGGCGATCTGGACGATGAAACCTCCTTTAAGAACGTTGAGCGCAACTTCCTGCCCGGCGGTAAGTACGAATTTCTCAAGCGCCCCGACGACGCGGCTGCCTCTGATGTCTGCCTGATGGGCTACCTCCAACTGCGTCCCGCGCACTGGTTCGAGAAAGACAAAGATGCGGAAGGCCTCTACGGTCCGCCCTCCATGGTCTTCGCAGGTGCGGTCGCGCGTGCCGATGACGCGCAGGGAATGGCTCAGGGTCCGGTCGGTTCCCGCTTCGGGCGCGTCAACGGGGCCGCGAAGGCGCGGATCGAGCCACTCATCGGCCAGATGGAGCACCTCTCCATGGAACGGCAGTTGATCCCCATCATCCGTGACGCGGACAACCACCTCTGCTTTTTCGGGTGCCGCACCCAAGCCGAGGATCCATACGGTGTGCTGAAGTTCTTCACCAGCTACCGGATACTGCGCTATTTGGAGCGTTGCTGCCGCCACTATCTCCTGCAGGTCGCCGGCCAGGTGCTGACGCGCGACTTCATGGACCAGCAGATCGAAACGCCTTTGAAGCGCCTCCTGGACGAGCAGGTAGAGCAGGGGACTATCCTCGGCTACGACCTGTTCGTCGACAAGGACTCCAATAAGCGCATGCAGGGCGTCTGCGACATCACGCTGAACGTCATGCCAACCGGACCCGCGGAAACCTTTGTGCTCAAGATCGATGTTCCTGAGTTCAAGAAGCCGGAGCCTGCCAAGACGGCATAGCCATGGGCCAGATACGGTTTCAAATCGGCACGCCGCGCACAGGTTCGGCGGCACGTTCCGCTGAGGAGTCGCACTCCCCAGCGGAAGACGGCGGTTGGACACGCGCAAAGAAGGTCGCCCTCTCCGGTTCAGCCGCTCGTGCGGCGGAGGAGGCGAAGCGCGCCGAAGGCATCGGACCGAAGCAGAGCAACACGATTGGTCTTCGTGCCTCAGGCGGAGCCGTCGTGGATCGTGAAACCATGATGCAGCACAGTGCGCTGCCCGGACGCACGGCGGCAGTGGAAGGTTCTTCCATTATTTCTTCCCACAAAATTGCGGCGGTACCGGCAGATTTTCCTGAAGGAGAACGCATCTCAAACTCTCGTATCGTGTCTGCTGAAGCTGTACCCAGTCTCACCACGAGCGGCGAGCAGGACGGCGGCAGCCGTGACACAACAGTTCAACCGGGCTTGCTGCAAAGCGCCGCAGCCCGCATTCAATCGCTGACGCGTTCCCTTTTTCAACGCCGGGACACGAACGGCTAACCGCACCTAAACCAGGAAAGACCAAGGGAGTAAGTTATGGCAAATCCGTACCGCACGACGGTCACCATTGATGGTCAGAAGTTTCAAGCCGTTACCACAAGCGTCAAGTTCAACACCGCCAAGGACCGTGCAGGTGTTGCACAAATGGGATCGCTCGCTACCAAGATTCGTGTCTGGGCTGACCTCCATGACGACGTGAACCTTCCCTTCAGCATGGTTAAGCACTTCTTTGACCTCGCCAACGTGGTCACCCGCGACAAGATTAAGCCCGTCAAGATCGAGTTCTGGAAAGACGATTCGCAGCAGGATGCGCTTATCTCCTACAGCTTCAATGGCTGGATTCGCCGCTTTGAAACCTCGAACCCGCTGGACTTCCTCCCTCGTGGCGTCTCCACGACGACGGAAGATGCGCTCGCCGAGGGAACCGCGCCCAGCTTGAACCACATGCTTGTTCTCGATATTGAACCGGCTTTGAATCAGCAGAACTTCGGCGACGTTCAGCTAAGCAACTAACGTTCGCACCGTTGTTATTCCAGCCGCACTGATGGCTGGCCTACAAATCTGAAAGGACGACTTTATGGCAGCTCCATACCGCAGCACGTGCACCATCGACGGCAATAAGTTTGATTGCCTTTCCATCACGGTAGCCTTTAACACGGACAAGGACCGTGCCGGCATGCCGCAGATGGGCTCCCTTCACACCGACATCCGCGCCTACGTTGACTTCCATGACGACCAGAACATCCCGTACTCCACTATGAGCGCCCTGTTCAACCTTGCGAACGTGGTGACCAAGGACAAGGTGAAACCGATCAAGCTGGAGTTCTGGAAGGATGACTCCCACCAGGATGCGCTTGCCTCGTACAGCTTCAACGGCTGGATCAGCGGCTACCACACTTTGAATCCGTACCAGAGCGACGTGCAACTAGCGGACGAGGATCACGCAGGTGTCAACCACATCCTTGTTCTTGACCTTGAGGCTGAGATGAACCAGGCGAACTTCCAGGACATTGCCCTGAGCAACTAACCGCTCGATCACCTTTTTTCAGGACCGGGGTCATTTGGCCCCGGTCTTCTCTCTGTATATTTGCCGAAGGGGATCTCCGCCATGCAGTCCCTCGCCTTCCCGATGCGTCTCCAGGAAAATGGCCTGCTGCAGCGCGACGACAAGACGAACTCGCTGCTGGCGCTGTTGCAGATGATGGCACGCACGCCGCAGGGATCATGGCAAGCCTGCCCAGCGTTCGGCCTGCGTGACTTGTTTGAGCATGGGCGCCAGCGCGCCGACCTCGCCCGCATCGCGGCGGATCGAATCAATGGCACCTTACGCGAACTGGGCATCGGAGACTTCACCGTCACCGAAGTTGTGCGGGAGATGAGCGCGAATCGCGACATCGATACCTACTCAATCACCCTAGAAAACATTACTACCGCAGAGATCATCCGCACCAGCGTGGTGCAAGAGGCATGATGGCATCCTCGTCCATGCCTCAGGCAAGCCGCTGATGGGTACCCACGTCCCAAACGTACTCGAAATCGACCGCAAGCTGCGGGACGACTTCCGCCGCCGCGTGAAGGACTTCGGTGTCAGCACAGAAACCACCGACCCTCTGCTTGCCGTCCTGTTTCGAACCGTGGCGCAGCAAATTGATCAGGTTTACAGCGAATCGGGCAAGCTGCGCCAGTCACTTCTGCACGAACTGATGAGCGGCTTGCAGGTCCAGCAGTACCTGGCGACGCCTGCCCAGGGTGCCGTGCGCCTTATCAACGACGTGCCGGAGCCCCGCGTCCTCCGCGGCGGCACTGAACTCAACGCAGTCGCCTCCAGCGGCGAGCGCCTTGTCTTCAGCCTGGACGCCACCATGGAAGTTTCCCGTGCGCGTATCGCGTTCGCTCTCAGCTATCAGGACCAATCACTTCGCATAATCAGCGGCGTGGAAATGAGCGATGCCGTGCAAGCGATGCGGCCCTCCATGGAAGCTGTGCCGGTCAGCCTGGGGCCGCAGCCCGCGCTGTACATCGCCGTGGAAAATCTGCCGCCGCAATTGCTCAACCGCCACGGCATCTTCTTTGAACTTGGGCCGGGCACATATCCGGTGCAACACGCCCTTTGCCACGAGCCGTGGTGGATCTTCGGCGAGGACGGCGACCTCTCTGGCGAAGGCCTTTTACGACCCCGGCGTGAGAACGGTGGCGTCTACCAGCTCGCCTTTCAAACTTCCGTCACCCAGCAGGTCAGCATGTTGGACGCGCCGCTGCCATCGATCCCCGATGGCTTCTACGCGGGGCGGCAGTTTGTTTTGCCCTCGATGGGCGGCGACGCACCCTTCCGTTGCCGTGTGCCCAGGCTGCTGGAGCCAGCTCTGTCCCGCCTGCTCAATCGTGATGCTGCAGCTATGCTCACCGAGCAGCGCGTCTGGATCAAAATACCCATGCCGCCCGGTGTGCCCGCGCTGCACCACGCGATCAACGGGATCGTGCTGCATGCGATGACGGTCTCAAATGTCTTTGCGCGCAATCAGACGGTGGTGTTCGAGCGCGACGGCATTTCTATTCCAGCCACGAAAAGCAGCGGCACCCCTGAACTTCTGGTCGCTCCCCTGACTGTCATGAGCGTGGACAACGAATCCTACATGGCTGGTACCCAGCCCGGCGCCAGCGCTGCCACGGGCCGCTATGAACTGCACAACAACCGGCTCACCTTCTACCCCGGACGGCACGCCGACGGGTCGGAACATACCGCCGTCAACGTGCGGCTTTGGCTGACGAATGGTGCGTTGGGTAATCGCGTGGGCATGGGCGATATTCCAGGGTTCGCAAACCCGGCGGCGCTCACCGGTATCAGGTTGGCACCCCTTACCGCAGCCTCCGGCGGATCGGACGGCGAGGATGTCGCCAGTGAAGAACGCCGATTCGCCGACGCTTTGCTGACCCGCGGCCGCATTGTCACCCGGCAAGACCTCGAGACCTCAGCCATGGCCATCGACCGCCGCGTGCTTGCAGCAGCCACTACCACCGGCATGGAGCGTTTCGACGATGGTTTGCGCCGCGTGCAGCGTCTGCAACTCACGCTGGACAGCGCCGGCTTCACCCGCCCTGAGGTCGAGCTGCCCGCCCTGAAATCGCAGATCGAGAATTCCCTGCGCACGCGCCTGGTGCAGGGCATGGAATTGGTCGTGGAGTTCCTATGGAGGGCATAGCTGTCCAGGCGATGCCGAACTTCGCCACAGGCACGCAGGCTCATATACACAGCCTGCATTCCGCGTTGACCACGCTGGCGGCTCTGGGCGTGGGTGCCCAACGCATCACGGTTCGCCGCTCCGGACGTGAAGGCGTGGACTCAGGCACGGTGGTCAGCCAAAGTCCAGGGCCGGGTGAACCGCTCCACCGTGACACGCCAGTGCTGCTGCATGTCGCGGGCCTTGGATTCACCCATGCACTTCCTGTCGGCATGTGGGATTCCGGCGGCGAGGCCTACGCCGGAACCCGTGAGATTCTGCAGGGCTTCGACGATCCGCTGGAGAAACTGAAGCATTGGTTCCACGAAGGTGCGCCGCTCTTCCGCATCGCCGCGGACGACCCGGCCGCATGTGCGCGGTGGCTGCAGCTTTTCGGCATCGAACCGGAGCAGTGGCCTCGTCCGCTTTGGTATCCTCTGGCTACGCTGGCGGCGCGGCTGGCGCACCTGTCCTGCTCGGAGGAGGGCTGCGCTCTTGTCCTGCGCACCATGCTAGGCCTGCCCGTGAAGAGCTTTCGCCACCTTCCCGCCACGGCGAACGTGCCGCAGGCCATGCTGTCGTTCCTGGGGCGCGGATCGTCGCGGCTGGGCGTGGACCTGATCGCGGGCGATACCGTGGAAGACATCGCTTCCCTGGAAATCGTCGTTGGCCCCGTGGCGCTCGCCACATATGAACAGTTCCGCGAAACGCCGGACGGCAGCGCGTTGATGCGCCGCGTGTTGGAACTCGTCATGCCAGCATCCACGACCTACGCGGTCGCATGGGAGGTGCTGGACCGGACGCGTCCGCCCCAGCTTGGCATTCCAGAGGGCAACAGCCGTCTCGGCATTAACACGCACATGGGACGCGGGTTAGGTATGCTGTTTGCCGCAAATGACGCGGGCAACCCCGGCAACCCCGCGGGCAACCGTTCTGAAACAATCGCCGGAGCACTGCAATGACCGACCCGAACGAACTCCACCTGCGCGCCGTGAATTGGGAACACGGCATGTTGCTGACGCCGGATCACTTCCTGCGGCAGGAGCAGTACTTTGAATCGCTGAACGCCTGGGGCATGCGTTACCTGCTGAATGGCAGCGGCCTGGTCGGCGGCGGGGTTCGTCTGCCGGAGAGCGATCTCGGAACGGTCCGCTTTGACCCCGAAGTTCTGCTGAACGAGACTGCGGAATACCTTGACGTGTCGGTAAACCGGGCACGCGGTGTCACGCCCACGGGTGCGATTGTAGACGTGGAAAGTGCCGGGACCGTCTCGGCGCGCTTTCCAAAAGGCGAGCTCGCGGGTGTAGCGGAGTCGATGATCTTTGTCGTGCTCGACCCGGCGTCGCGAGAGAAGCGCAGCGGCACCTCCGACAGCTTCAACCCGCAGATGCGCACGGAGCGCGTCTGGAGCTACCGCGTCGCCCTGCATGTCACGGCAGCCGAACGGGCCAACAGCGTGGTCGTCGGCCGCCTGCGCCGTCCGTCCGCTGGCATGCACTACGAGGCCGACCCCCAGTTTGTGCCGGCCTGCCTGTCGGTCGCGGCTCACTCGGAGTTGATGTCCGGCACGCGCCGCATCGTGGACGCCACCAACCGGCTTGCCTCCGGCTACGCGGAGCTGCACCGCGCCATGCGCGAGTTCATGCAGATCTTTACCGAACGCGGCCTGGAAACCGAGGTGGACCGCGACTCCATGATCTTCGCGGAGCGCATGGTACTGGAGCTGCAGGACACCGCATACGCTCTGTTGGATCGCACGCAGGCTCCCGCCGCCTTCTTTGGACGCGTCCGCCGGATGTTGCACTCCGCCGCCATCTATTTCGACCTCGCCGAAGGTATGCAGCAGTATTACGACACCCTTCGCGAGACTGGCGAAAGCGAACTCCTCGGCCTGATTGAACTGCAAAAGCACACCCTGCAACTGGGCCGTACCCTGCAACTGGATGAGGACCTCGGCCTTGAAGTTCGCAAGGCAATGCAGTCGCTCAACGGCCTGCAACAACTGGAGCGCGCCCTGGAAGGCAAGTACATCGACTTCCGCAAGAGCGCCTCGCTGGAGAGCACCAACTTCATCTTCGACCGAGGCGGCAAGCAACTGTACAAACTGGCCGCGCGTGCCTCCCGCGTGCAGGGCGTGGCGGATGAGATGACGATCTTCTTCTCCAACCTTCGCCTGGAGGGCCGTGACCGCTACCGCCTCATCCTCGTCGGCGACCGCGCCACCCCGTGGCTGCGTGGAACATCCATCGGCGCGGAGGTTCGCATTAACGAGGGCTCCGGTTTCCGGCGCGAAAGCTACATTCTCACGGGCGACGTCAAGCTGGACGAGCAGTACAACATCGAGCTCGACTTCGAAGCGCCGGACGTGCCCACCATCACGGACCTGCGCGTCACTGTTCCGGCCTATCACACCGTCCGCACGGCGCTGCTTTTCATGCGTCACCGGTTCTACGCGAGCCGGCAGGAAGCACCCGACGCACGCGGTATCGACCGTGACCTTTCCCGTCCACCGGAACCCGTCGCCACACCCGCTTACAACGGCGCACGAACGAACGATCAGCCGCGTCCGCAGGAACCTGCGCGGCTGTCGCAAACCGAGCCTCCCCGGCGTGCAACAGAACGCTATGAACCCGCGCCGCCCGAACCGGCGGCTCCCAGTGCCCAGCCGCC
>CAXUBG010000010.1:0-6113 GCA_964249285.1 uncultured Terriglobus sp. | reverse complement strand
CCCGCTGATGGCAACGACCCGAACCGGCCGCGCCGCCGCCGCCTGGAGTAGAAGAGATCATGGCACTGGACCTGAGCAAGCTGTCCGACGAGATGGAGTCCGCACTCGCCAACGCGCGCCTACTGGCCGAAGGGCGCAAGCAGGCTTTGATTCAGCCGGAACATCTCCTCCTGCTGCTCCTGGACGGCGACGGCTCGTCCCTCCGGCCAGCTCTGGAGAAGAAGGGCGTCACCTTCCCGCCGCTGCTGGACACGCTGTCCCGGCGCGCAGACCAACTCTCCGCGCAGCGCCTGGAAGAGGGCCGCCGCCCGTTAGCATCCCCGGCGCTGCGCACTCGGGGTTCCGCTTGGTTCCAGATTGCCGACGCACAAGGCCGCCCCTCCGCCGAACCCATCGACGTCCTCGAAGCCGCTCTGACCACCGGCAGCAGCACCAGCGACCTGCGCAATGACTTCCGGAAAGCTGGTTTCACCGTCGGTGATGTCAGCGAGATCGTTCCGCCTGCTCCCGCTCCCACAGCAGCAAAAAGCGACTGGAAGTCCGCTGCCCAATCCACGGCCAAAGGCGCGGCCCCTGTCGCCAGCGCTGACAGCGAGCTGGCCAGCGGTGCCAAAATGCTGGAGAAGTTTGGACGGGACCTGACCGCCGCCGCTGCCGCAGGTGAGCTGATGCCGGTCGTTGGCCGCGACGACGAAGTCCGCCAGCTTATCCAAACGCTGTTGCGCAAAACCAAGTCCAATCCCGTCCTCGTTGGCGATCCGGGCACCGGTAAAACCGCCATCGTCGAAGGGTTAGCTCTTCGGATTGCGGCGCAGGACGTGCCCGAGAGCATGAAACGGTGCCGCGTTGTCGCCCTCGACCTGATGGGCCTGGTCGCCGGTGCCAAGTATCGCGGCGAGTTCGAGGAACGCTTGAAATCCGTCGTGGATGAAGTCCGTCTGCGCAAGGGCGAGATCATTCTCTTCCTAGACGAAATTCACCAGCTCGTCGGCGCGGGCGGCACCGAGGGCGGCATGGACGCCGCCAACATCCTGAAGCCAGCCCTGGCGCGCGGCGAACTGCGCTGCGTCGGTGCCACCACCTTCGACGAATATCGCGAGCGCATCGAGAAAGACGGCGCTTTGGCCCGCCGCTTTGAACGCGTGCAGGTGGGCGAACCTTCCGACGAATCCATGCTCTACATCCTGCGCGGCATCCGCGAGCGCTACGCAGCCTTCCACGGCGTCGATCTCACGGACGAGGCGCTGCAGGCCGCCATTAAGCTCTCCCGCCGCTACATGCGCGACCGCTTCCTTCCAGACAAGGCTATCGACGTCATTGATGCCGCGACCGCGCGCCTCCGCATGCAGTTGGAATCGCGTCCTACCGCGCTCGACCAGCAGGAGCGGCTCCTGACCCGCCGCCGCGCCGAACTGGAGACCTTGCACAGCCTTCCTCGCCTGGCACCGGCGCAGACCAAACAGGTTGCGGCGCTCGAGGCCGAGATCGCTGATCTGGAACCGCGTGTGGCGGCCACCGCCGCGTCCTGGGAGGCGCAGCGGAACGCCCGCGCTGACCTGCAAAAGACGGTCCAGGCGATCGAGGAGAACACCCGCCTCCTGACCGCTGCCGAGGGCGCGGGCGACGTCACCCGGGCCGCCGAAATCCGTTACGGTGCGCTCCAGCACCTCGAAACGCAGCGCGCCGAGCTCGAGGCGAAATTGGCCGCCTCCCGCGAAAGCGCCGGTGCCGACGCTCTCGTCGCCGACAAGGTTCTTCCCGAACACATCGCGGAAGTCATCGCCGAACGTTCCGGCGTCCCCGCCTCCCGCATGTTGGAAAGCGAACGTGAGCGCCTCCTCGGCCTGGAAGACCGGCTTGGCGAACGGGTCTACGGCCAACCCGAAGCCGTCCACGCCGTCTCCGAAGCGGCCCGCCGCATGCGGACCGACCTGCAGGTCAAGCGCTCGCCCGCATCGTTCCTCTTCGTCGGCCCCACGGGCGTCGGCAAAACTGAACTTGCCAAAGCCCTCGCCGAAGCTCTCTTCGACGACGAAACCGCGCTCATCCGCATCGACATGGGTGAGTACAAAGACGCCTCGTCCGCCGCCGGCCTCATCGGCTCACGACCCGGGCTGGTCGGCTCCGATGAGGGCGGCTTTCTCACCGAGCAGGTGCGCCGCTCACCGTATTCCATCGTGCTCTTCGACGAAGTCGAAAAGGGCCATCCATCCATCCTCGATCTCCTGCTTGGAGTCCTTGACGAAGGCCGCCTTACCGACGCGAAGGGCCGCTTCTGCGACTTCACCAACACCGTCGTCCTCTTCACCTCAAACCTCGGAGTTCGTGAATCCATGGCGGCGGGCGAGGACAACGCGGTGCGCGAGCAGATCCTGCTGGACGCCGTCCGCGCGAACCTTCGCCCGGAACTGTACAACCGCATCGGTCAGATTATTCCCTTCCACCCACTCGGCATGCCGGAACTGCAGCGCATCGTCGGGGCGCAGATCAAGAGTCTTCGCCGCAAGCTGGAAGACGATCGCGAAATCGGCCTTGAGGTAGCACCCGCTGCCGTCGACCTGCTGGCCCGGCTCTCCTACGATCCCGAATACGGCGCGCGCCCCGCCGGCCGCGTCATGCAGCGTGAAGTGCTCTCGCCCTTAGCCGAAATCCTTCTGGGCGGCGATGCCATGCCGGGCAGCACAATCCACATCGATGCCCAGCACGCCGAAACGGCCGAACCAGCCGCGATCGAAACCGGAGCGGCGCAATCTGAACACGAGCCACCCGCAGAGCCGGAGATGGAGCTGATCTTTGCCGTACACGAACCAGCAATGGCAAGTGTAGAAGCGTCCGCGGAAGAAACCACGTTAGAGGAGACCGTGACGCAATGAGGCCATGCGCACATTCAATTGCCGCTCGTCGCGCGGTGTCGTCATCGTTCCGGCTTACCTGCGCGGCTTTGCTGGCAGCTGCGTCCAGCGCTTCCAGCCTGCACGCCCAAAGCACCCTTAGCCTGTTCAACGGCTCCAATTTGACCGGCTGGACACAGCACGGCTCGTGGTCTGTTTCCGGCGGCGCGATCACTTCCGCCGCCAGCTCCGACCGGTCGATTATCACAGCCGTTCCTTTCGGAGACGGCAGCCTCCAATTTGAGTACAACGAATCCGCCCCCATGGACGCGGAGTTGCGTCTGTGGACCTCCAAAGAGGTGACCGGCGGCCTGGTCATCGACCTCGACACGAATGGCGGCAAGAACGGCACCGGCGGGATCGAGAGCCTGTCGCACTCCTCCATCAAAAATCTCGCTCCGGGCTGGCACCGCGTCGAGGTCAATGCCTCCCATGGCACAGTAACCATACGCGTGGACGGAACAGCCTCCGGAACCACCTCCGGGCTAGGCTCGCGCGCGGGCTATATCGGTGTTAGCGCTAGCGGCGGTGGCACCCTGCAGATCCGAAACGTAAAGTTCACGCCGCTAAACCTGACGGCAAGCTTCAACGGCAGTGACCTGAGCGGATGGAAGAGCGTTCCCACGGAACCCGGTGCCAAGGGCAGCAAGGCGGAAAAGATCGCCACCTTCGGCATTGGCGGCGGAGCGGGCAAGCCGCATGAGGCCAAGTGGACCGTCAGCGGCGGTGCTATCCACGGCGAAGCCGGTCCCGGCGCGCTGGAAGACGCCACGCAAATGGAAGATGCCGTCATTCAGATGAACGTTACCTACCGAGGCGATGCCAAGCCGGATAACTTTGCCGCCATTTCACTGCGCAACACTCCCGGCAAGATTGGCACTGGATACCAGGCCGGCCTGGGTCCGTTTGCAGGCAGCGTTGACCACCTTGGCAAGGCACCTCTCGGGCGTCCCAACGCCTCCATGGAGGAGACAATCGTCATCGCGGGCCGGACCATCGCGACATGGGTCAACGGCACGTTGGCCAGCGTACACAGCGATTCCCGCCCGGACGCGGGTAACGCCGCCCAGGGTGCTCGCACGCAACCCGGCACCACGATGCTGCTGCTGCCCAACGATCACGAGCAGATCGACATCAGCCGCCTCAATATCTCCGCCCTGCCCAAGATGTACGGCGTGGCCGCCAAGGCCCCCGCCCCGCTCCCGCCGGTTACACCCGTCGCACCAACCGCGCCAGCCACGGCCAGCAGCGCGGGCGACTCCGCCGCGTTCAAGGCAATCCAGCAGCAGCAGGAAGACCAGAAGCAGAAAGATGCAAAGGCGCAGGCCGACAAGCAACGGGTCGCCTCCCTTACCACGCAAGCGCTCGCGTCCAGCGATCCGCAACAGCAGCTGGACCTCTACAACCAGATCATCACCATCGACCCGAATAATACCAACGCAGTGAACGGCATCAAGGAGGCGCAGGCCCATCTGCAACAGCAACAGGCTGTTACGACGCAGGCCGCCAACTCCGACCAAGCCGAAAAGCAGAAGCAGGACCAGGCCAATGCTTCTCTGATGACGGCCCAGAGCGCCTTCCTCTCCGGCAACATCTCCCAGGCAAGCCAAGCGCTCTCCGTCGCGGAACGCCTCACTCCCGGCAACCCGATGGTCCGCGAACTCCGCCAACGTATCGGTGCGGCCCAGTCCCTCCGCTTCCGCCTGCTGATGCTGGGCAGCGGAGCCGGTCTTCTCGCTCTCCTCGGTGGCTTGGCCGCTTGGTTGCGCCGCCGCAAAACCCAGCGCTTCCCCGTACTTGAAGTCACCAGCGGCATCGACTCCGGTAAGGTCTACCGCATCGACAAAGATGAAACCCGCATCGGAGCCGTTCCGCAGGACGCTGGCCAGAAGAACGATATCGTGGTCCGCGATGTCGAGCATGCCATCTCCCGCTTCCACTGCGAGATCGTCCGCCGTGACGGGCAGCTCTACCTGCAGGACCTGAACAGCTCCAACGGCACCCGGATCGACGGCGAACGCCTGCAACCGGGCAGTGCCGCACTCCTGCGCAAGGGCACCCGCATCCAACTCGCAGACACAGTCGAACTTCGCTTCGGCTACGACCGCGGCGCAAAGAAGTCCTAACCTCGGAGCAAGGGCACGATGGATATCCGCATCCGGGCAGCCGCGCAAAGCGACGTGGGGCGCACCCGCCACACTAACGAGGATGCTTTCGGCTTCGATCTTGACCGCGGCCTCTTTGTCCTCTGCGATGGCGTTGGCGGCCGCTCCGCCGGTGAGGTGGCGAGCCGCTCCGCCGTGGACTGCGTTCTGAGCCGCTTTCCCGACGAAGTCCGCGACAGCAACGCAGGCGGCCCGGAACTGCAACGCGCCCTCCAAGCCGCCAATCGCTCTATCTTTCAGGCCGCGCAGCGGGATGCGGTCTATGCCGGCATGGCCACCACCATCGTTGCCGCCCACTTTGACGGGGTCCGCATGTGGATCGCCCACGTAGGGGACAGCCGCGCCTACCTCATGCGCGGCCACTCCCTCCACCGTCTCACCGACGACCACTCCCAGCTCGCTCAGTTGCTTCGCGAAGGCCACCGTGACCTCTCACCGCATGAGATGAGCCAGTGGGACAGCGTCCTCACCCAGGCCATCGGCGCGTCCGACATGATCATGCCCACCGTCACCGTGGTCCAGGTTCAGCTGGGCGACTGCTTCCTGCTTGCCACCGACGGCATCTGCAAAGTTCTCTCCAACTCCGAGATGCTCTCCCTCCTCCTCGCCGCCCAAACCCCCGAGCAAGCCTGCCAGCACCTCACCGCTGCCGCCGCCGACGCCAGTGGCCACGACAACGCCACCTGCATCATCGTCGAAATTGACTAAGCGCGGCATCCCGCTTCGAAGCGCATAGCCCCCTTAATGGCAGTTTCAGCGCTGCCGACACGCGCGTCTCCTGAAAGGGAGGGCTTTTGTGGGCTGGACGTCTTCACTCTCTGCCGGTTGGAAGGCGAACTGACAAGGGAGTGTCAGCGCTCCGGTACTTGATCGAGTCCGCCCTTGCTGAACGGGTGGCACCGCGCGATACGGCCGAGCGCGAGCCAACTTCCGCGCGGCAAGCCGAAACGGGCAATGGCAATTTCGGCGTACTCCGAGCAGGTAGGCTGGAAGCGGCAGGTGCTGATGCCCGTGCCATGGAGCAGTGGGGAGAGGATACGACGGTAGGTGCTGAAGG
>CAXUBG010000009.1:35614-36675 GCA_964249285.1 uncultured Terriglobus sp. | reverse complement strand
GTCATTGAGGGTGGATACATCGAAGAGATTGATGCCGTCGGCGCGGACACCATTGCTATAGACCTCAAGCCTGAACCTTCTACAACAACGGAAGCCCGCGAGAGCCGCCCAGGCCGCGAGAAGCGGGGCCGCTCCAACGGACGCGACAGGCGCGGACGCGGTGATCGCACGGAGCGCAGCCGCGGGGCCGAACAGCAAGCGCCAGGCTATGACAATAGCTATGCGGGCTACGAGAGCGACGAAATGCCGCCGGCACTGACCGGTGTACCGGCCATTCTTCCTGGTGAATCGATCCGCAAATATCGCGACCCGTCGGAAGTCTCTGAGGACACGAACGCGCAGATCGACGCCCTCGTACCGGCGAACGTCATGAAAGTGAGCGCGCCGTCGATCGAGATCACCGGGTGGGATGGTGGAGCGGTGTTGCCGGGCGAGTCGTTGAGCAGGCGTCCGCGCGGTAACGACCGGCCAGCAAACGTTCAGGCAAACTCTACGCGAACACAGGTCAACGACTCACCTCCAGCCGAGGTGCTGACTCAGCCTCGGTCAGTCGATCTCACCCGGCAGGAGACACCTGAGAGCGCGCCCACATCTACCAACAGCCCCGAGGATTTTGCCCCGGCCGAAGCGCGCGATGAAGCAAACGGTTTTAGCGAGCAACGCGCACACGGTACGTTGCTGGAGGCGGTTCAGGCTACCGCTACGGCGCACTTCGATGAGCTGGCGGTCAAGACTGAAGTTTCGCCTGAACCTGAGACTGATTTTGAGCCGGAGGAGGGTGCCAGCGCGGCCATTCGGAACGATTCCCGCCAGGACCTTCGCCGCTACCAGCAGACGCTCGAAGAGGAGCCTCAAGCTCCTGTAACGTCAAGCGACCAGGAGTTCCGCAATCTAATGCCGGACCAGACGACCTACGATCTGAGCGCCGCAGCAGGAGAATCTTCGGCACTCGTGCTCCAGGCTGCCGCACCGGACCTCACCGCTCTTCAGCCCTCGGGCGAGATGCTGTCCATTCCGGACGACACCATGCAGGAAGGCACGTCGCTGCCTGCGCAAGATAC
>CAXUBG010000009.1:18137-35604 GCA_964249285.1 uncultured Terriglobus sp. | reverse complement strand
GGCGCGGTGCAGTCGAATACGCTGCCGGAACCGGAGATGCAAGCGCCCGCCGTTGAGCAAACAGGAGAGCCTGATGAGACCGGAGGCGATTTTGGAACCGCCATTCATACCTATGGTGATGGCGACCTGCTAGAGGAGGAGATTGAAGGCGAACTCGACGGGGATGAGTACGAATACGACGCCGCCACGGCCAGCCTGGACGATGGCGAGTTGGGCGAATACGAGGAAGAGACGCTAGAAGACGGCGTGGACCTCGGCTCCGTGTTGCACGATATGACACTGGACGGCAACCTGGCTGTGGATGACGAGCCGGTTCTCGTCAACGAAGCCGGCGAAGATCTCCAAGACGAAGAGGAGGAGGACGCCCCGGCGGAAGAGGCTCCCGTGCACGCAGAAGGGAACGGACGTGAGCGCCGGGAGCGGCGCCCTGCCAATGGCCGGGAGCGCCGGGGTAACTGGAACGGCGGAGATCGTGGCCGTGGTGGACGCCGCCAGACCATGCAGATGACCGATCTGCCCGCAATTAATGAGCTTTTAAAGCCGGGGCAGGAAATCCTCGTCCAGATTGCGAAGGAGCCAATCGCCAAAAAAGGTGCTCGTATTACGTCACATATCGCCTTGCCCGGCCGGTTCCTTGTGTTTATGCCAACGGTCAACCATACCGGCGTTTCGCGCAAGATCTCGTCAGACGAAGAGCGCCGCCGCCTGAAGACAATTCTTTTGTCAGAAAAGGGTGATGCACAGGGTGGAGTTACGCAACGACCTGCGCTTTCTGATCCATCTGTGGAACGATATCAAGGCGCGCTCTGAATCCTCGAAGTCGCCGGCACTGATCTACCACGACCTCAATCTGGTCGAACGCATTCTGCGCGATCAGGTGACGGACAATTTTTCCGCTATCTGGGTGGACACGGAGCAGGAGTACGAGCGCGTCTTGCGCTTCCTGCAGCGCTTCCAGCCCGCGCTGGTGCGCCGCGTCAAGCTGTATACCAAGGAGACGCCGCTGTTTGAGCACTTCGGCGTCACGCAGGAGATCGATAAAGCGCTCAAGTCAAAGGTGTGGCTCAAGTCGGGCGGCTCCATCGTCATCAATCAAACGGAGGCGCTGGTCGCGATCGACATCAACACGGGCAAGTACGTCGGCAAGACGGCGCGGCTGGAGGACACGATCCTGAAGACGAATCTGGATGCCATTCCAGAGATCGTGCGGCAGGTTCGCCTGCGGGACCTGGGCGGCATCATCGTCATTGACTTCATCGATATGGACGAGCGCAAGAACCGCGCCAGGGTGTTGCAGGCGCTGGAGGATGCAATGCGGACAGACCGCGCGCCGTCAAAGATTCTGCCCTTTAATGATTTCGGCTTGGTCATCATGACACGGAAGCGGGTCAAGCAGTCGCTGGAGCGGACACTCTGCATTCCGGACCCCATTACGGAGGGTACGGGCATGATCAAATCGCCTATTACCATCGCGAACGAAATCTACATCGAAATGCGCAAGATGTACAGGCACCTGGAGAAGACGGACGTGCTCCTGCGCGTTCACCCAGAAGTAGTTAAGACGCTCAAATCCAACGGTGGCAGGCGTCTGCAGGAACTTGAAGAAATGACTCATAAGACGATCCTGGTGAAGAGCGATCCGGCTCTTAGTCCCGAGGCGTTTGACATCGCCTAACCGTCGGCAGAGAAGCTGAAACCGGCTTCTCTGGCCCGCCGCTCGGATTGGCCGTGAACCGGCGGTTATCGAAAGTGCGGCCAGTCCGTCACACAACTTATAGCAGGCAAGCGTGTCGATACCTTCACGATTGCTTAACCCTCAGGAGCGCATCACACTCTTATGACTTCTCGATTCACCACTCCGGCTCTGCGTGGCATGGCTGCGCTTGCGGTCTTCAGCGCTGCACCCCTCATGGTTGCGGCGGCTCCGGCTTCATCCAGCGATTCGTCCGTCTCGCCTTCCGTTTTCAGGATGGGCACGTCGGTCCCAGACCCAACACACGATATCCGCTACCAGCCGGAGGGCATCAGCAGCAGTCGAGATACAGATGACGCCCTCGCGCCCGCCACGCCGCTGGAAGCAGAACGTGCGAGCTTGGGCTACGATGCCGGGCAGCCCTCACCGGGGCGCCGCCGTTCCTATGGCCGTTCGCGGTACCAGGACAAGATGCACAACTCCGACGGATCCAGCAAAATTGCATTTGTGGCTGGTGCGGGGCTGAATGTCTCCGCCGGCAATACGGCAAAGTATTACACGCCAAGTTATACCTTCGAGGTCGGTGCAGGATTTAATTTCAATAAGATGTTTGGCGTGCTTGGCGAGTTCCACTATGACCATCTTGGTCTGACGGGCGGGGCGATCAACTACCAGTACAACAATTACCTTACCTATTCGAACGCGTCGACGTCAGACTTGGCGGGTCTGGATGCGAACGCTCATGTTCTTTCGCTCACCGTTAACCCAGTGGTGAATTTTAGCGGGGCGGATCGCGGCAGTAAGCTCGGCGCATACGTGACGGGCGGTGTGGGTTTTTACCATAAGGTGACGAACTTCACACTTCCGACCCAGGTGGTGACGTACTACGCAAGTTACATCACCAACCAGACGTTCGACAGCTACAGCGCCAATGGCTTTGGAGCGAATGGTGGTGTTGGTCTTACCTACAAGTTGGGTGAGTTCTCGAGCGAGCGGCTCTTTCTAGAAGCCCGCTATCACTGGGCCAAGATTAACAGCGTGAACAATACCGACTTCTTCCCGTTCAACCGGCGGAACACAGAGTACATCCCGGTGAGCGCGGGTATTCGCTTCTAGCCCGCTACGGACCTGTACGGAAGGGAGCGCGCCCGTGCGGCGCGCTCTTTTGCCGTGCACCTCCTTTGGTTCCCTGCGTCTTGCTGGTCTTGGGAAACCGGTAGGGTAGTTAGAGCCGCAGCCTGCGGCAGTAGCGAGCGTCTTGTTATTCTTAAATCGTGCCGTTCTAGTCTGCGTGGGCTCCGCAGTTGCCAGCGCAGCCTGCCAAACGCGTCCTCCATTGCAGACAGCGGATGAGGGTGCGCAAAAAATCTTTCAGCGTACGGCGGCGACCGGGATGGTGGTTGCCATTGTCCGTGATGGCGAGGTCTGGGTCAACGGTTACGGCCGCGCCGTACCCGGTTCGGAAGCGGTTCCGCAGGGCAACTCGCTTGTGCGGCTTTGCTCTCTTTCCAAGGTTCTCGCTACCGATTTATTGGCCAAGCTGGTAGTGGAACACAAGGTGTCGTTTAACGATCCACTGCAAAAGTACGCTCCGCCGGGGCTCACTGTACCCACGCGCACGGTACGCGGTCCCGCTCTGCGTCCCGTAAACCTTGGGGACCTTGCCACCCATACCGCGGGTCTGCCGCGCGAGATTGCATACCCTGAGGGCGGTGCGGCTCACTTCACGTTTCCGGACCATGCGTTCCGCTGGCAATGGCTGCCGGAGTATCGCCTGCGTACGTCGCCGGGCGATGCGGCGCACTATTCGAACGTCGGCTTCGATTATCTGGCCGACGCGCTGAGCGCGGCCAGTGGCGAGTCGTACGCGGCGCTCTTTCATCAACGCACGGCAGTCCCGCTGGGCATGATTGACACAACGCTGATCCCGACGCCCGAACAATGTTCACGCCTGATCCAGAGCCCGCGTGAACCGTCCCAGTGCACGGATACGCAAGCTGCCGCCGGTTCCGGAGGCATGTATTCCACGGCGGACGATATGGTTCGTTTCATGAAATATCTGTTGTACCTGCCCGGCGTTTCCATGCACCAGAATGGCTGGTCTACGGGCATGTATCTCGATCCGGCAAAGCTGCACAGCGTGCAGGGCCTCGGCCATGCTGGGCTGCCGACCGGGATCGGCATAGGCTGGATTGAGATCAATGCGGCGAATGGCGAATCGCGTATCGTGGAGAAAACAGGGGGTGGCGCTGGTTTTCAGACCTATATCGCGCTGAACCCGGCACGCCACGCAGGCATCTTTATCGCCCGCACGGAGAGCCGCAGCCGCCCGGCAGGCAACCTGTTCCGGGAAGCGAACGATTTATTGCTGGCCATGGTGGATCTGCAGGCCGTACCCTCTGACCCGAACGACCCTGAACGGGAGTTGACGGCCGACGAGCTGAGAGAAGCGAATGCGCAGCGTCATCTCCGGCGTAGTGTCCGAGCTACTTTCAGTGAGCACCGAGCGCAACTGGCATCAGTGAAGCGACGTGCCGCACCGGATCACCGGCCGCTTGCGAGAGCGCATCGAAAGCCGGTGCCGCGCAGGCGGTAGACTCAGGCTCGCACGGCAGTTCCGCGCTTTGCAACGATAGGCGCCATGCGTCCGTAGAGTTCCTGCAAAGTTTTCACGCCCGCTTCGGCCTCTGCCCGGTTGGGTTCCTCGTTCGTGTCATTCCAGCCTTCTTCTTCGCCGCGCTCACCGGCGGGCTGAATGACGATGCCATCGCGCCGCGCAAGCACGTTCAAGCTCTTGTAGTTGATCCCGTACGTGACCCCCTCCTGCGGAATCAGCCACGCAATCTGACCGCGCACCGGCACGATGCTTTCATCGGACCAGAGCGCGCGCGAGCCGTAGCCGGTGCAGCAGAGAATCAGCGTTTCCGGCAAAGAAGTCAGATCTGCGGGCGCATGGAATTCGCGTGTCTCGATGCGTCCTCCCGCGATCTGGAATTCCTGCAGCAGCTGCCGGGAGTAGCCCGCGACATTAAACGTGAGTGACGTGTTGCGCCGCACATAGGGCGTTGGAAACGGCGTTGACCCTGCTGGCATGATCTGTGGGCGCGGTGTCAAATCTGCAATGCGGCTGTTGAGGTGTACAAAGTCGTGATCGCCCTCGCGCGCCGCGGCGGTGGCCCGTCTGCCGTTCGCGGGCGGAGGGTCGTCCCAAAGGGCGTAGCGATCGGTCCACTCGATGGGTGATCCCGCTGTGCCTAAGTAACTCTGGTACATGCTGAATGACGTGCGCGCCATCGCCTCCCATTGCGCTGCAAAGCCGGGTGCGGCCACATCGGCCAGAGCCACTCGAGAGTCGGGCGTCCACGAGCCAGTGGCGCGTGCGGAGCGGACATAGGGCGGCCGTTCCTTCGCGTAGATGGTGACTGTGTAGCCCATGCGCTGCGCGGTCAGTGCGGCAGTCAGGCCCAGAGCGCCCGCTCCGATCACGGCAATCTCCCGTTCACCCGGACAAGCTTCCATCGCCTTGCGCACGGCGTAGTCAGCCGAACCCCACGAGAGTGACCAGCCGCTGCCGCCATGCCCGTAGTTCATGACGATGGTCTTGTTGCCCGCCTTCTCCACGTCGAAGCGGGGGCCTGCCGCGCGAAACGGGCGCAGGCACACCGTGATGCGAAAGATACGGTCCATGTCCGCGCGGATGGGGATGATCGTGCCCGGCATGTCATAGAAGGGCAGGGCGTTTGCGGACGGTGCCACTGCCGCCACAGGCACTGGTGCCGCGACCCGCTTGGCGCAACCGCTCAGCAGGCCCATCCCGGCCAGCGCACTGCTTCCCTGCAAAAAGGAACGGCGATCCATCTTTATATCTCCCTAAGCGCAAGCAGGAACATACAGCAGCGGCGGAGCAACCGTGACCACCGTACAGCCATCGTGATCACCGTACAGCCATCGTGATCACCGTGTTCTGGCGTATGAGGAAACCAATTCCGTTATAGCTGACCCGCGTCCGATTCGCCACGGTAAACCCACTCACGCGACAATAGATCTTGATATGCCATTGAACGCAGGAATCGTCGGTTTGCCCAACGTGGGCAAGAGCACCATCTTTAGCGCACTTACCTCAGTCGAAGCAGTCGCGGCAAATTACCCCTTCTGCACCATCGATCCCAACATCGGCATCGTGATGGTACCGGATGAACGGCTGGACAAGATCGTCGCCATCGTCAAGCCGAAAAGCATCGTCCCCACCACGATCGAGTTTGTGGACATCGCCGGCCTGGTCGCCGGTGCCAGCAAAGGCGAGGGGCTTGGCAATCAGTTTCTCGCGAATATCCGCTCCACCGATGCCACCCTGCACATCGTTCGCTGCTTCGACGATCCGGAAGTGATTCATGTAGCAGGCAGGGTGGATCCGCTGTCGGACATCGATGTGATCAATACCGAGTTGCTGCTGGCCGATTTGGATACGGTGGAGAAGCGCTTCGAGAAGGTGCAGAAGCTGGTGCGCACCTCCCAGGAGAACAAAGTAAAAAGCGAGTTCAGCGCCCTCAGCAAGCTGCGGGAAGCGATGAATGCAGGCAAGCCTGCGCGCTCCGTCGACCTGACCGATGAGGAGAGGCCGCTGACGCGTGACCTGTTTCTCATCACGATGAAGCCGACCCTCTACGTGGCAAATGTCGACGCAGCCGCGATCAGGGACGGCAACGCCCATACTGCCGCCGTGGAGAAGCGGGCCGCGGAGGAGGGCAGCGAAGTCGTTCGCATCTGCGGGGCGCTGGAAGCGGAAATTGCGCAACTCGAACCGGCGGAGCGGGTTGAGTTCCTGAAGGACATGGGGCTGAGCGAACCCGGCCTGAACCGGCTCATTCATGCTGCGTACCGGCTGCTTGGCCTTATCACCTACTTCACCGCGGGCGTGCAGGAGGTGCGCGCGTGGACAATCCGGCAGGGAACGAAAGCACCGGGAGCGGCGGGTGTCATCCATTCCGATTTTGAGCGTGGATTCATCCGTGCTGAAGCGTATTCTTGCAACGATCTATTCACCCTCGGCAGCGAACAGGCCGTTAAAGAGAAGGGGCTGCTCCGGTCCGAAGGCAAGGAATACGTCGTCAAAGACGGAGACATTCTGTTCTTTAAGTTCAACGTGTAGATCCCGGTAAATGGAGAGGTCTCCGGAACATCATGCTGGATGCTGTCGAGTTGATTCAGGATCTGCAGATTTGTTGTCTAGCCGTGGTCTTCGGCTGTATGGTGCTCGGCAATCGGTCCGACCGCGTTCTTCGTCTCATCTGGTATAGCTTTCTGGTGTTTGGGATTGGTTCGGTCATAGAACTGTGTACGGCCCATTTGCCGCGTTGGCTTGCCTACGGCCTCGATTACGAGACACCCCCCATTAGTTACAGCCTGCTGAATCTGGCCATTGCCACGTTTGTGGGGCGGGGGCAGTGTACTCGCTGGATCAGCGCCGCCTTATTTGCAGTCTCACTGCCTTCTTTCCTGTATTGGTCCGGGTCTTCGCCGGCTCAGTTGCAGAGCGTAGCTTTGATGGATTTCCTGATTGCGACACAGACTGGCTGCTCGGCGTGGGTTTTGCTGCGCAGCCGTGAACGCGCGACCGCCTTATCGCGGTACACCCTGGCTGCGTTCTTCGGGTTCTTTTCCGCCGTGGGCATGTACCGGTCGGTTGTTGTGGCAGTCTTTCATGTCCCTCCTGGCACGTTCGTACCAGCAGTGGAGATCGTGACCGTATCCATTTACGTGATGGCCGTTTCCATCCTGCCGTTAAACCTGGTCTGGATGATGAACGCGCGGATGCGTCAGGAGCTGAGGTCGGAAAGCCTGCGTGACCCGCTGACGAACCTCCTGAATCGCCGGGGGTTTGCCGAGGCTGCCCAGCGCGAACTCGCACGCTACTGGCGTGGAAGTCAGGACTTTGCCGTCGCAATCGCGGACATCGACCATTTCAAGCGGATGAACGACACACACGGCCATTCCTGCGGTGACGAAGTGTTATGCCATGTCGGCCGGTTCTTTACCGATGAATTGCGGCAGAGCGATCTGGTCAGCCGTAGCGGAGGTGAGGAGTTTACGTTCCTTCTTCCAGTCACCTCCGCAAGCGAGATGTTCGCCGTGCTGGACCGCATCCGGCTCTCGCTGGAGCGGCGGGTGATAGTGATTGACGCCAATCTGAATGTAAGCGCCACCATCAGCATCGGAGTTACAAACAGCAGGGGCAGGCGCGGACAAGGGTTGGAGGAGTTGCTGCTCGAAGCCGACAAGGCGCTCTACGCGGCCAAGCGTGCCGGGCGCAACCGTACCGTGTGTTTCAGCGAAATCGCCGGACTGGAGGCCGCCGCGGTGGCAGACGCCATTTCCGCCCCGCTGACTCCCGCATAAGCCGGTCTGCCGGTGCGCCTGGTGCGGCGACAGGGGTTAACTTACAGGCGTAGACTGCGTCTAACCGTGCAGGGCGAAGGTGCGTTCTGCGCCCGGGAGCCACCTCATGAATCTGAAGCGACTAGTCCTCCTCACAACGCTGTCCACCGCTCCGTTCGCGTTGAGCGCTCAGCAGACACCCACTTCCACCACACCGTCTGGCGCACCCTCCACCACCGGCTCGACCAGTCCTGGTAATGCGCCCTCCCCCACACCCAGGACGGGAAGCGGACCAACCGGCGACGGCCCCGTCACCGCCAGCAAGGAAGACCTGGACAAGGCGCGCGCGGAGGCTGCAAAGAACAATAACGAGCCGATTCCCGAACCGGGCGACGAGTTGCGCAAGAACATCAAAAAGGGATCCGTTGATGACGTGGAGGCGGCAGGCACGCGCGACATCGGCGGACGCGGCATGGGCAACTGGTTTTCTACGGACTGGGAAGTCCGCAACGGTAAGTCGTATGCCATGGAAATCGAGCGGTCATCGCACTTGATTACCGATCCCGTCATTGTGGAGTACGTCAACCGTGTCGGCCAGAACATCGTCAAGAACTCTGACGCAAAGGTGCCGTTCACGATCAAAGTGCTGGACTCTGACGAGATTAACGCCATGGCGCTTCCGGGCGGCTTTTTCTACGTCAATAGCGGCCTCATCCTAGCTTGTGACGAGGAAGCAGAGCTGGCCGGCGTGATGGCGCACGAGATCGGGCACGTTTCCGCGCATCACGCGGCGCGCCAGATGACCCGCATGGAGTACGCGCAGATCGGCATGGTCCCGCTGATGTTTGTTGGCGGCTATACCGGCTATGGCATCTATGAGGCCGCCCAGATTGCCGTGCCGCTCAGCTTTCTGTCATTCTCTCGCTCGTTTGAAGCGCAAGCCGATTGGCTGGGTGTGCAGTACATGTACCGCTCTGGCTACGACCCACAGGCGATGGTGCAGATCTTCGAAAAGCTGAATGCGCTCGAGAAGCGCAAACCGGGTGTGTTGGCGCGTGCGTTCTCCGATCACCCTGCCACGCCGGACCGTATCGCCAACAGCGAGGAAGAGATCGCAACCATTTTGCCGGCGCGCCCGGACTATGTCGTTTCGACTTCTGAGTTCGACGACATCAAGGCACGCTTGGCGCGCCTGCAGAATAAGCGCAAGGTGGACGGCAGCAAGGATCCGAACAAGCCGTCACTGCGCCGCACGACCGCCAGCAATAACGACCCCAGCGGCACGCAGGACAAGGGCAACACCGGAGACGACCGCCCGACACTAGGACGCCGCGAGTAGCTTTCCAGGGAACAGGGAACAGGGAACAGAACGCAGCGCTCGCCGCAGTTTCGCAGCGGGCGCTGCGTACCTGCTCTCGGCCCTGAACCGGAGTTACTACAATAGAAACATCATGATGACGAATACCAGTCCGCTCTACACGGACGAGCACGCCGCCGCCGGCATTCACGAGCTGATGCCAGAGATCGAGACGTTTCAGAACCAGTATCGCTCCTACGAAATCCTGATCGATGATCCGGAGTTCACCAGCGTGTGCCCGCGTACCGGTCTGCCGGACTTCGGCCACCTCACCCTTCGTTACATGCCTCGCCAGCACTGCCTGGAACTGAAGAGTCTCAAAGAATATCTCTTCTGCTACCGCAACCTGGGCATCTTCCAGGAAAACATTGTCAATCGCGTGCTGGACGACATGGTGAAGGCCTGCGATCCCGTCTGGGCTGAGGTAAAGGGCGACTTCCGCCCGCGCGGCGGCATCAGCACCGTTGTTACCGCGACGTACCCGCGCCCGCACCATCAGGTCACGCCGGGTAAGTAGCTGCTATCCTCGCGGCATGGCCGAAGCGAGCCGACCCCCGAGCACAGCCACGAACGCGAAAGCCGCGACGACGGCGCTGGTCCTGCTGACCGCGCTGAACCTGGTCAACTACATTGACCGGTACATCCTGCCGGGCGTGCAGGAGATGGTCAAGCGAGAGTTCCAAGTTTCGGACGAGCGCATCGGCGCGCTCACCACGTGGTTCTTCATCACCTACATCATCGCCGCGCCGCTCACGGGGTGGCTCGGAGATCATTTTCCGCGCAAGCCGCTCATCGTCATTGGCGCGGTCCTGTGGAGTGGCACAAACCTCTTTACCGCGATGGTGCACAATTTTGACGCCTTGCTGGTGCGTCACGCGGCGCTGGGCGTTGGCGAGGCGAGCTTCGGCATCTACGGCCCGGCGCTGCTGAGCGACTTTTACGGACCGGAGCAGCGCAACCGAGCGCTGACCATCTTTTCCATTGCCATTCCCGTGGGCGCGGCGATGGGGTACAGCCTGGGCAGCGCTATCGCGCAGGTGCATGGATGGCGCAGCGCCTTTTACGTTTCGGCGATACCCGGGCTGGTGATCGCGGCAGTGATCCTGTTGATGCTGCGCGAACCCGGGCGGGGGCATACGGACGACAAGCAGCAGCAGAGCAGGTCGGGCGCGGTGAAAGACCTTCTGCACAATCCCGGGTATCTGTCTTCCGTGATGGGCTATGCCATGAGCACCTTCACCATCGGCGGCATCTCGGCCTGGATTCCCAGCTTTCTGCAGCGCGAGGCTGGCATGTCGGGAGCGCACGCTGGGTTCGTCGTCGGCGCGATTACGGCTGCCACAGGGCTGGCTGGAACAGCGCTGGGCGGATGGTGGGCGCAGCGTTGGCTGCGGAGCGATCATCGGGCGCTGTACTGGGTGTGCGCTGCTGGACCGGCACTGTGCGCGCCGTTTGCGCTGCTCTGCTTTTTCGGACCACGCATAACGATGCTGCCCGCGCTCGCACTCGCGGAACTCTCGCTGTTTCTGGGAAGCGGGCCAGTGAATGCCGCCATCGTTAATTCAGTCAGTGCGAGGGTCCGGGCGACCGCGTTGGCTGGGCAGTTGTTCCTGATCCACCTCTTCGGTGACGTGCCGTCACCGCGCATTATCGGCTATGTCAGCGACCGGAGCAATCTGCGATGGGGACTTGGCGTGACGGTGCTGGCGCTGGTGGCATCGTCGTTGTTTCAGCTGTATGGCGCGCGGTTCGCACCCTTGGAGAACCAGGCACGGAGGCCGCTGGCATGATGGAGGCAAAAGTGGTGCCATCCCGGGGTGCGCGGTGCTGTTGCGGGACGGCCGTGAGCCTGCTTGCCGGACTCACCATGGCAGGACAGGCCAAATCCGGAACGCAGCCGTACTTTGGATCTTGGACACGTGCCGCAAGCGCTCCAGTGATCGCACCGCGCAAAGAATCAGTGTTTCGCGATCCAGTGACCGGAGTAGCCGTGCACTGGGAGGCACTGCACACCTTCAACCCGGCAGCGGTAGTGCGCGATGGCAAGGTCTACTTGCTGTACCGTGCCGAAGACGACTCTGGTTCCGCGATCATCGGCGGCCACACCTCGCGTTTGGGGCTGGCGGTCAGCAGTGACGGCGTGCACTTCACACGCGAGCCGGAGCCCGTCTTTTATCCCGCGAAGGATTCGCAAATGGACCGCGAGACGCCCGGCGGGGTGGAAGATCCGCGCATTGTGGAGAGTCCAGCGGGCGGCTATGTGTTGACCTACACGCAATGGTCGCGGAAACGCGGTATCTACTCGGTTGGCATTGCGACGTCGCCGGACCTGCGGCACTGGCAGAAACACGGACCTGCGTTCGCGGATGCTTCGGGCCGGTATGCCGAGTACAAGTACAAGTCAGCGGCGGTCGTCACGGAACTGCGCGATGGCCGTCCTGTTGCTGCGCGCATCGGCGGGAAGTTCTGGATGTACTGGGGAGACTCCGGCATCCGGCTGGCTTCGTCCGGCGACCTGATCCACTGGACGCCCCTGGAGGATGCATCGGGCGAGCCGCGCGTCATCCTGAAGGCGCGAGCGGGTCTGCCGGACAGCGACTTCCCAGAAGCAGGACCGCCGCCGTTGCTGACAGCGAACGGCATTGTGATGCTGTACAACGCAAAGAACAAGGACGGTGATGGAGCCGACCCAAGGCTCAAGGCGGGCACGTACTCCGTGGAAGTCGCGGTCTTCGCGCCAGATGATCCGGCAGTGCTGCGCAGCCGCACGGACGATCCAGTCTTCAAGCCAGAACTGCCGTTTGAGCAGACCGGACAGTACGCGGCGGGCACCACATTCGCCGAGGGTCTGGTGTTATTCAAAGGCAAGTGGTGGATGTACTACGGTTGCGCGGATTCGTTCGTCGGCGTGGCGGCCAGGCCTGCACGCTACCTTGTTGAAGGTGGGTCCGGCGGCGGCACATAGGCGGGCGCGGCGTTCTGCGCGACGTAGCCCGGCTGTGTGGGGTAGCTGGTTGCAGGATACGCCGTGGGCGGATACGGTGCTGCGTAATCCGGTGCGGGAACCACCTTCCATCGCGAAAACGCGAGCACATAGATCATGATGATGTTGACTAAGGGGATGATCATCAACAGCGACAGCGCGCCGCCCATGCCAGCTTTCTTAAAGATCTGCCAGAACGGGATAATGATGATGGCCCATCCAAAAATGATGGCGAGGCCAATGAATGGCAGGAAAGCGGCCATCATGTGTGTAATCTGCGCTTGATCGGGTTGCTGGTACATAGCTGAAGGTGGCCTCCGGGTATGGTAGCCACTCTACAGCACGCAGCGCATCGCGCCATAGTGTTTTGTTCGCGTCTAGGTCAGGTCTTCGGTGTCGAAGGCGGGTTTGCGACCGAGGCGGCGCGTGCTGTATGGCTCTTCTCCACCGATGAGGGTGCGCACGACCACATCAACGCCTTCCGGATCTTCCGCTTCCGCTGTCATCGCGCGCTGTTCTCCAGGCTCCGGGAGACTCTCGATCAGGACCGTTACGTGGGCGACGGCTGTGCCTTCATGGTTCAGGCCTTCGGGCGTTTTGGCCTTGATGCTGACATCACGTTCCGGGATATGCAAGAGGTCGGCAACGCGCGCGCGCATCTCGCCCGCAATCGGCACGATCTTTGGACGCATCAGGATCAGGACGCAGTCCATGTTAACGATGCGGTACCCGGCGGTGGCAACTTCCTCCAGCGCGGTTTCCAGGAAGATCGTTGAGTCCGCGTCCTTCCAGCGCATATCGCTGGGCGGAAAAAAGGTTCCAATATCGCCCGCGCTGACCGCGCCCAGCAGGGCGTCGGTGATGGCGTGCAGCAGGAGATCGCCGTCGGAGTGGCCGGCCAGGCCCTCGCTGTGTTGAATCTTCATGCCGCCGATTACAAGAGGGACGTCTGGCTTGAACACGTGCGAGTCAAAACCATAGCCAATCCTCATGCCCAATGCGTGCCTGCTTCTGCCGTACTTAGCGGCGAGTGCTGTTGTTTCAGCATAAATGCGCCGCGCCGCATTTCTCTGTCTGCACCCGCTATACTTCACACTCGATGGTGGTTCACGCAATTCTTCCCGCTGCTGGGCTGGGCACGCGTATGGCGATGCCTGGTGTCAGTGCCAAGCAGTTTCTGTCACTTGGCGGCGTGCCGATCCTCATCCACAGCGTTCGGGCCTTCGTGGAGAAGTCCGGTGTCCGCTCCGTGACCTTAGCGGTGCGCGATGCCGAGCGGCACCATGTGGACGAGCAGTTGGCGCAGTTCCGCCTGACGGACAAGGTAGGTGTGGTCACCGGTGGGGAGACGCGGCAGGATTCGGTGGCCGCCGCGCTGCGTTCGCTCGAGGCTGCGCCGGAGGACATCGTGCTGGTGCATGACGCGGTGCGACCGCTGATCGATGCTGGGACCATTGAGCGAACGATAGAGGCGATCGTAAAGCATGGCGCCGCGATTGCTGGCATTCCGGCCATCGACACCATCAAGCAGGTCGACCGGACTGCGGACGGCGCGATCATTACCGCGACGATTCCGCGCGAGCGGATTGTGCAGGCGCAGACACCGCAGGGGGCGCGCTACGCGGACCTGCTCCGCGCGTTTGATGAAGCGGAGGCGGAGGGGTTCGCGGCTACGGATGAGGCCAGCTTGCTGGAGCGCGCCGGGCTGCCGGTGGCCGTGGTGATGGGGTCGCCGGCGAATCTGAAGATCACGCAAGCTGGGGACCTCAAGCTGGCGGAGTTCTATTTGCGCGACCGGAACGCCTAAGAGCGTCCGCAGCGACGTGTGGGTTTACGCAACGTGCGAAGAGGCGTGGCTGGTGAGCATACCTTATGCACGCGGCGGGGGCCTTGCGTTGCTGGACGTTACCCGGTCTTGGAACCCGTCAAGGTCAGCATCATTTCGTTGGTTTGCGTGAAGCCTAATTTTTCGTAGATGGGCCGGCCGAACGGGGATGCGTGCAGGACAATGACGTTGCTGCCGCGCATCCGGCACTCCTCAATGCACGCAGTCACGAGTTGCTTTGCGTAACCGCGGCCGCGCGCTTCCATGGCCGTCCAGAAGTTAAGCAGATAGGCGCGTCCAGGTTCGGCATGACGGTAATGTGGAGGGAAGTCGGCAAAGAAGACACCCGCACCGGCCAGGACTGCACCGTTTTCTTCCAGGAGCAGACCGACATAGCGGCTATCGGCAAGCCGTTCGCGCACCCACGGTTCAAAGTTCACGTCCATCGCGTCGAGCGTTGATTCGGGGCTGAATTCGTTGTCCGTAAACATGCTATGACGATGCGCGGTAATCAGGGCGGCGTCGTTTGTGGTGGCGCGGCGGATTTGAGGCATTGCATTACAGTACCGCGACCCGTTCGCCATACCGGCGTGTGAGCTGGCGAGGCTTCCAGTACGCACAGCAGTCGCGATAGAGTGGTGCATGGCTCCCGGCGTCCTGTTCCGTGCGGCTGGCAATCTGGTTCTGCCGTGCTGGCTGGTTTTGTTGATTGCACCGCGCTGGCGGTGGACGCAGCGCATCGTCACGTTTGTCTGGCCGTTGCTGATTGCCGTGCTGTACGTGTACCTCCTGACCGCGCACAAGCCGCCGCCGGGCAGCGGCTTCAGCTCGATCGATCAGGTGGCAGCGTTGTTTTCATCGCCATGGGCGCTGCTGGCGGGCTGGATTCACTACCTTGCCTTCGATCTGTTCATTGGGGCATGGGAGACGCGCGACGGTCTGCGGCTCCGCATCTCGCGGTGGATACTGCTGCCCTGCCAGGTGCTTACGTTTCTCTTCGGACCAGCTGGACTTGCGCTATATCTACTGCTGAAGCTGGTGCTGCGACGGGGCATTGGTGCTGACGATGACGAAGCAAGTGTGCGGGTATTGAATAACCTGCGGCAAGGGTGGGGCGTACTGCGGGTTGCGCTTCTGTCGAACCGGCCGATGCGGCTGGCGCTCGGCTGGCAGCTGATCCTGCTGATGGTTGGTTTGCTGGCCATGCCATTTGACCATCGGGTGATCCTGGGTCTGAATCCCTGGGTCAAGCCGATGAAATTTGAGATTTCAGTCACACTGTATCTCTTGAGCATGACGCTGATGCTGTACGGCTTGCGATGGCACAGGTCCCAGAGTGACGGTGCCGGACTACCTCGCTCCCGCGCAGGGCTGAGTTCCGGCTTTGCGGCAGCGATGACAGTCGAGAACACGGTCATTGCGCTGCAGGCGGCGCGTGGTGTGCGCTCGCACATGAACTACACCAGCCTACTGAATGGCGTGCTTTTCGGCTTGATGGGCATCTTCATCGTGGTCAACACGGTGCTGGTTGCGTGGCTGCTGATCCTCTGGTGCGCGGCGCACGTCCGGACGCCGGATGCGGTGACGTGGGGTGTGCGACTCGGATTGTTGACGCTGCTGCTGGGCAGCGTCGAGGGCTTCCTGATGGTGCAGCATGGCGGCCATACCATCGGTGCCAATGATGGGCTGGGCGGTTTGCCCTTTGTGGATTGGAGCCGCGGGCATGGCGACCTACGCGTAGCGCACTTCTTTGCGCTGCACGCGTTGCAGGCGATGCCCATCGGGGGTCTTCTGCTGGCGAGCACGCGGCTGCGCCAGTATCAGCAAGTGCTAGGGACATGGCTCTTTGCGGGAGCGTACCTGGTTGGTGTGTGGTGGATGTTTGCACAGGCCATGCAGGGACGTCCGCTACTTCCGGACTAAGGTGTTCCCTTTCTCGCCTACGATAGGAAGATGCCAGCGCTTGCCAGCCTGACCGTCAACCGGTCGCTTCTGCGGCCGGGGGAGCGGGTGTGCGTGGCTGTATCCGGTGGAGCGGATTCGACGGCGCTGCTGTTGAGCTTGCATGAGCAAGCCGCGGGGTTGGGCATCGGTCTGTCTGCGGCACACCTCCACCACGGCATTCGGGGCGTCGAGGCTGACGAAGATGTGCAATTTCTAACCAGATTCTGCGCGAAGCTCGATGTGCCGTTGTTTGTGGAAGACGTGGACGTGCCACAGTCTGCGGCAGCAGAGGGCGAGACGCTGGAAGAGGCTGCGCGCAACGCTCGTCTCGCCTTCTTCGACCGCCTCCTGGTTAATGGAACAGCTACCTCTATCGCCACGGCGCACACCGAAGACGATCAGGCTGAGACTGTCATGATAAAGTTGCTGCGCGGCGCATGGACGGAGGGTTTGGGCGGCATCTGGCCCGTGCTGGAAAGGGAGCGCGGGCGCATCATCCGACCGTTGTTGGGGGTATCCCGGCAGCAGGTTGTCGCATTTCTCACCGCACGCGGGCAGTACTGGCGCGAGGACAGCAGCAATCAGTCGCAGGTGTACACGCGCAATCGCATTCGTTCCACGCTGATGCCGCTGCTACGCGGATTTAACCCGGCGATCGATGCCACGCTGGCGCATACCGCGCAACTGGCACGCGAGGAGGAGGCGCGTTGGCAAGTGGAAACGGAACACTTGCTGCGGCAGTTAGCGTTGCCAGGTAAGCCGGTGCGTGGCGGTGGCAGGGCTGTAGGCACTGGTCTGCGTGAGCAGGCGATTGCTTTCGAACTGGAGCGGCTGCGTTCGTTGGATTTGCCCACGCGCCGCCGCCTGTTGCGTGCTGCCGCGATCCGGCTGGGAGCGCGGCTCAACGCAGCCGAGACGGGACGAATCCTGCTATTTGCAGAGCTGGCGCCGCCGGATGCGCTGCCCGATCCTACGGTGCCCACAAAGCCTAATAGCAGGGTGGATCTTCCGGGCGGCTTGCGCGCGGAGCGCTCACTGCGCGAGTTGCGTCTCGTTCGGCTTCCCGCCGTAGTACAACCGTTGCAGCAGAACGCGACAAAATAACGGGTACGGCTATTCATTTGCCTATCCGGGAGTATGATCGTTCCGATAACGCAAAAGACGCTGCGTGAGTGCGCCTCCGCGCCTCTGCACCGTCCTGCATCGCTGAACGTCTAATTTAGTGAAGCGACAGAGGCAAGATGCTGCCGCGGCAGTGAACCTTCTGCCGCACCGTGGCCAAGAGAGAAG
>CAXUBG010000009.1:0-18127 GCA_964249285.1 uncultured Terriglobus sp. | reverse complement strand
GTGCGCAGATGCGCTCCTGCACCGTACTGCCTCTGCTGAACGTCTAATCCAGTGAGGCTGCAAAGGTTGGGAAGCTGGTCGCGGCAGGAGAACCTTCCGCCGCGCCGTGGCCGAGAGAGAAGGGGTACCTGACGTTGAACTCCACAGTAAAAACAATCCTGATCTGGGTGCTTATGATCGCATGCCTGATTTCTGTCTGGCAGTTTGTTATGCGCAGCGCCGGCGGGGGCCACGACACAGCCATCAGCCTGTCGCAGATGCAGGACTATGCCGACAAGGGCAAAATTGCGGATGTGACCGTAAACGGCACGGACGTGACGGGCCACTTCCGTGACAGCAAAGAGTCGTTCCACACGACCATTCCGGCCAATTATCCAGATCTTTACAAGACGCTGCACGATAAGGGCGTCAACATCACCATCAAGGATCAGAGCAATAACTTCTGGCTCACAGCGCTGATCAATTTCCTCCCTATGCTGCTAATCCTTGGGGTGTTCCTGTTCTTTCTCCGGCAGATGCAGTCTGGTGGAAACAAAGCCCTGAGCTTCGGCAAGAGCCGCGCGCGCCTTCTGAGTCTGCAGCAGAAGAAGGTTACGTTTAAAGATGTAGCTGGCGTTGACGAAGCGAAGGAAGAGCTGAAGGAGATCATCGAGTTCCTGCGCGAGGCGCAGAAGTTCCAGAAGTTAGGCGGGCGTATTCCCAAAGGCGTGCTGCTCGTAGGGCCTCCCGGAACTGGCAAGACCCTGCTGGCCCGTGCTGTTGCTGGCGAGGCAAACGTGCCGTTCTTTTCCATCTCCGGTTCGGACTTTGTGGAGATGTTTGTCGGCGTCGGCGCAAGCCGCGTGCGTGACCTCTTTGAACAGGGTAAGAAGAATGCGCCCTGCATCATCTTCATTGATGAAATCGACGCCGTTGGACGTCACCGCGGGGCGGGTCTTGGCGGTGGTCACGACGAGCGCGAGCAAACTTTGAACCAGCTGCTGGTTGAGATGGACGGCTTTGAATCCAATGAAGGCGTGATCCTGATTGCCGCAACAAACAGGCCCGACGTTCTCGATCCAGCGCTGCTCCGGCCAGGCCGCTTTGACCGCCGTGTGATCGTCGACCGCCCTGATATCCGGGGCCGCGAGGAAGTTCTTAAGGTTCACGCAAAAAAGGTTCCGATGGCCGAGGATGTCAACCTGAACATCCTTGCGCGTGGAACACCCGGCTTCAGCGGTGCCGATCTTGCCAACATGGTCAACGAGGCTGCGTTGACTGCCGCACGCTTTAATCGTAAGGCCGTACACATGTACGACTTCGAGATCGCGAAGGACAAGGTCCTGATGGGCGCGGAGCGGAAGAGCATGTTGCTCTCCGACGAGGAGAAGAAGGTGACGGCGTACCACGAAGCCGGACACGTTCTGGTCGCGGCGATGCGTGACCACTCCGACCCATTGCACAAGGTGACAATCATCCCGCGCGGCATGGCGCTGGGCGTCACGATGCATCTGCCGCAGGAGGACAAGCATACTGTTACCCGCGACTATCTCGAATCGCAGCTTGCCATCTTCATGGGCGGACGCTGTGCGGAAGAGATATTCCTGAAGCAGATGACGACCGGCGCGGGCAATGACATCGAGCGCGCTACCGAACTCGCTCGCCGCATGGTTTGCGAGTATGGGATGAGCAAGATGGGCCCGATGACCTATGGCAAGAAGGAGGGCGGAGAGATCTTCCTGGGCCGGGAAATCCAGCAGCATCGTGATTTTTCTGACTCCACCGCCGAGGCCATTGATGCTGAAGTCAAGAAGTTCGTTCATGATGGCTACACCTCGGCCTATTCGATCCTGGATGCACACCACGACATCATGCATCGTATGAGCCAACTGCTGCTGGAACGTGAGACGTTGGACTCTGAGGAGATCAAGCTGATTATCGAGGGCAAGGACCTGCCGCCGGTGCGCTCCTCGCTGGCGCACGCCGAGCCTGGCCCGTCCGACACGCAGAAGGTGCTCAAGCCCGATGCTGGACGCGCGCCCGGTTTTGGAGAGGGACGCCCCTCACCGGCGTAAAACCTGCATCAACGGCGTGTAGAAAGGGCAGCCATATGGCTGCCCTTTCTGTTGTAGGCCGAACCGTTACTCTGTCAGCAGCAGTCGCAAGTCGCGCAGATTATTGCCCGTCGGACCTGTGTGGATAGAATCGCCCGTGCAACGGAGCAGCGGGGCAGAGTCAAAGGTCGCAAGCGCCGCGTTGACATCCAGGCCAAGACCTGCTGCGCGCAGCACCGTCGTTTCGTCACAGACCGCACCGGCGGCGCTGCTATGCCCATCCACTCCGTCGGACCCAGCACTGAGAACTGTGGCAGACTGTCCGCGGCGCGCCAATTCTGTGGCGCACCATAGCGCGAAGTGTTGATTCCGTCCACCTTCTCCCGGCTGGGACGGAACGTGAACCGTCACTTCACCCACGGAAACGAGACAGGTGCGGCGATCGCGGATCGCCAGCGCCTCCCTGCGGTCCAGCAGGTGTCTGGCGGTGTGGCGGTACTCCCAATCATCGCAATCGTTATCGATAACAGCACGAAAGTCTAATGCTGCCGCAGCCTCCAATGCGGCAGCCGCGAAGTCCTCTGCGGAGAGGATGACCTGAAAAGCGGCACGTGTGAAAGCAGCATCACCGGGTTTTGGTGTTTCGGGTAAATAGGGCGAGAGGAACCACTGCTCAACGCTGGAGGGAATGGTGTGTACCTGCTGTAGTTGCCGCAGATATCGTCTCGTTTCTGTCACCGTGCTGGTGTCAGGAAGTGAAGGGCCAGATCCGATAGCACCGGGTGACATCGCGGGCACATCGGAGATGAGCAGCGTGCACTGCATGGCTGCTGCCGCAGCCGTCTGAGCTAGCCTGCCGCCCTTCACAGCGGACAGGTGCTTGCGCAGGGTATTCATCGCAATGATGTTCATGCCGGAGCCAACTAGAGCGCGTGAGAAGTCCGCGAGATCGTCCAGTGTTATGGCCGGACTCAAAGGCTGCTCTACCATCGCGGACGCGCCACCGCTGATGAGGAAAAGCACGGCGGTACGCTCCGTAGCGCGGCTTAAAAGCTCAAGAACAGTCCTCGCCGCCTGCAACGAATTCGCCGTAGGTGCCGGATGGTCTCCCGGGAGAAAGCGAATGTGCATGTGCCTGCCGTCCACGCGTGCACCGCTGGGGAGCGTCTCCAGTGGCGCAATGACGACAGCACTACACCGCACTCCGTCCAATGACGCGGCTGCGGCTTCCACCATGGGTAGCGCTGCCTTACCCATGGAGACGATCAGGACTTCATCAATGCTTGCCAGCGCGATGCGCTGCGAGGCTACCTGCAAGACACCGTCGCGTACGGCTATATGCCGCCGCACGGCGGCGCGGACGTCCACGGCCTGCATCGCCGCTGCAAAAATGGCACGCGCCGCGCCCCGCAAGCTTTCGCTCACCGGGCGCGCCCGTTTGGATCTTCAACGAAAGTGGTTGCCTCCAGAGCGGCGCCCATGAAGATGGCCGCAGCTGACGCGATCAGTCCTGCGGAGTAGCTATGGGTGCGGGCCAGCAGCCATCCCGTTGCGTAGGGCCCGGCGAATCCGCCCAGATTGCCCACTGAATTGATAGCAGCAATGCCCAACGCCGCACCCGCAACGGGCAGGCGTTGGCTGCATGCCGCCCAGAACACCGGCAGCGTGGCAAAAACGCCAAATGCCGCAAGCGACAGCGCGACTAATAGGAAACTCGTCGAGGAGGCGAACGCCGCCAGCAGGAAGCCAGCTCCCGCCATGCACCACGACACAAACAGAGTCCAGCGCCGCTCCTCGAGACGGTCTGAAAGTCGGCTCCACAGTAGCATGCCCACGCCACCGACCGCGTACGGCACAGCGGTCAGCCACCCCAGCGAACGCAGGCCGATGCCATGGCTGGCGATCAGGCGCGGTGTCCAGAAACCGAGTTCGTAGAGGCCCATGGAAATTGTCAGGTACGCGATCGCTGGCGCCGCAAGCAGGCTGAGCCGCGGCATGCGGGCGCTTGAGGATGTCAGCGAAGCTTCGGAGGTCATCGCCTGCACAAGCGTGATTCGCTCGTGCACCGTCAACCACGTGGCCGATTCAACGCCGGGCGACATGATCCAGGGCACGGCAAGGCCGAGCAGAATGGCGGGGAGCGCCTCCAAGAGGAACAGCCATTGCCAGCCCGTCAGGCCGTGCCACCCGCTCATACGCAACAGCGCGGCCGAGATAGGCGACCCGACGACATTCGACAGCGGCACCGCGAAGTAAAACAGGCCCAGAATGCCGGCGCGTGCGTTCCCGGGCAGCCATCGTGTCAGATAGTAGACGATGCCGGGAAAGAAGCCGGACTCCGCCGCACCCAGTAGAAACCGCAAGGTAATGTACGCGCGGGGGCCGTGCACAAACGCCATCGCACCGGAGACGACGCCCCACGACACCATCAGCACGCCTATCCAGCGCAGTGCCCCCACCCGCACCAGCATCACGTTACTGGGAATGGCCAGCAGCAGGTAACCCACAAAGAAGATGCCAGCGGCGAAGCCGTACACCTGGTCGCTGATGCCGAGATCGCGATTCATCGTCAGCGCCGCGAAGCCGATGTTGACGCGATCCAGGAACGCAACGAAGTAGAGCAGGATCAGCGGCGGTGCCACACGCATTGACACGCGCCGGTAGATGCGCTCCAGTGCGGCGGTTTCCGTTGCGATAGGCACGCTACGACTTTACTGCACACGAGAGCGCGCGGTCGTCGACTACGCTTCGCGCCAGCTATTTCGCGGTGAAAGACTGCTCGACGGTGAGTGTTTTTGGCGGATAGCAGGCGGCCTGGTCGCAGGCCTGGTAGTGCAGTGCGGCCTTCAGCATGTAGGTGCCCGGCTTAGCCTGGACGAGGGCGGTCAGAGTCACGTCACCGGTATAGACGTCCAGCTTGGTCTTCGGTTCAAAAGCAAAACTGTAGGGCGTGCCGGTTGGAAAGATTACATCGCTGATTTCCGCGCCGTTCAGGTCTTCGACCAGCAGCTTCGTTGGGATTAGCATGTCGCTCTTCGGTGTGTGTGAGTTGATGTGAAAGCCCGGGTCCACGCGAAAGCGAAGGGACAGCGCCGCCGGCTTATTTGCCGCGACACTCTGCGCATCGCTGATGAAGATGACGTGTGCTTTGCCTTTTACAGGTGTGTCCGAGAGCGTCTGGGCACCTGCGGTGTCCATCTCCGACGAACGTACCTGCCGGCCCATCAGCCGCAACCCAAGGCTTACAGCGGCGATCAATCCGAATCCGGCAACGAGCGACGTAAGAAAACCCGAAAAGCGGCGCGCCATGTTAGCTCCCTGCAACGATTTTCTGAACGTTGCCTTCGGCCTCGTCCTTGCTGGCCAGGCCTATTGCCTGGGCGACGATTTTGCCGGTGCGGTCGATGTAGAACGTGGCCGGCAGCACGTCCAGGCCACCATACGCGTCGCTGACTTTCTTATCGCTCATGAGGATCGTGTAATCCACACCGGTCCGCTCCAGCGTCGTTTTAATCTGATCTTTTACCTCGGCGGACTGCGCGTCGTCGTCTTCGTCGATTCCGACGACCTGCAGGCCTTGCGCGGCATACTTCTTCTGAAATTCCTCAAACCATGGCATCTCTACCTTGCAGGGGGTGCACCATGTGGCCCAGAAGTTGAGCAGCACCGGCTTGCCCTTCAGGTCGGCAAGGGAGACGCGCTTGCCGCTGCTGCTAGTCAGCGTGAAGATGGCGGCGGGCTTGCCGCGCAGGTCCGCGCCGGCGTCACCGCCGCTGGCTGTCGCTGTCGCTCCTGCTTTGTCCACGCCGATGGTCATCTGCTGCGTGCGCGCCCGAGCCTCAGCCGCGCGGCGAGCGTGCAGGTTGTGCACGCCGCTCCAGACCATCAGCGAAACGACCAGAACGATGATTCCACCCACGACAACATTTCGCATGATTTGAGAGACCCCTCTAGCAGAGCAGATGTGTGGCGTTGGACTGCGGTTGCGCGATTTTGCTGCCCGGTAGGGGGAAGGCCATCCGCGGCAACGCCCACAGACATGTGATGCTCGCGCAAGGACGTTCGGCCAGCCACGACGGGGTGGATTGCGGCGCGATGGGTAGAATGGGACACGGTGCCGGCCAGCCGGACGGCACGGAAAGCACACACGAACCTTCCATGCATCGCTGGTCCAAACTCTTCATTCCCACACTGCGCGAGGCACCCGCCGACGCAGAAGTCGCAAGCCACCAACTCCTGTTGCGCGCGGGCTACATTCGCCAGCTGGGCGCGGGCATCTACAGCTACCTGCCGCTGGGGTTCCGCTCCTTGAACAAGATCATCAGCATCGTGCGCGAGGAGATGGACACCATCGGCCAGGAGTTCTTCCTCCCTGCCATTCACCCGAAGGAAGTCTGGGAGGAAAGCGGCCGCTGGACCGGCATGGGTGCCAACATGTTTCGTCTGCAGGATCGTAAGGGCGCGGACCTCGCCCTTGGCATGACGCATGAGGAGGTCATGACCTCCATCGCCCGGAACGAGATGCGCAGCTACAAGCAGCTGCCGCAGATCTGGTACCAGATCCAGACCAAGTTTCGCGACGAGCCGCGCCCCAAGAGCGGGCTGTTGCGGGTGCGCCAATTCACTATGAAAGATTCCTACAGCTTCGACATCGACCCCGCCGGTCTGGATGAGAGCTACAACAAGCATGACGCTGTCTACCGCCGCATCTTCAATCGTTGCGGCCTGGAGTTCGTCGCTGTTGACGCGGATTCGGGGGCGATGGGCGGATCGCAGTCGCAGGAGTTCATGGTTTATACCGAGGCCGGTGAAGATGTGATTGCTTCCGCCCGTGATGAAAACGGCAAAGTCGTCTACGCCGCGAATATCGAGAAGGCGACGAGCAAGTTAGAGCCGGTAGTAGATCTTGAACCGACCGGTACCGGCTTACCTGAACTGGTGCATACGCCCGGGAAAGCGGCCATTGCGGATGTGACGGAGTTCTTCGGCATACAGCCTTCGCAAGATATTAAGTGCGTCGCCTACATGGGCACTCCCGCTCCACCGCCGCTTGTAGAAGGTTTGTCCAAAGCGATTGAAGCACAACCACTTCGTCCAGTAGTGGCCTTCTTGCGAGGTGATCATCAGGTCAACGACACGAAACTAAATGCAGTTGCTGGTACAGCTGAGCTACGGCCGATGTTACCGGAGGAGCTGAGTATTCATATCGGCGGACCTGCTGGATATCTTGGTCCTATCGGTATCTCTCAAGTCATGTCTGCTGATGCATTGGAAGACTTAAGGCTCACTTTTTCCATACACACGATTGAGGGTGTTCTCCGTGCCGAACCGAAGGAGGGTCTACGAACTATCGTTGTGATAAACGAAGGCCTGCTCGGCCGCAAAAACCTCGTTGCCGGAGCGAACAAAGTGGACCATCACTACCGCAACGTGACACCGGGCCGCGACTTCCAGTGGACGGTTGCCGCTGACATTCGCAATGTGAACGCGGGCGAGCCGGACCCCGTCAGCGGTCAGCCGCTGCGCCTTGGCAAAGCAGTCGAGATCGGTCACATCTTCAAGCTGGGCTATAAGTACTCGGAGAGCATGGGCGCGCGCGTGCTGGACCGTAACGGCAAGGAGACGACGCCGATCATGGGGTCGTACGGCATCGGAATCGAACGCATCCTGACCGCTGCTATCGAGCAGTCCGCCGCGAAAGCCGGGAAGAACGATCGCGGCGAGTGGAGCTACGCGCTGCCTGCGTCCGTCGCGCCGTATGAGGTCGTGGTCACCGTGACCAAGCAGACCGACGCCACGCTGGCCGAAGCAGGCGAAACGATCGCCGCTGACCTGGAGCGCGCCGGATTCGACGTGCTGCTGGATGACCGCGATGGCAGCGCAGGTGTCAAGTTCAAGGATGCCGACCTGACCGGTGTGCCCTACCGCATCACAGTCGGCAAGCGCCTCGCCGACGGCTACGTCGAATTGGTAGACCGCCTGCAGGGCACCACACAGGAGCTGATGACGGACAACGTTGTTGCCGCGCTCCAAAACCTGATCCTCCGGTAACGGAACCCACACGCAAGCGGGTCCCACGACTTCACGTCTGCACTACCAGCCGCGATTGCGAAGGCATGGGTGAGAGGATCACGTGTCTTCCCGTCGCCGGAATGGAAGGCCGCACCTGACCCACGGCAACACGGTTTCTTCCGGCTTGCTTCGCTTCGTACATCGCGGAGTCGGCTGCAGCCAGCGCATCGCGCGGGGTGCCTCGCTTTGGATCAAGAACCGCGGCACCGATGCTGACGGTAACGGCGAGCAGCGAACCTTCGGCCATCATGGGTGAATGCGCCACCACCGCTCGGACACGCTCGGCCCAATTTTCAGCGTCTCTTTCCGCACACCCGACAATTGCGATCAGGAATTCTTCGCCGCCATAGCGGCCAACCAGGTCATTGGAGCGAATCACTTGCTGAATGCGTGAAGCGAGTTCACGCAGGACAGCATCGCCTGCAAGGTGGCCGTGCTGGTCGTTGATGGACTTGAAGCGGTCCGCATCCAGCATAAGGATCACGATGCAGTGTCCCGCACGCAAAGCCTTCTCAAACTCACATCGCAGCAAATCAAGAAGGGCCCTGCGATTCCACACGCCGGTAAGGACATCGTGCGTTGCCTGATGGTGCAGTAGTGCCGCTTGCTTGCGCACACGTCGTTGCAGGTAAATGACCCATGCAAGGATGCCAAGAGTGACACCCAGCGCACATGCGAGCACCCAAAGCGTGTGCTTGGTGTTCCACCAGGAAGGCTTCTGAAGCACGATCACATCGTCTGCGGAGCGCAGAAGAATCTGGAACTGCTCGACGACGGCATAGCCATCGTGATGCGTGAAAACACCAGTATTGGCCTGGTCCAGGCAGATGCCGGTCAGACGCACTTTGCTGCTTTCCGGGAGCGCCGCGATCCGCTGACCATCGACCGACTGTGGCAGGATGGCCGTGAAGTTTCGATTTGCGGAGGACAGAACGATGGTGGTGTCTCTGGCCGCACGATCATGGGCAATCAACGTGCCCTCCATCTGCACCAGTTGAGAATCACGATTACCAGAAAGCGCCTGCAACGCATCAATCGGACTAGACGAAAGTCCTATTCCGGCGGCGCTGGATGCTTGATACACCGCGTTGCGCAGTGTGGGCGTGACACTGCCGAGTTGCGGAAATCCCAGAAGATCGACTTGTTGACCGGCCTGCAAAGGAGTCGTCTGCTCCGTCCCAGCGCAGACAGACGCGCTGCTATCGCGAACACATAGCAGGCGGCCAGGCCAGAACAGCGTAACCGTGCCGCGCACATGGGTGCGATGGAAGAAAATCTGGCCAGGAAAATAGGTCATCAGACTGCTGATCGCGCTCACCGGAAGCTTGAAGGGCTGCTGTGGAGCTTTCTCCACGATGGAGACGGTCTCCAGCCCTGGAAAGAACAGGTTTGCACCGATGATCTGGCTGTGCTTGTTGAAGAGTGACCCGCCAATACCGTGAATGCGCACGCGCGCATCAATTAGGCTCGCGTAGTCCACACCGGCGCGTTTGATGGTCGTTGCTGCGATTCCTCCGTCACGAACGGCCAGTTTCAAGGTGAGATTCTTGCCCGAAGTCTCAACCGCTTCGACGACGCCTTCCATCTCAATCCACTTGGCATCTTCGGAGCCTGTCAGCAGATGCGTTAGCGACTCGCGGGGCGGATGCGCCGGCAGCGGACCCTCGCCGGTGATCCGAAGATCAGCATTGGAAATCGTGGGTGCGAAATCACCATGGCCGCTGACGCCATGAACATCGACCAGCGAACCAGCCTTGAGAGGCAGAGAAGTGGTGTGGCCCGGAACCGCGACGTAGATCGTCCCCGTGGGATCGGTGACGAAGACGATAGGCCGGATGATGTCGTTCAGGTACGGATCGAAGTACGTAACCACGCCTTTGATATGCACCGGATAGCCCCTCGCGGCAACATCTGGAGCAAGGGTGTGGACTGCTTGGATGGTCGTAAGCGTAGAAAGAGGGTTCTTTACCTCTGCATCGACGACCGTAGGCCACATGATGCAGAGAACCACCGTCGTGAACTGAATGATGAGCGGAATATTACGAAGTTGGCGAGATCTTCGCGGTGTCACGTTCGGCACATGGTTCCCCTGTGTTCTTTATCGGCTGACAAGCGATATCTTGGAGGTAAGTCTTACGTAGTATTGCAAAATCGGTGCACATGCGTACTGCTCCATGCAGGTGTGTGGGGCTGGAGAGAGAAGTGCGACTGTGTTGATCGTTCCATTCAGAACTACGGAATAAGGCAGAATCGACTGAGGAGCGGAAGATGGCGCTGAAACTCAAAATGGGAAGCGACCGCTCACAGGCCGGCTGGAGCGCCGCGCCTCCTCGTGGGAGCCGGCGAAAGTCACGTGTACCTCGCATACTTACGTTTCTCGTTGTTGCCGTGCTGGGCTGCCTGTTGCTCGGTGCCCTTGTCTTTGGCTACTACTACAACCAGTACCAGCACGTGGTCGATGAGCGGCTGAGCAGCGGCCCGCTCTTCGCCAGCACAGCTCAGGTTTATGCCGCGCCGCGCGAGGTGCGTCCTGGCCAGACGTTGTCCGCGGACGATGTTGCACGCGACTTGCGCCGCGCCGGGTACAACACCAATCCGCAGCTTGGCACGTACACCCTGAACGGGGACACCATCTCGATCAAGCCCGGTCCCGGTTCGTACCACTCTACCGATGGCGCTACCATCGATACCACTGGCGGCATAGTGCAGAGCATCAGCGCGGACAACGGCGCACCGTTGCGAGCGTATGAGTTGGAGCCGCAGGTCATCACCAGCCTCAGCGAGGACAAAAACCGTACCAAGCGCCGGCTGGTCACCTACGATCAGATACCGAAAGCCATGGTGAATGCGGTCACCGCCATCGAAGACCGCCGTTTCTTCGAGCATAATGGCTTGAATTTCGTTCGTCTGGCAAAATGCGGCGTGCAGGACATCCTCAGCCGCCATGCAGTATGCGGCGGATCGACGCTGACGCAGCAGCTTGCGCGTGGCTTCTTTCTTTCGCCAGAGAAGCACCTGAAGCGCAAGATGATCGAGATCATCATCACGCTGCAGCTCGAATCGCGCTTCACCAAGCAGCAGATCTTCGAAATGTACGCCAACCAGATCAATCTGGGACAGCGTGGGTCGTTTGCCATCAACGGCTTTGGGGAGGCCGCGCAGGCGTATTTTGGCAAAGACCTGAAGCAGCTGGACGTGAGTCAGTGTGCCCTGCTGGCCGGGATCATTCAGCGGCCTAACTACTTCAATCCCTTCCGCCATCCGGAGCGCGCGTTGGAGCGCCGCAACCTTGTGCTGCGTTCCATGGTGGAGACGGGCACGCTGACGCCGCAAGCCGCCGAGCGCGCGGAAGCCGAGCCGCTTAAGCTGACGCCGCAGAACGTGGATGCCAGCGAAGCGCCCTACTTTGTCGACCTGGTGCACGACCAGTTGCAGCAACGGCTGGGCGATCAGGTCAGTTCCGGCACGTTGCGCATTTACACGTCGCTCGATCCCGAACTGCAGCGCGCCGCTGCAGACGCCGTCAACGCGGGCATGCAACACGCGGATGACGAGATTCGCCGCGCGCACAAGGGAAGCGGTCCGGTCACGATGCCGCAGGTCGCACTGGTGGCGCTTAATCCCCACACGGGACAGGTGCTGGCCCTTGTTGGCGGCCGCAACTATGGCCAGTCGCAACTGGACCACGCCACCAGCAAGCGGCCCACAGGCTCTATCTTTAAGCCGTTTGTATATGCCACGGCAGAGATGGGAGCGGCGCGCGGCGAGCAGCTCGGGCAAAGTACCGACGACGAAGGGAACGTGACCGGAGGCGGTACTTTCACGGCCGTTACGCAGCTGTCGGATGTACCGACCACGTTTACTTTCGATAACGGTCGCGAAAGTTACTCGCCGCGAAACTACCTTGGCCATTATCACGGCAACGTCAGCGCCGCGGTTGCGCTGGCGCAATCTCTGAATAATGCAACGATATCGTTGGGAGAGAAGGTGGGCTTCGAAAATGTCGCGGCTCTGGCCCGAGCGTCAGGCATCAGTGCCGCGCAGGGCACGCCATCTGTGTCGCTTGGTGCATATGACGCCACGCCACTCGACATGGCCGGGGCATATACCGTCTTTGCCAATGGCGGCGTGCACCTCTCGCCGTGGCTGCTGGCCAGCGTGCGCAACGAACGCGGCGACATTGTTGCGGATTATCCGCACGAAGGCAAGCAGGTTATGGATCCCAAGGCCGCCTTTCTCACCTCGAATCTGCTGGAAGGTGTCATGAATTTCGGTTATGGCTATGCTGTTCGACAGCGCGGATTCACCGCTCCTGCCGCCGGAAAGACCGGAACCAGCCATGACGCCTGGTTCGCCGCCTACAGCAGCAATCTTATCTGTGTGGTCTGGGTTGGGAACGACGACTATTCGAACATTAACCTTACCGGTGCGGTACTTGCCGCGCCGATCTGGGCGGAGTTTATGAACCGCGCCATCAAGCTGCCGCAGTACAGCGACATGAAGGCCTTTACGCCACCACCGGGCATCACGGAGTACCGCATCGATAAGGTAAGTAACCTGCTTGCGGATGACAGCTGCCCAGCCGGTTATACCCTTGCCTTCCTGGACGGCACGCAGCCGCAGAGCACCTGCAGCCACATGGGCGATAGTGGACGCAGCCTAATGGACCGCCTCTTCGGAACCGGCAGCGACACGTCCGGAACAAGTTACAACGGCGGCGGACAATCTGCGGAAACGCGACCGGGCGAGAACAACACCTCCGGCCAGCAACCCAGAGAACACCGCAACATCTTCCAGAAGATGTTTGGGATCGGGGGCCGCAAGCAGGAAGCCCCGCCCTCTGAACCACCGGCAGCACCTCAGTGATTCGGAGAACGACCTAGCAGCGGCACCTCGCAGACGCTGACCGAGGCATTGCGAAACGGGCAGGAGAAAGCAGTTTGTGCCGCATGACTCAGCACAACCCAGTGAATGTTTTGCGGAACCAAGCGCTGCCTGCGCTGCTCGTCGGTCAGACCGTCCAATCGCGATTGCAAGGCTTCCCCGGTGTACCACTCCGCCGTGAGTTGAGGCCGGATTGCGGCAATGCCGCCGTCCTTCGAGAAATCCGGCGGAGCGCTCCGTTCAGCGATGGCGCGAAAGTTTTGCGCGTCTTCACCGGGAGCAGAGATGTAATCGGCGTCGAGTGCAACGATGGCGTCCCCGGGCGTGTGCTCACGAAGCCAAAGGAAACCCTGTTCCCAGCCGTTCGCTGGCTGGGCCCAGGGCGTCTCCAGGTGATTTGAGTGCGAGTAGATAGATCGCTCCGCGACAAAAAGAGCGAGCGCCGCCATCCCGCAAACCACGCTGCCAAGCACTTTGCGGCGTCGTACCGAGCCCAACGCCGCTCCCAGGTAGAGGACCATCACGAGGTACGTCATTTGAAAGATACGCAGCGGTTGCAGGCGGAGCACACTGTAATACCGTTCATGCGCGTGCGCGGAAGACAGCGCCAGCAGAACTCCTAAGACGCCCGCGAGGACAGCAGCCCGCGCCAACAAAGCCCGTGCGGAAAATCTGTACCGAAATTCGAACCACGCAAGAATACCGAGAGGAAAGAGCAGCCCCAGCCATTCATACCAGACCCACTCTGAAAGAAACCAGTATGTTCTCGTTTGCGCGACGACGGCATACCCGGCTGGTTCCAAGGGTCCAAACCTCGAAAGGCCGAATGAGACCGCAAATGCGGCTAGGCTTAGACCGGCGACCGCCAGAGTTCGCAATCTGCTGTTTCGTATTGCGGATACACCGAAGAACACGAGCAGCACGACGCCGTACCCACCCATCAGCGGATGCAGCAGGAGAGCGCAAACAGAGAAGCCGCCGCACGACACGACACTTCGGATGTACTCGAATCCTTGGTTTCGTTTCTCGACCGCTTGAAGTGCGCAGGAGAGCGCGAACAGGATACAGGGGGTGGCAAGACTGCGCGCCGACGCATACGGGTCCATCAGCATGAGCGATGTGCCGGCAACGGGGATGGATAACGAGGCTGTCAGAAGGCAGACCGCCCAGGTCCGTTGCGCAGGAGAAAAGAGGTAATCACAGACATGCCATGCCGCTAGCAGCGTCAGGAGAATGGAAAAGAGATAGAGTGCAAACATCACTCCCATGACATCCAGCGAAGTGAGCCGAACCAGCGCTGCGACAAGCTGTGCAAAGCAGGACAGCGAGAGGTGTGCGGTCACGAAGTCCGTAGCGTAAGGGTACAGGTGAGGGTTCAGCAGGTATTTGATGCCGGCAAGGTAAATCCCGCCATCTTCAGCGTATGGATGATATCCGTGCACCAATACCGCAGCGCAGGTGAGTGCTGCGCACGGCCACACGCCAAAATTTCGGAGCGTTGGTGACTCCGTCGCACGGCTTACCGCAACAGGTGCGGGTTGAAGGGAAACAGTTGCCAAGTCAATATCCTGAAGTACAGCTTCGAGAGCCCAGTCGCGAGTATTAGTTCAATATGGAAGCTGGGCAGCGCTCACCTGCTTGCCGGTTGGGGGATTCCGTGCTGCGTCGATCCACTGCTGAAGCTCTCCGCTCTGGCGCAGGTAGAAGATTTGCGATCGACGCCATTGCAACTGCGCGTCAAGAAACTCCGCGTATTTCTGCCGCTCCAACACGCGTGACCGCGCAACATCTTTAGGCGTCATCACAGGGCCACCGCTGCCGCCCTTCAGCGCCTCCGTTTCCATCAGATGCATTTGATCCGCAGCGATACCCGCATCCAGTTCGGCCAGTTCCATCCGGGCACTCGCTTCGGCAAGTGCGTGCTGGATGCCGCGCCGTTCCTCCTCCTGCCGTGTATGCACCGACTCCAGTTCATGAACCGCGTGGGACGCATCAGCGTCTGCCTCCCTCTGCCTTGCCTTCGCTGCCGCGTCAAGGAAAGGCACGTGGATCGAAAGGCCTGCGAAGAACACGTTGTACTCACCATGCAGGTTGTAGTAATCGTTCACGCTGTTGATCGGACTCACGCGCCCATACTGCGCATTGAAGTTTACCTGCGGCTTCCACAGACTCCGTGCATCGCCCCGGGCGTGTTCTCTCCTCGCACGAGCATTCTCCTCTGCGGCTACCGTGCCCAACGCTTCTTTAAGGTTCGACGCAAGCTCGAGAGAATGGGGAACGTGAAACTCGGCGACGCTTGCCGCCACGGTCCGTAGTTGCACAGAAGTCAATCCGGTGAGATGCCCGAGGTGCTCCTGCAAATCGCTTTGTTGGTCTTGCATCTGTAGAAGCTGCAGCCGGAGTTGCGCAGCCGTCCGGCGCGCTTGTTTCCATTCCATCTGGCTCTCAATGCCAGCGCCGATCCGCTTCTCGACAATTGTGGCCAGCGCCCTTGCGTGCTCGTCTGCCTCTTCCACGGCCGCTTCGGAGCGCTGCATAGAGTCAAGCGTGACGTAGGTGATCGCCACGTCTTCTTCCACCTGCTCGCGCGCGTTCAACAAGTTGGTACGAGACGCCTCCACCGCCCATCGCGAAGAACTTATGTAATGACGCTGGGACGAGCTGTAGAGGAGCGACTGCGCATCGAGCGTAAAGATCGTGGGAACGGTTAGAGTGATGCCATGCGAATACCCAGCTCCGCCGTTTGCTGAGGCGCTCGGGATGTAGACATCGCGCATTTCCTGGGCAAGTGCGATAGATCGCCGGAGATCGTCCTGCGCGAGCTTCACACGCGGATCGTTGCGCAACGCGAGATCGACTGCGGAGCTAAAAGAAAGTTGGGCATGGCTGAAGATACCTATGCCGTTGAACATAAGCGCGGCAGTGACGCGCAAGCCCCTGGGGCCGAAGTACCTGGCTGCGATGTGAAGAGGAAATCGCAAAAGTTACCTGAGGATCTCCACGGCCATGTCAGGGATCAGGCTTTCGTTTCCGGCAGCATGCAGCGCCACCGTTTCACCAGGCGAAAGCCCCTTGGTAATCTCCGCTTTATCGAGGGTTACCAAGCCGGTCTCTACCTTTGTGCGGGAGAGCCGTCCTTCCTGCACCCGGTAAACAAACCGCTCCGTACCCTCAATGTGCAGCGCTTCTCTCGGGATCGTGAGCACCTGATGCCGCGCGTCTACCAAAACAGAGATCGAAACGGTGCTGTTTGGCGGCAGATCACCCGTGGCATCGTCGACCGACAGGATACTCTGCCCGACACTGCGAATGCCGATGTGGATCGCTGCCATAGGTGCGTGCTCCACATGGCCATGCCAGACGTGGTCTGGTTTGGCGTCCCACTGAATGCGCACGGGTTCTCCCTCGTGCAGCTTGCCCATGTCGGACTCGTCAAAGTCTGCACGAACCTGCAGACGCGTTAGATCGGCGACGTGCACTAACTCCGCTCCAGGGTTCACAAAGTCGTAAGCACGTGCCGGGATCAGGTATGCCGTGCCTGCTATAGGTGAGACGATCCTTACATTGGCGAGATTCGCCTGCTCCGCCTTCAGGGCCTGTTGCGCTTCGCCGAGCCTAGCTTTCCAACTTGCCTTATCTTTCAGACCGTACCGGCGCGCTTCACGGTCCTGGATTGTTTGCAACGTGGCGTTGACTGCATCCAGGCGCTGCTGAGCGGCGCGCACTTCGGCTGGTGAGGCCCCTCCCACCTTCTCTAGATCTCGCATTTTGGCCAGGTAGTCTTCCGCGTCAGCGTGATCTATCTCGGCGTGACGCCTGTCTCCCGCCAGAAAAATATGATCTTCCTGCGAACCACCGTGAGAGACATTCTCCGCGCTGACCTGCGTCGTCTGAAGCGATGCGGTGGCCGTAGCGACGCGGGACTCTGCGTATGGATCCTTCATCACCACCAGCAGCTGTCCGGCCTGCACGTGTTCCCCTGGGTGCACGAAGATCTTCTGCACTGTCCCGGATGTTGTAGCGCGTGCGAGGAACTCATCCACTGGGACGGCAGTCCCCGTGGTAAAAATAAAGCCTTCGATATCTTGGTTCGCCGGGATAGTGACTGCCACCAAGACGGCCGGAGTTGACCGCAGAACGTGAGCGGCAAACATAGCGCACGCAACTGCCGCCAGCGCAGCAGCCGTCCACCATGGCCTAAGTCGTGTTTTTCGTATCCTGTTCACTGTTGATCCAGAGTAGAGCTTCACACCTGTCATCCATCTACGGCGCGGCGCGCTGATCAGGGAGGGCAACCGACTCGTCAAACGGTACGGGCAGAAACTCCGCGGAAAGTGGTCCGCTGCCCACGGCATCTCCGTGTGAGACGTAGTAGGACGGGATGCCCCGGCAGAGGGGCGTGAACCCACCGATCGCACCGGCACGGCTGTTGATCGGCAGGCGCGGGGCATCGTAGCGGTGCGCCTCAAGATCCGAGAGCAACCAGTTGCCCTCGCCAGCGATGATGAGATACCGCCCAGCGCTATGTTGAAACGGGCCGAATGTAACAACGGGAAGGGTGTACAGCGTATTACGTCCCGCCCAGAGATTCTGCTCGGGAGAGTCGTCATGCCGGTATCGCCGGATAGCTGCGAAGTCGACAGGGAAGACCAGCCGCCGGCGAAGTGACGGCTGCGCGTAATGCTCCAATGTGAGCGCGAGCAGGGGATCGGGGATCAAGACCGGTGACCCAGCCGGTGCATCATGTTCCGCTTCCGGCAGATGGTCAATTACCTTATACAGGCATTGTTTCTGCTCCTCGTACCAATATCCAACATACGATTCCCGCGCGCAAAACCATGCCAGGCAAAAACAAAGCAGAAAGGCCCCAGCGCGCTGTAAGTGGCCGGTCATGCGGTAAGCCGTCGCTGCTCCCGCTATGGCGAAACCAAAACAGACAGGAATCACAAAGCGCGGAGACAACATGCCGCCCCTGAATGAGGCGACTATGTACCCCAGGAACGGGTACGCCATGAGGCCGAAAACCCCCACCCGTTCGTGAAAGGGAAACACCGCAGGCCTGCGGCTGATGCTAGCGGCAAGTGCTTCGAAGCGAACTAACGGCACCCGCCGTGCGCGAAAAGAAACAACCCGTGCCA
>CAXUBG010000008.1:36069-37321 GCA_964249285.1 uncultured Terriglobus sp. | reverse complement strand
CTGCTGGTCAAACTCACCTTCAACAGCAGCGAGATCCTCCCGGACCAGGTCGAACACCTCTTTCGCGGTCGATATGGCCAGTGGACTCACCTTTCGTTTGACTGTATCAGCAGGGCCTGCCGGTGCGCCGCGTTCCGGTCAGCTGGAGCGGTAGTTCGTGAACTGCAATTCCACGCCCATATCTTTGCCACGAAGCAACGCGATCACTTCCTGAAGCACGTCCCGGTCCTTGGCTGACACGCGCACCGTATCGCCCTGTATCGACGCCTGCGCCTTCTTCTTGGAATCCTTGATGGTGGCAACGATCTTCTTTGCCGCGTCGCCAGTGATGCCCTGCTTCAGCTTGATCTTCTGGCGCACGGAGCTGTTCGAGGCTGGCTCGATCTTCTCGTATTCAACATTCTTCAGGGATACGCCGCGCTTGACCAGCTTCTGTTGCAGAATCTCGGTCACGGCCTTTAGCGTGTACTCGTCCTGCGACGCCAGCTGGATCGCGTCGGATCCCTCCAGTTCAATGGTGGACTTGGAGTTCTTTAAATCAAAGCGCGCGTTCACTTCCTTGCTCGCCTGATCGATCGCGTTCTTCACTTCCTGGATTTCAACTTTGCTCACTACGTCGAAGCTGTTGTCGTTTGCCATGACTTGTTCCTTTCTTGCCAAGAATGCAGGTGCGGCCTCACTCAGAAGAGATGCCGAACAGCCGGTGAAAGTTCGCGGTCGTCTGCTCAGCGATAGTCGCCAATGTGACGCCACGCAGTCCCGCCACAAAGTCCGCCGTTACACGGGTGCGAGCCGGCTCATTGCGCTCGCCTCGAAATGGCTGCGGAGCCAGAAAGGGTGCGTCCGTCTCCACCAGGATGCGGTCCGCCGGGGCAAGCTGCGCGGCTTCACGAATAGAGGCGCAACGGCTGTAGGTCACATTGCCTGCAAAAGAGAGATAGAAGCCCAGGTCCAGAGCCCGTCGCGCCTCATCCGCCGTACCGGAAAAGCAGTGCATCACGCCCGTCCCGCCCTTCGGCACGTAGTGCTCCTCGATCAGCCGCAGCAGATCCTCCTGTGCATTGGCCAAGCCGAACCGCGCCTTGGCCTGCGGTGTGGCCAGTTCACTCGTCCGGCAGTGGATCAGGACCGGCTTGCGCACCTCCAAAGCGATCTGCATCTGCGCCACAAAGGCGCTCTGCTGCACAGCAATGTCCGGGTTTCCAACATGGTAGTAATCGAGCCCAATCTCACCAACGGCAACGATCAGAGG
>CAXUBG010000008.1:11691-36059 GCA_964249285.1 uncultured Terriglobus sp. | reverse complement strand
CGCGCGCGATGCATGGTCTCCGGCCCGTCCCCAATACCCCCCGCAAGGATGGTCCGCACGTTCGCCTCCCATGCACGGGTCAGCACCGCATCGAGGTCTTCGGCGTAGCTTGGGAAGTCGATATGTGCGTGGCTATCGACGATGTGCATGAGGTTGTAGCCTGGAGGATTCCCATGTCGCGAAAGCGAGACATGGGGCACCCGCTTAGGTGGATGAAGCTTACCGCAACCGTGCGCCGATCTCGATGTCCTCAAGAAAGCTGGCAAGCGCAGGTGGCCCATCGCCCACGGACGCCGCCACAATCATGCCTTGCGACTCATAGCCGCGCAGTTTCCGCGGCGCAAGATTCGCGACAATGACCACCTTGCGTCCAATCAGCTTCTCCGGCTCATAGAACTGTGCAATACCTGCGAGAATCTGCCGCGTCTCGTATCCCAGATCCACTTCCAGGCGCAGCAGCTTGTCCGCTTTCGGGATGCGCTCGGCGGCGACACCCGCGCCACGCGAAGATCGACCTTAACGAAGTCGTCGATCGTGATCTCCGGCGTATCCGGCTTCGCGGGCTGCGATGTTTCAACCGTGGGTGGGGCCTCGCCTGCGGGCGATCCCTCCGGCTGCAAAGGCGTGCTGTCGCTGATGGGCGTAAGCTTCTGCTCTGCTTGATCTGATTGCGTGGGGGACGATTTCTGTTCGGCTTCGTTCATGCGTGCAATCAACTCCTTGTCCGCGCGCGGAAAGACCGGCGCGATGATGCCAAGATGCGTGCCGGCAGCAAACCCGCCCCGGGTCAAATCCCGCAACTCACCCATGGCTGCGGCACGCTCGATGCTGCCCAGTCCAAGCTGCTCCCACACGCGAGCCGTCGTGTACGGCAGCACTGGATGCAACAGCGCAGTAACAATGCGGATGCTCTTGGCCGCGGTTCGCAGCACTGTGGCTAACCGGCCTCGTTGCGCTGGGTCTTTGGCCAGCTTCCAGGGCGCGTTTGCGGTCAGGTAACCATCCGTGGCGGCGATCAGGGCAGCCGCGCTCTGCGTTGCTGCTGTGAAATCCTGCTGCTTCAAGCCGTCTCGCACGCCGCTGATGGCCTCGGTTGCCGCTCCAGTCAATTCCATCGCCAGTTGCGCGTCGGGTATCGTGCTGTCGAAGTTCTGTGCGATCAGATTCAGCGTCCGGCTCACCAGATTGCCGTACCCGTTCGCCAGGTCACTGTTGTACCGTGCGACCAGTGCATCGAAGGAAAATGACCCATCCTGCCCGAACGGAATTTCGCGCAGCAGGAAGTAGCGCAACACATCGGCACCAAACAGGTCCTGCTCAGGCTTGGGAGCGTCCGGCTTCAAGCTGCCGAAGGCATCCAGGATCGTCTCCGTCCGCACGATGTTGCCGCGTGACTTCGACATCTTGCTCTCCTCGAACAAGAGCCACCCATGCGCGACAATCGTTTTCGGCAGTGGCAAACCGGCGGCCAGCAGAAACGCGGGCCAGTACACACAGTGGAAACGCACGATCTCCTTGCCCACGAAGTGCAGATCTGCAGGCCAGTACCGCTGGAACATCTCAGCTTCTTCTTCTGTATCGCCGCCGTAACCCATGGCGGTCATGTAGTTTGCCAGCGCATCCAGCCAGACGTAGATCACGTGCTTCTGAGTGGTTGCCGAAGCTGCGGGCTCCGAAACCGGAATACCCCAATCAAAACTCGTGCGGGAAACGGACAAGTCCTTCACCGCGCCGGGAACATAGCGTACCCCAGTATCGGACAACAGCGTCTCCGCGCCCCCGGACACGTTGCCCCGCAGGAAACTCAGAACCTCATTCTTGCGTGCCTCCGGCTGAATCGCCAGCTGGTTCGATTCGATCAGGTCAATCAGCGGTTTCTGAAACGCCGACAGCCGAAAGTAGAAGTTCTCCTCCGTTACCGTTTCGGTCGGCCAACCATCGGGACCAATGGTGCCCGGCGGACCCTCGACGAACATCTCCTCGCTGACGCAATACTGGCCGGTGTAGGTGTCCAGGTAGATGTGGCCGCGCTCGTACAGCGCGGCGAAGAGTTCCTGCACGCCGCGCTTGTGCTTCGCATCCGTTGTGCGGATGTACTGGTCGTAGCTGATGCCCATCCGCTGCCACAGCGTGCGGAAGCTGGCCGAAACCTCATCCGCAAACTGCTGCGGATCAATGCCAGCCGCGGCAGCGGACCGGGCAATCTTTTGCCCGTGTTCGTCTGTGCCCGTTAGAAAGTAGGTGTCCGCGCCCTCGATGCGCTTTTGCCGCGCCAGCGTGTCGGCCGCAACCGTCGTATACGCATGCCCGATATGCGGACGCGCGTTAACGTAGTAGATCGGCGTCGTAAGAAAGAACTTGTCGGGCATGAGGCTGTTCAAGTTTAGCAAGCCAATCAGGACTGCCGGTTTCTCTTTCTCTGAAGACAAAGAACGCTCTTACGTCTGCGCGGCTACAATGACGGCATGGCAACGATGACCGTGGTGACCGGTGCGGCGGGCTTTATCGGTCGCAACACTGTCGCCGAGTTGAACGGGCGCGGACACACCAGACTTTTGCTGGTGGATGAATTGGGTACGGATGAAAAGTGGAAGAATCTCGTCGGCCTGCAGTACGACGACCTCCTGCCGCCACAGGAGTTCCTCCACCGCATCCACGGCCGCGGCACCGCGGACTTGCCAGAGATCGATGGCATCATTCACCTGGGTGCCTGCTCCGCCACGACCGAGCGGGACGCGGATTACCTCCTCCGCAACAACTATGCCTATACGCGGTCGCTCTGCTGCTGGGCGCAGGCGAACAATGCGCGGTTCGTCTATGCCTCATCGGCAGCGACCTATGGGGACGGCAGCCGCGGCTATGATGACGTCGACAGTGTGACACCGTCACTCCAGCCGCTGAACATGTATGGCTACTCCAAGCACATGTTTGACTTATGGGCGCTGCGCGAAGGCCTCTTCAGTAAAGCCCCGAACCCCATCGCCGGTTTGAAATACTTCAACGTCTACGGACCGTATGAAGGTCACAAGGGCGACATGCGCTCGGTTGTTCACAAGAGCCACGGCCAGGTGGGTGCTGATGGCAAGGGCATAGTGAAGCTCTTTAAGAGTCACCGCCCGGACTACCAGGACGGCGAGCAGATGCGTGACTTCATCTACGTTAAGGATGCAGTCGACGTCACGCTCTTCTTACTTGAGAACAAGAACGTTGGCGGCCTGTTTAACTGCGGCACTGGCATCGCGCGCACCTGGCGCGACCTTGTGACGGCCGTCTACAGCGCCATGGGCCATCCGCCGCAGATCGAGTACATCGACATGCCGGAGCATTTGCAAGGTAAATATCAATACTTTACGGAAGCGAAGCCGGATAAGCTGCGCGCCGCAGGTTACAGCAAGCCGTTCACCACGCTCGAGGACGGCATCCGGGACTACGTGCAAAATTACCTGCAGAAGCAGCCGGTGCCGGTATGAGCGTTTCCGTCCTGGAAACCAACGTCGCGGATGCGAAGGCAGTGTTCGATACGTTGCGGGCTATGGAGCCGCAAGTTCAGCGCGCCGCCGACATCCTTGCGGACGCTCTTCTGAGCGGCAAGAAGCTGCTCGCATGCGGCAACGGCGGCTCCGCCGCTGATGCATCGCATCTCACCACGGAATTCGTGATTCGCTTCAACCAGGACCGGCGACCCTACCCCGCGATCTCGTTCACCGCAAATGGCGGTGACTTGACCGCCTGCGGGAACGATTACAGCTTCGATGAGATCTTTGCCCGGCAGGTGCGCGCCTACGGCCAGCCTGGGGACGTGCTCTTCGCCTTCACCACCAGCGGCAACAGCGAGAACGTTCTGCGCGCGCTGCACACAGCCAAGCGCGAAAGCGTCGGTACGGTCGCTTTTCTGGGCCGCTCCGGCGGACGCAGCGCAGGCATCGCAGATGTTGATATGATCGTCCCGCATGGAGTGACGGCGCGCATTCAGGAAGCGCACAAACTCCTGCTGCACACCATCTGTGAACTTGTGGAGTTGCGGTTGCACGCCGCTGCTGCCGGGGGAAAGCAACCACTCGCCTGACGATGAACGGCCTGCGCATTGGTATCGATCTCGGCGGCACCAAAATCGAGGGACGCGCCTTCGACGCGGATAACCACGAACTGGAGCGCATCCGCGTAAGCACGCCGCGTGAGGACTACCTCGGCACCGTAAAAGCAATCGCTGAAGTCGCGGAGCAGTTGGAGTCCCGTGCGGGAATGACCGGCAGCGTCGGCGTCGGCATCCCCGGCTCCGTCGTCCGTTCCACCGGCCTGGTCAAAAATGCGAACTCGACGTGGCTCAACGGCATGCCGTTGGAAGCCGACCTCTCCCGTCGCATGGACCGGGAGGTCCGCTGCGCGAACGACGCCAACTGCCTGGCCGTCTCTGAAGCGACAGACGGCGCGGGCGCCGGCTTCCCCGTTGTGTTCGCTGTCATCCTTGGCACCGGTTGCGGAGGCGGCGTCGCCATCAACGGACGCGTCCATGCCGGACCGAACGGCATTGGCGGGGAATGGGGACACAACACCCTGCCTATGGAACACCCTCATGAGTTTCCCGGGCCAGACTGCTACTGCGGACAGCGCGGATGCATGGAGAAATGGGTCTCGGGTAGTGGACTTGAACTCGACTACCTACGCGCTACTGGCAAGGCCCTGCGCGGACCCGAAATCGTCGCGCTTAGCCAAGCCGGTGACACTGCGGCAGAAGCAACGCTGGGCAGGCTGGAAGACCGGCTTGCCCGCGGACTTTCGAACGTGATGAACACGCTGGACCCCGACTGCATTGTGATTGGCGGAGGACTTTCACGCCTGGACCGGCTTTACAGCAATCTGCCGCCTCTTATCGCGAACTACACCTTTGGCAAGGGGTGCGAGACGCCTCTCCGCCAAGCCGTTCATGGCGACGCGAGCGGAGTACGCGGCGCGGCTTGGCTCTGGCCCGCGACCGCGTAATTAGCGTAATCTGCAAATCACCTCATCGGTCTTCGCGACCTTTGCGCACCTGCGCAGGCCCCTATCAACTTCAGATTCAAGGTCAGACCCGCCCTACAGCGTCGCGTGTTCTAGGTCCGTTTGAATCCAGTCGCCATGTTCGATGGCCGCCCGGATCTGCGCCGGGGTCCGCCCCAGCTTAGTCTGCTTATAGGTGAAGACCGCTTCCTTCATGCAGGTGGAACACTCTGCCCCGTGCAGCCCCTCAAAGCAGGAGTGCAGGCTGTTGTGTCCCATTGACCGGTCGCACCGGCAGTAGCACGGCATTTGGTGCAGGACCGTTGATACCTGCGCGGCCATGCGGTAGGCCGTTACCCGGTACGGCTGTGAGAAGTTCACACCGGTCAGCTGCGCTCCATGCAGTATGGGCGGCAGCGTCCGCACCGGCGCGCTCGGGTTGTAGTCCGGCACCTCAGCAGCAGGGTTGGACCACTGCGCGCTCGCGGCGAGTGTCAGAGCAACCAGAGACAGAAGCAGAACCAGGCGTTTCATACGTATAGGATAACCGGCATGGAGATCTCGCGCAGGCTAAGTCTCTTTCAACTCGCGAATGTGGAAGAGATAAAGACCCGGTTGGCAAAGCTCACGCCGGATCGCGAAAGGGTATGGGGTACCATGACCCCGGCACAGGCACTCGCACACTGTGCCGCCGGATTGGAAACAGCAGTAGGCGACAGGATTCCTCCACGCGGCACGCTTGCTGACCGCCTGCTGGGACGCATTGTGAAGCACTTTGCCCTCGGCAGTAACACACCGATGCGCCGGAACTCGCCTACAACGCCGGATCTATTGGTGCAGGATCAACGGGATTTTCCATTCGAACGGGAGCGGCTATCCCGCTTAATTGACCGCTTCGTGGACGCCGGCCCGCTGGGATGTACGAGGTGTCCGCACAGCTTCTTTGGACGCCTCACCCCAGAGGAGTGGGGAGAGTTAATGTACAAGCATCTCGATCATCATCTCCGGCAGTTCGGCGCATAGGCAGTCTGACCGCGAGCAAAAAAAGCCCGTATGAACGAAATTCGTCCATACGGGGGAGGCCAGTGACGCAACTTGGTGCGGCTGGATGTTGCTCACAGTCCGCGAAAAACTTTGGAGCGTTCGTACTGCCCACAGCTATTATGACGCAAAACTGGTCAGGAAGTTGCGAGCTTGTACAGAAAAATGCAGATTTCTATAAAAAACAGTAGATCCGCGCCGCAGTCCTCGTCAGGTTCCGAACCGGCGGGTACTTGCTAGCCTCTGGATGTCTCGATCCGTGCGGCACGCCTTCTAGCCGCCCATCCCGCCTTGATGACCTGGCGTGCTCGCGCCAGAGCAAGCGCGCCAGACGGGACATCTTCCGTGATGCAACTGCCTGCAGCCACATAGGTACCACTCTCCAGCGTGAGTGGCGCAACCAGCGTGGAGTCCGATCCGACAAAAACGTCATCACCAATGACGGTCGCATTCTTGTGCACGCCGTCGTAGTTGCAGGTGATCACACCCGCACCAATGTTTGTGCCAGCGCCAATGACCGCATCGCCCAGGTAGGCGAGGTGATTCGCCTTGGAGCCTTCGCCGAGCGTAGTCTTTTTTGTCTCCACAAAATTGCCCACGTGCGCCCGCGCTCCGATCTGGCTTTCAGGACGGAGGTGCGCATACGGTCCCAGTTGTGCACCGCTGCCGACGGTGGACGAAGCGAGGATGCAGCCATGACGAACAAGCACGCCGTCCCCTAACGTGCAGTCTTCAATGACGGAGTAGGAGCGGATGCGGCAGTTGGGTCCAATCGTTGTGTTGCCCAGCACCTGCGTAAATGGTTCGAGGACCGTATCCGGGCCAATCGTAACACCTGCGTCAATGGTCACGGTATCCGGACGGAAGATGGTGACGCCGGCGGCCATTAGCCGTTTCGCGGTAGACTCCCGCAGGCTGGCATCCAGCTGCATCATTTCCGCAATAGTATTAGCCCCAAGCACCTCATGGACGGAATCCGCGGCGAGCGCGACGACGCGCTTCCCATCCGCGACGAGCATGGCGGCGACGTCTGTGAGGTAGAACTCGCCTGCGCTGTTTGTGTTCTGGAGCGCGCCCAGCCGGTCGAACAGCTCGGCTGTTGCAAAGGCATAAATCCCGCTGTTGATCTCCCGCAGCCGCTCGGGAGCGGCGAGCAGTTCCGGCGTTAATGACTTCTGCTCCACAATGGCGATGACCTCTGCTGATCCGTTGTCACGGCGGAGAACGCGGCCGTACCCATATGCGTCTGGTGGAACCGCGGTCAGGATGGTCATTGCGGCGCGTTCACGCAGATGGGTCTCACGCAACGCGGCGATAGTCTCCGGGCGGATCAACGGGACATCCCCGGAAAGCACGAGGAGATGTTCAGGGGCCGTCATGCCGGTGCTTGTGTACCAGTCACGCACGCATTGCAAAGCGTGTCCCGTCCCAAGCTGTTCTGCTTGCACAGCGAATTGCACGCCCGTGTGCTCTGTTGCCTTCATCACCTGGCCAGCTTCATGCCCGATGATGACGACGATCTCCTCCGGTGTAACCACAGCCTGCGCGGCAGCGATTACGTGCAGCAGCAATGACTTGCCGCCGACCTGGTGCAGCACCTTGGGACGGGCGCTGCGCAGACGCGTTCCCTTTCCCGCGGCCATAATCACAATGCCAAAGTCACTCATACCGTCATGCTAGCGGAAGGCACTGCCCCGGCTCGACTTCGATCGCTCAGCTGCGAGGATCTGACGCGTCGATCCGGGAGCCAGCCTGCGCAGTGGAGGATTTTTTTACTGCCCGTTTGCGCGCGGGTTTGCGCACCGTCGCGACAGGCCGCTCCGCAAGTTCCCGCTCGCGCGTCTCTCCGGACGCAATCTGCATGAACCTGCGTTGAGCATCGACGGGAGCATGGTGCGGTGCAGGGCGTGTGTAGTCGCCGCTGGACTCCAGCAAACGCGCCTTGACGGTATCCAGGAGATACGTCTCCAGAATCTCGTAACGCAAGCGGTGCTTCAGGTCCGGCTGTAGCACCGGGAAGACAGCCTCGCAGCGTTCGTATAGGTTGCGTGGCATCCAGTCAGCTGACCCGCAAAAGATCTCGCTGCTGTCCTTCCCGTCAGAGCTGCCGTTGGCAAACCAGAAGATGCGGCTGTGTTCCAGAAACCGGCCCACGATAGAGCGGACGCGGATGCGCTCGCTCAGTCTTCGGATCCCCGGACGAAGCGCGCACATGCCGCGGATGATGAGGTCAATCTCCACTCCTGCCTGCGATGCCGCGTAGAGCGCGTGGATAGTCTTACCGTCGAGCAGCGCGTTCATCTTGGCAATGATGCGTGCCGGGCGGCCCGCGCGGGCGTGCGCTGCTTCTCGCTCAATCAGCCGGATGGTATCCGCCGCAAGAGTGATGGGGGCCACCATCAAAGCCAGAAAATTCTCCTCTTCTGCATCGGCGGTCAGATAGTTACAGACGCGCTCCACGGCTGCGGTAAGTGCCTCATTGGCGGCGAGCACGCTGATATCGGTATAAAAGCGCGCTGTTACCGAATTGTAGTTTCCAGTACCCAGATGCGCGTACCGGCGTGTGACGCCATCCAGATCCTTGCGTACCAGCAGCGCCAGCTTGGCATGTGTCTTGAGACCCACGATCCCATGAAAAACTTGCACGCCGGCGTCCTCCAGCGTGCGAGCCCAACGAATGTTGGAGTCCTCGTCGAAGCGTGCCATCAGCTCCACCACAACGGTCACGTCAGTGGTGGGCACGGCGTCCAGCAAGGCCTGGAAGAGGGGGGAATCACGCGAGGTGCGGTATAGCGTCTGTTTGATGGAAACAACCGCTTCGTCTTCTGTTGCGGCCTCAATGAAGCGTTCCACCGTGCGGAAGGAGTCGAAAGGGTGGTGCAGCAGAATATCCGTCTGCCGCAGCGTATCAAAAAGGCTGAGTGGCTGCCCGTTGACGTCCGCCGGAGGTGTGAACTCGCGCCCGGTAAACTTCGGGAATTTCAGGTCAGGCCGCTCAATGCAGCTGTACAGTTCCATGACACGCGTTAGGTTGATGGGTTCTTCGGCGCGGAATACTTGCCATCGATCCAGTTCGAAGTTGACGCGGAGTTGATCGATCAGCTCCTCGTCCGCACCGGCTTCAATCTCTAGGCGCACCACATCACCTTTGCGGCGGTTGTGCAGTTCGGCACGCACGCTCTCCAGCAGCGAGCGTGACTCTTCTTCCTGAAGGTAGAGATTGCTGTTCCGCGTCACACGAAAGGGCGAGCGTGCCAACACCTCATAGCCGGGAAACATGCGCGGAACGCGTGCTTGGATGAGTTCATGGAGAAAAAGAAAGCGGTTCGTCTTCTCAACGGAAGGCAGGCGGAGGACCCGGGGCAGGGACCGGGGTACCGTCACTACGCCAAGCAGACCATTGGGCGTATCGTTACGCGACGCACGCTTACGCCGCAGCAGGAGGCCAATGCAGAGGGCCTTGTTCAGGACGCGCGGAAACGGGTGGGACGGATCGACAGTAACCGGCGTGAGCAGCGGATCCACCTCACGGTCGTAGTAGGCATTCGCGTGCTCTAGTTCCGCATCATCCAGTTCGTCCCAGTGGGGCAACTCGATGCGCTCCGTCCGCAGTGCGGGGATGATGGCGCGTGTCCAGCAGGCATACTGCTCACGGTTGAAACGGTGGAGATGGTCCGCGAGCGCCTCCAAGCGCTCCATCTCGGACATGCCATCGTCGTCTTGCCCGGCAGGCTGCTGATATCCGTCTTCAATCCGCTGAAGGATGGTGGCGACGCGCACCTCGATGAACTCGTCGAGATTCGACGCGGTGATGCTGAGAAACTTGACCCTTTCCAGCAACGGATTAGAAGCGTCCTGCGCCTCCTCCAGCACGCGTCCGTTGAAGCGCAGCCACGACTCGTCGCGATTGAAGAAGAGGTGTTGCGTCAGGTCCTGGCTTATACCTGCTGCGCTGCCGCGCTCACGTGACTCCGGTTGTTTGCTCTGCCGTGCTTTTCGCGCCATCGTTAGTCAACCTGTGCCGCGCAATCCGGCACGAACAGCTTTGATGGTACCCGCATCGTGTGAATAGACGGCCGGCATCACGATGTCGCGGGAACGTCCAACTTGTTGGCCCCGTTGAGAATCTATCAAGTGCGGACAGAGTTGAGTTCGGCCGAGGAGAACGCTATGAACAGAGTGGGAGTTGCGTCACTGGTGTTGGCGCTGACGGTTGCAGCGGGAAGCCTTGCGGCACAAACCGCCAGCCAGGACGCGAAGAGTGCTGGACATGAGACCAGCGCTGCCGCGAAAGATACAGGGCACGCGGTCAGCACGGGAACGAAGAAGGGTTATCGCAAGACGAAGTCCGGCACGAAGACTGCGGCGGCGAAGACGAAAAACGGCACCGAGACCGTTGCCGACAAGACGGGCCATGGCGCGAAGGTTGCGGCCAAGGACACGGCGCACGGCACGGAAGTGGCGGCCGATACGACCGCGCGTGGTACGAAGAAGTTTGCCAAGAAGATCGTGGGCGACAAGAGTCCGACCACAACGCCCGCAAATCCGCCCAAGCAATAGGGGACACGTTCAGCAAGAGGGGTGCGGAGAACAGTCCGCACCCCATTTTCATGTCGATAAGTGGGAGGCGCCTGGCCCTCCGGAGAACACCGGAACTGCGACGGCGACAAGGGTAATCCAGAAGCAATCCGCGCTGAACAGGTGCAGTATTTGCAACGTAAGAGGAGCTAGCGTAAGTACATCCGCCGCTCCCACCAGCAATTGAATGGAAAGGTTTGCAGTCATGGCAATGCTTAATGCGCGTTGCTCCCGCCTCACGAGAACCGCGATCACCCACACCGTGCACAGAACAACCAGAACAGCACTGGCGGGGTGTATCCAGCGCATCCGTATCAGCAAGGGCGAGTTCGCCGCGAAATCAGCGGCGATGGCGGCGCTCAGCGTGGGCGAGGGATACAGCGTGTCTGCAAGCGCGGCAATCGACCCTGTTGCTCCCGTGAGTAAAGTTGCAAGGAGCGCCAACATCATGGGCTGGCGCATACCGTGTATTGCGGGCGCGTGTGACCTGCCGAGCAGCACTGCCGCCACAGTTGTTGCGGCAAGCAGCAGCATGGTGTTGCTGAAGTGAACGCCTTGCACCAGCACACGCATGGCGGAAGCGTTCTTCTCCACGTAGTGGCCCAGCACCAGGATGGCACCCAAAGCGCCTTCGGTGAGCAGCAGAACGGCCGCGGCCACAGACGCGCGCCGTGCTGGATGCCTCGAAGGAGTGGCACGAAAGGTCCATACAATCAGCAGCGCGAACATGGCAGTCGACACTCCGGTGAGTGACCGGTGCACGAACTCGATGACTGTCGCGACTCGCGGATGATGCGGCAGCAGTTCTCCATTGCATAGCGGCCAGCGATCTCCGCAACCCCCACCAGACGAGGTCGCACGCACGACCGCGCCCTCAAGCACCACGACCACGAAAAAGGCGAGTGTGACCCACGCCCAAGCGCGAAGGGCGCGTTTGTTACGGACCGGAGCCGGCGCAGGAATGGTGGCGGTGGACACGACTTCTATTATCCGGCTGCGAGTTCCCGGGCGCGCTGGGTTGCGCGTTTAACAGCTTTGATCAGAGTCACGCGAAGGCCACCCTCTTCCAGTTCCAGGATGCCGTCCACGGTACATCCAGCCGGGGTGGTCACCGCGTCCTTGAGCAATGCGGGATGGTACCCCGTCTCCAGCACCATGCGCGCCGAGCCAAACGTGGTTTGCGCAGCCAGAAGCGTCGCAATATCCCGGGGCAGGCCGACGTTGACGCCAGCTTCGGCGAGCGCTTCGATAATGATGTAAATGAACGCCGGGCCAGATCCGGAGAGTCCTGTCACCGCGTCCATGTGTTTTTCATCGACAAGAACGGTGCGCCCGACCGTCGCGAAGATACGCTGGGCGATGGTAACCTGCTCGTCGGTGGCGAAACGCCCGCGGCAAAGCGCTGTGATGCCGGCGGCCAGCATAGCGGGCGTATTCGGCATAGCCCGAATGACCCCGAGATCCAGGCCGGCAGCGAGTTCAATGGCCGAAGTTGTCACTGACGCGGCGAACGATAGCAGAAGCGTTGTAGGTGTCAGCGCAGGACGGATCTCCTCGACCAGACTGGGGACCTGCAGCGGCTTTACGCCGAGGAGGATTACATCTGCATCGCGTGCAGCCTCAAGATTGTCCGTTATGACCTCTACTCCAAATTGGGTGGACAGGGCGTGGGCACGCTCGGGATGCGCGACCGTGGCGACGATCTGCGCCGGGTACAGCAGGTTATTCTTCAGGAAAGCCTGTAGCAGGATGCCGCCCATCTTGCCCGCGCCGAGCACAGCTACTTTTACTCCAGGCAGGCTTGCCAGTGTCGGCGTCAACTCAGACGCTAGTATTTGGTCGGACATGCATCTCCTTAGTTTTTCTTTCGATCCAGATCGGCGATTCACGTGCATCGCAATCTCTCTGTCTGGCACCCGCAGCACTGGGTCCTCCTCCTGTTTCCGGCCGTCTGGACCGAAGGTGTACGCAAGACGCTCTTGCGGATCGATCGGCCACACACTTTGCGACCCCATGGGGGGGGCGGTAATCTTCAACCAATATGAGCACTCGGGAGAGGCGGTCCTCTGGCGACATGCTCTCGATGCAGATGAGCGGTGGAATCGTCGCGACCTGCTCATCTGGCGTCTTCGAGGAGAAGACCGCGGTCGCTGATACGAACTCGCTCCGGAATCACTGACATGCGTAGCTCCATAGCCGTATCCAATCCAAGCAAATCTTCACGTGCCGCGAACCATGAAGCTACCATGGTTTGCATTCGCGCGTGATCTCTCGCGCCCACGTTCTCTCCTGTAAGTCGCCGCATACGAAATCAGCAGCAGGGCCGTATGCGGTTCGAAGGTACTGCTTGACTCTCATTAGCGCAGGTGCAGTCGCCATGGGGAACCTCCATGCGTGCCGGTCTCGTCGCGTTCGGCAACGGTTCCTAGAGCACGCGCAATGCCGGCTGCCGCGACACTCAGGATGTCACCGTGCGCAAGGTGCATGCCACTCTGGTCGTGGTGCTTCGCGGCGCGGCCCATCTGTCTCGTTGTTCCTTAGACTACGCCTGAGTGTACCGGCGGTGCTACTTCGAAGAAGCTATGGCAAAGGAACTTTCCGGATACCACTCCGGCCGGGAGCCATTCGCAACGCGGATCATCAGCTGTGCGAGTATGACCGTGAACTGAGCGGCTGCGACCTTGTCCACCGGCTGGTCCAGGTCGTCACTCGGCTTGTGATAACGCGTGGCTACCCATTCATTAAACGTCTTCATCTCCGGCGAGTCTGGCGTCCATCCGAATTTGAAGGCCAGCGCCGGAATACCTTGCTTTACGAAGTTCACCTGGTCGGAGCGCACGAAGCGATTTTCATCTGGCTGCTTGTCGTACTGCACCTCAACGTCGTTGAGCTGAAACACGGCGCGAGCGTCGTTGCCCAAAGTCGATTCGCCCATGCCCTGCACTTCAATAAAGCGCAATGGAAAGAGGGGCAGGTACATATCCATGTTCAGATCGGCAACGATGGACGACCGGGCCACGGTTGGCTTCGTTGCGAAGTATTGCGAGCCAAGTTCCCCGAGTTCCTCACCAGTGAGCGCGATGAACAGCAGCGATCGTTTAGGACGGGACTGCGCTGCCAAAATCTTTGCCGCTTCGATAACGGACGCCACGCCGCTGGCATTGTCCATCGCGCCGTTGTAAAGCTTGTCGCCGTTGATCTCGCGACCGATGCCGAGGTGATCCAGGTGTGCGCTGACCACGACATACTCCTTGCTCAAGCGCGGGTCAGAACCCTCCAGCAGGCCGACTACGTTCGAGGCGTGGATTTCCGCGCCCTTGGTGACAATGGTCTGAACCTCGAGCGCGCCCGGTATCGCAAAATGCGGGAGCGGCTTGCCTGCGTCGCCCAGCGCCTTAATCTCTTGTGCGGTGTGTCCTGTGCCCGTAAGCAGCTTGTCAAAACCTGTGGGCGTGGCGGAAGCGAAGACATGAAGGCCTTTGAGCGTGTCCAGATCAGGATCGGCAAATAGGAGTGACGGCCCTTGCGCCCGCTGTGGTTGCGCCGCCTGCTGTTGCGCAGGCGTCATCTTTTCCGTGCCGGGTACCACGCGTGGCGGCGTCACCGAAATCACGCCGACAGCTCCCGCGGCATGCAGTTGCTTCCACCGCTGATCCAGGCTACGCGCATAAGCTCGCTGCGGACCCTGCAGCCGTTCCGGAGCGGCGTTGTAAAAGACCGCGATCTTACCACTAAGATCAGTGCCGGTAAGGTCGTCGATGTGCTTCTGCGGGATGCGCAATCCATACCCAATGAAGACCAGCGGTGCCGATAGCGGCGTACTGCCGTCGACATGGGGTGAAAGGTTTATTTCTTTGGCAAGATCGTAGGTCACATTTCCGCCGGCGGTATGCTGCACGACGCGCGACTTCGCCATATCCACAGCCGTGGGGATCAGCGCGACTGGCTGCTGATAGCCTTCCGTGCCAGCCTGCTTCAGGCCAATGGCTTTGAATTGTTGCTCCACATAGGCGACTGCCTTCTCATAGCCTGGAGTGCCAGCTTTGCGTCCCTCCAACTGGTCATCCGCCAAAAACTGCACATGCGACCACCACGCGGCAGCTGCGGCACTCCAGTCCGCGCGCTCCGGCACTGGAGTGATCTGCGCATGAACTGGACACGCGAACAGTCCTGAGAGAACCAGCGCTGCGGCGCTGTGGTGGTAAAGGCGTGAACTCATGGGAAACTCCTGAGAGATGCGGGTGAGCTCATGGTAAATCGCTGGAGCGCTCTCCCTGCTGCTTGTTGCCGAAGACATCTCCCATCCGGCGAATCTGAGCACCCACGCCTCGGAGCTTCTCCTCGATCCGTTCATAGCCGCGGTCGATGTGGTACACGCGGTCAAGAATGGTTTCACCGTCCGCCACCAGCGCGGCAAGCACCAGCGAAGCGGAGGCGCGCAGGTCACTGCACATCACGGCCGCGCCCTGTAGTGGTGTGCGGCCGCGAACGGTCGCGCTGCGGCCCTCCACACGAATGTTCGCACCCATGCGAACCAGCTCACTCACGTGCATGAACCGGTTCTCAAAGATGTTCTCCGTGATGGTCGAAGTGCCTTCCGCCTGCGTGGCCAGCGCCATGAATTGCGCTTGCATATCCGTGGGAAAGCCTGGGTACTCGACCGTTGAAATGGAAGTCGAGCGCAGACTGCCGTGGCCTTCGCTGCGGACGCGGATGCTGTCACGGCCAACATCCATGCGCACGCCGCACTCCTCAAGCTTGGCGATCACTGCGGCGAGATGTCCGGGATTGCAGCAATCTATGTTCAAGTCCCCGCCACTGATGGCTCCCGCAATCAGAAACGTGCCTGCTTCGATACGGTCAGGGTTAATGCGATGACGCACGCCGTGCAGCCGGTCAACACCTGTGACGCGGATGGTCGATGTGCCCGCTCCTTCGATCCTTGCACCCATGCCGGTAAGCATGGCCGCCAGATCTGACACCTCTGGCTCTTGCGCGCAGTTCTCCATCAGCGTTTCGCCATCCGCCAAAACAGCCGCCATCAGGAGGTCCTCTGTGCCGGTTACGGTGATTTTGTCAAAAAGGATGTGCGCGCCTCTCAGACGCTTCGCACGTGCCTCGATGTAGCCGTGCTCCTGTGTGATGGCCGCACCCATCGACTCCAGTCCCTTCAGGTGAAGGTCGATGGGACGTCCGCCAATGGCGCATCCACCAGGCACTGCGACGCGTGCCATGCCCGTGCGGGCCACTAAAGGTCCCAGTACCAGGGACGAAGCGCGCATGGTCTTCACGATCTCGTACTTGGCCTCTGGATCGCTCAGAACGGCGCATTGAATCGTGGTTCGGTGCTGGGCGCGGCCATAGCCCAATTCGCAGCTTGCACCCATCGCTTCGAGGAGACGGCGTTCGGTTTCGATGTCTCGCACCTGCGGAATATTTTCCAGTACTACCTCATCACCGGTAAGGATCGACGCCGCCATGCATGGCAGCGCAGAATTTTTGGCGCCGGAGACCTTGATGGTGCCGAGCAGCGGATTTCCCCCGCGAATGACAAATTTGTCCATCTCAGCAGTGTACGGAAGAGCAGCCACAAGAGCCGTGCCGAAGAAGGTTCCTGGCATCTATGGGGCTTTACGGTGTGCCCGCCAATGCTGAGGGGCTGACCAACCGGTCAGCCCCTCAGGTCATTGGACTTTCGTGGAGTTACTTGCGGCGGCGATGACGTGCTGCCGGAGCGTTGCGAGGCTGGGCCTTCACCGTGCTCTCATCCACCGCCGTGCCCAGGCTGGGAGCAGAAGCGCCAGAGGGGATCAGGGTTGAGGTCACGGAGTTAGCCGCCTCCGAGCCGGTGTAGAGCGAGATGCGGGACGCATCAACACCCTTCTCACCAACCAGGTACGCCTTTGTGTTGACCGCGCGTTCAGAAGCCTGGCGGCTTGCGTTCTTCGCGGAGGAGGAGTTACCCACCAGTGCGAGCTTCGCATCGGAGTTGCGCTGCAGGTTCAGGGCGATGTCGTCAAGGCAGGCCTTGGCTTCATTGTCCACCCGGTTCGGACGCTTCTTGTCACGATCAAACGTGATCGAGCAAAGCTGCGACGTTGTGGGCTGGACGACTCGCGGCGGAGCATTTACTCCGACCGAAGTCGTTGCCGTTGCGTTACGGCCCTTATCATCCATCACGTTGCAGGTGACGGTGATCGTTCCGGGCGCAGCGCCTGTGGTGGATAGAGTCGCGGTCGCACCGCTACCCGAAACTGAGCCAGAGGTCGAGCTGTAGCTGTACGTGTAATTGACCGGCTTACCGTATGTGTCAGTCACCGTGGAAGTGATCGTCGACGACCCGCCTGGAGCCACGGTAGATGGGCTGGCCGAGCAGGAGAGCGATAATGCAGGCAACGGATTGATCGCGAATGGGACTGTGCAGTCCGCGAACTGACCAGCCTTCGCGCCTTCCGAGACAGTGCCCTTTACGTTGTAGTTCCCGGGATTCAGTCCGGTTGTGTCAACTGTGGCAACGTTGCTTGTGCCACTAACCTTGCCGCCATCAGAAGTCCAGGAGTAGGTCGGAGTCTTCTTTGGATTCAGGTTTGTGGCCGTACCCGTCACGGTAATCGGGTCTCCAGCATAGGCGGACGTTGGACTTGCAACGCAGGCATAGGTCACGGGCGGCGGCGGAACGATGTGGCCGAAATGCATCACAATGCCACTGCTCAACTGGGCGGAACTGACATTTGCGCGCCCACCCAGAACACCACCCGTCGGAATTCCGACGTATGGGCCGTAATCCTCGTGAATGTACACGTAATCAGCCTGGAAGAGGCGGATGCCAAAGGCATGATTGTGGAACGGGAGATCGTAGTCCATGCCGCCGCCCGCGGTCAACGATGGCCCCCACATGTATGGCTCGTGATAGGTCGCGCCTGGCGTTTCGCTGTTCGGACCTCCCAGATAGGCTCCGCCCGCCATTGCATGGCCAAAGAATGTGACGCTTTGGGTTGGCAACCGGAAAGTAGGACCGGCGGAGTAGAGAAAGAGACCGTCGTTCCGTCCATTCGGATGGGCCGCCGCGGAAATTTCAATACCCGCGTACTTGTTGAAGTAATAAGCACCGGAACCAATCGCACCGATGTCGACGGACGAATAGCTGATGCCGGCTGGCTTTACTTGACCGTGACCACCCCAGTAAGAGTAGCCCAGAAACACGTCGATACGCGACGGATTAGGGCCCGAAGGCGGTGCGGCTGCTGGCGTTGTTTGCGCACCCAGGCTTGCAGCGCCCAGTGTGACTGCGCTCGCTGCCAGAACCGAACGGCCCAGTTTGCGAAACGGCTGAGAAAACATGCGACTTATCCTCCGCGGAAATATCTATGCACGAACCGTGAGCTCTCGCAACACCGGCTCACTTGTTAACGGTTGCGATTGAAGTGTATAGCAGCATTTCCTCTCCGCGAAGAAATTTTTGCCCCGACCTGAGCGAATCTGTACCGCACTACAGGTTTGTGTACATCAGCACGGCTAAACTTGCGCTGCGGCGGAACCCAAACAGTAACCAATGTAGTTCAGGAGCAGGACAAAATCTGGAAGCTGTGCAACCGTGCAGGTGCAATCATGCGATGTTCAACGAATCTTTTGTGCTGCCCCGCTCCCTCTGTATTTTTTCCTGGAGGAGCGTTATGGCATACAGCAACTGCTCCGGCCGCGGGGGGCAACCCGGCACATAGATATCCACGGGGATAATCTGGTTTACTCCCTGCAGCAGCGCGTAGTTGTTGAAGACGCCGCCCGAGGTCGCACACGCCCCCATTGAGATCACCCATTTGGGCTCCGGCATCTGCTCGTAGAGACGGCGAATGACTGGTGCCATCTTCTGCGAAACGCGGCCTGCAACCACCATCAGGTCGCTTTGCCGCGGCGATGGGCGAAAGACCTCCGCGCCAAAACGGGCAATGTCGTACCGCGATCCGCCCATGCTCATCATCTCGATGGCGCAGCAGGCGAGACCGAAGGTCATTGGCCACACCGAGTTTTTGCGTATCCAGTTGACCGCCGCGTCCATGGAAGCCAGGACGACCCCCTCTGGCTGCTGGGGTCCCCAGTTCACCTCGCGCAGCTTGTCCTGGTTCTTGCCAAACGAATCGAGCGTGCCGAAAAAGTAACGGTCCGAACCCTGCGGTGCCGCCGGACGTCCGCTGCTGGAGGTCTCTTCTGGAGGAGTTAACATTGCACCTTTCATTCTACCGTTAAACGCCGCGTCAGCAGTTCAGAGGGTCCTTTGCCCCAGTTCCGGTGGCGTGCGGTGGATTGAGCTTGACGCCGCTAGCCGTACACATCACGCATATTGAAGCCTCTTGTCAAAGCGCCGAGGATGTGTACAGTAAACGAAACGAATCACTCCAAGGTTTCTTTTCCAAGTCTGCACGGGCGGACTCCTGGCCGCTTTTCTTATTGCGGGCTGTTCTTTACGACTTTTTTATAAGGGGCCGCACCATTATGCGTGATATGCGAAAGATCAGCTGGTACCTGCTTCCTGTTTTCGCGGCGCTTACGCTTGTGCTGTCCCAACCCCTCCATGCCCAAACACCTGCCGGACCCGGGCCTGAACTGCATGGAATGTCAGGCACTCAGCCCGCTCAGGCGTCGCCCGAGTCGCGGCTGACCACGCTGGAAAAGCAGAATGCCGATCTACAGACAGCAGTGGCCGCCGCGCAGACCGCAGGCGATAACGGCTGGATGCTGATCTCCGCGGCGCTGGTGCTGATGATGAGCGGACCGGGACTGACGCTGTTCTATGGCGGCCTGGTGCGGCGCAAAAACATTCTCGGCACCATGATGCAGACATTTGCCCTGATGGCCGTGATCACGGTCCTCTGGCCCCTCATGGGCTACTCTCTCGCATTTGGTGAGAACACCGGCCATCTCGGATCCTTTATTGGATCCTTCCAGAATGCCTTTCTGCATGGCGTTGGCTTGGTGCCGGACAAGGTATATGTGACCACGATTCCGCTGCAAACCTTCATGGTCTACCAGCTCATGTTCGCGATCATCACGCCCGCGCTGATCAGCGGCGCATTCGCGGAGCGGATGAAGTTCTCCGCCATGCTGTTGTTCATGGTGCTCTGGGCAGTATTCGTCTACAGCCCGATGGCGCACATGGTGTGGGGTAAGGGCGGCCTGCTGAACGCAGCCCTGGGCGGCAGGTTTCCCTGTCTCGACTTTGCAGGCGGGACAGTGGTGCACGTCACCAGTGGCGTCTCCGCGATGGTGTGCTGCCTGTATATGGGTAAGCGGCGGGGATATCCAAAGGAGCCGATGCCGCCGCACTCACTGGTGCTGAGCTTCGTAGGTGCGTGCCTGCTGTGGGTGGGCTGGTTCGGATTCAACGCGGGGTCGGCGCTCAATGCGGGCACGCTTGCCACGTCAGCTTTCGTCACAACCCATTTCGCCGCCGCCGCCGCAGCTTGCGGATGGACGGTTGCGGAGTGGATCAAGCAGGGCAGACCAACGGCGCTGGGCGCGATCTCAGGAGCGGTAGCGGGCCTGGTCGGGATCACACCCGCCGCGGGTTTCGTGCAGCCAATCTCGGCGTTGTGGATCGGCCTGCTGACGGGCGTCTTCTGCTTCTGCATGGTCTTCTTCGTCAAATCGAAGTTCGGCTATGACGATTCGCTGGATGCCTTCGGCGTGCACGGTGCCGGCGGCACCATGGGTGCCCTGCTGACGGGCATCTTCGCGAACTCGGTTATTAACCCCATCTTCGGCACGGGGAAGGCAACTGGATTTCTCGAAGGGAATCATCATCAGCTCTTAAACCAGGCAGTGGGAGTGCTGATTGCGTGGACGCTGTCCATCGCTGGAACACTCGTCATCTTGGTCCTTGTGGATAAAACGATCGGGTTGCGAGTTTCCGCGGAAGATGAGGACACTGGACTCGATCTGTCGCAGCATGGGGAAGAGGGCTATCACGTCGAGCCGGCCTACTGACCGGACCGGCTGGCGTGTACTCTCTCGATACATGGGACGACAGAGTTGCTCCCGCACGGGCACAATGACGAAGCTGAAGAGGGTTCAGGACTATGCAGAAGATCGAGGCAGTCATCCAGCCAGGCAAACTGGATGCGGTAAAAGAAGCGCTGATTGAGGCGGGAGTGGAAGGGATCACCATCCTGGAGGCACGCGGTCACGGCCGGCAAAAGGGACACACGGAGTTTTACCGGGGGCGCGAATACTCCGTCGATCTCTTGCCCAAGATGAAGCTGGAGACCGTGGTTCCGGATTCAGTGCTGGAGAAGGCCGTGAGCGCCATCATCGGAGCGGCGCAGACCGGCTCGATCGGTGACGGCAAAATCTTCGTCACCCGCATTGATGACGCAATTCGCATTCGCAATGAGGATCGCGGCGACCAGGCGCTCTGATCAGTTGCGGGAAACGAGTGCGGGCGGTAGCTTCCTAGACATGCAGAGGTGACGGCACGATGCTTGACTCCGCCGGCGCTATGTCAGCACGGCACATCTACCTGGACCGAACCGCGACCGCTTCCCAGGGGTTCCTGAGTGGTGAAATCGATGGCGAGGCAATCCTCGCGGCCCGTGCCGACGCTGCCGATACGCTTGTCCTCTCGCTCTGGCGCGATGCCGCGGCGGAAAATGACGTCCTGGTCGAGGGCGTCGCGCTGTTTGCGACGGGGGGCTATGGCAGGCGCGAACTCTTTCCAGCTTCGGATCTCGATTTATTGTTTGTAGTCAGAAGCGGCGCGACCGAAGCTGGAGCAAAGGATCCGGTCCGGCGCATCACCCAACAGCTCTGGGACAGCACCATCCGCGTGGCCGCGACGACACGGCTGCTGACCGAATGTGAACGGTACGACGCTGCAAACGCAGAGTTCGTGCTCTCGTTGCTTGATCTGCGATTCCTTGCGGGCGACGGTCGGCTGGCGGCGGAGCTGAAAGACCTCTCGTTGCCCAAACTGCTGGAGCGGGAACGCAGGCCGCTTACGGCACGGCTGATTGAGCTGACAACGGAACGTCACGCGCGGTACGGCAACACGCTGTTTCACCTGGAACCAAATATCAAGGAATGTCCCGGCGGTTTGCGCGACGCCCATGTGTGCCGTTGGCTGGCAGGGCTGGCTGGCAACGGCATCTCCATGCCGTCTGAGTTTCAAGAGGCATTCGCCTTCCTGGCCGAGGTGCGCTCGTTTCTTCACCTGCGGACAGGCCGTGATGTCAACGCACTGGATTGGAAGACGCAAGACGAGGCGGCAGAGGCGGGCATTGGAGTGCGCGGCCGCGTGCCGCGCAACCCCGCGCATTGGATGCAGTTGTACTTTCGCCATGCGCGAGTGATCGCACGCGGGCTGGAGCAGGCCCTTGATGCTGTTCCGCAGGCCAAAACCATTTTTCGCTGGCCGCAGGCATTTTCTCGCGGCACCGCTCGCGGCATGGCGGGCCTGCAGGTGGAGCGGGGACGCATTCTGCTTAACCAGCCAACGGAAGAGGACGACCCCGCACAGGATACGGAGATAGTTCTACGCGCGTTCCAGCTAATTGCGGAGACTGGAGCCACGCTGGCTTCCTCGTCTGAGTCGCGCATACAGGCTCGTCTGCCGGTGCTAGCCGGCCAGGTGGAGGATGGCGCTGGGGTGTGGCACAAGCTGCGCCTCGTCTTGCTGGGGCGCTTCGCCAGCACCGCGTTACGGTCCATGCACGAGCTTGGAGTGTTGGAACTGCTGCTCCCGGAGTTTCATGGCATCGACACCCTGGTCATCCGTGATGCCTACCACCGTTACACCGTGGATGAGCACACGTTTGTCCTGATCGACATATTGCACAGCATCGACTCACCTGCCGAGGGTGCGCTTGCGGAGTGGAAGCGGCGCTTCGCAGCCATTGCGCGTGACGTGCAACACCTCGACCTCCTGTATCTCGCGTCGTTGCTGCATGACACCGGCAAGGGTCGCTTCACCGGCGACCATACGCTGGAGAGCGCACGCTTGGCGCGCAGTGTCCTCCAGCGGTGGGACTTCGATGAATATGAGTCGGGCTTGGTGCTTCAACTGATCACCAATCACCTGGAGATGAGCGCGGCGCTGCGGCGCGACATCTTTGACGCGGAAACGGTGCGAAGCTTCGCGGCACGTGTGCAGGCTCCAGAGGAGCTGCGCATGCTGGCACTGTTCACCTATGCCGACATTCACGCCGTCCACCCTGATGCGTTGACGCCGTGGAAGGCTGAGAATCTATGGCGGCTCTACATCGCCACCTCCAATTACCTGGACCGCAACATCGATGACGAGCGGTTCGATTCCCGCGTATCCAGCGAACTCGTGCTGCGCGTTACACACGGACAGGCTGGAGGAAGCCGCGATCTGCTGCAGTTCCTTGAAGGATTTCCGCAACGGTATTTGCGCACGCGCTCTCCAGAGCAGATACGGACACAGTACAGCATGAGCAAGCGGCTCTCTGACGATCCCGTGCAGATCGACTTCACATGGACCGCAGCCCGGAGTGAGATAACGGTGGTGACGCCCGACCGGAAAATGCTGTTCTCGCGCATTGCGGGTGTGCTGGCAGCATGGGGCATGAACATCATAACGGCCGACGCGTTTAGTAATGCGCGCGGCATTGTCGTAGATAGCTTTCGCTTTACAGATGGTTTCAAGACGCTGGAGATGAACCCGTCCGAACGTGATCGTTTACTGCGAAGCGTGCACGATGCCATCGGCGACCCCGCGCTTGCTGCTCAGCTGCTCACCGGCAGAAAGCGTTCGCGGCGGCGTCCGGCACTTCTCAAAGTGGAAGCCTCGGTGGAGTTCGACACCGTATCCTCGACACACTCAACGCTCTTGCAAGTTGTAGCCCAGGATGTGCCGGGCTTGCTCTACGCAATCAGCAGCGCACTGGGCGAGGCGCAGTGCAACATCGAAGTGGCCGTCATTGATACGGAGGGAGACATGGCCATCGACGTCTTCTATCTCACGCGCCACGGAGAGCCTCTGGATCGCCTGACGCTCCCGGGTTTGCAGGCTAACGTGCTTGGAGCTATTGCAAACAATGCAGGATGACGGCCCGCGCCTCTGCGGTGCGATTACCGCGTAAGCGTTGCCGAGGATAGCTGGAAAGTTTTGCGGCATCTCATCGCACCCGAACTTCGCGTGATTGACGCGCGGCTTACGGCCATTGGAAAGCGGAGGACGCGATAGATCGTCACTTTGATCAAAGCGAACGCCGGTTGGATGCGATAGAGCAGCACGCGCAACGCCGCTCTGAACAAATCGTCGCTGAGATCCGGTCGCTGAAGAGTCTTCACGATCTGGAACTCCGCATGGCGCGGCTTGAGATCACCACCGGCACCAGCCGGCGCACTCAATCCGCTAACTTTCGGAGCGAAGCAGCGTAGCAATAATCTGGTCCCGTTCCTGCTGGATGGGTTTTCCGCAAACTGGCTTTCCTGCCAGCCGGTACCAGTACGCCGCGTTGGACTGATCGCCCTCTTCGCGGTGAAGCATGGCATGCACCCACGCATTCGCGTGGCCTTCGTCTGTTTGGGCGTCCTCATGTGCTGCGCGCCAGTTTCCGTGCGCACTATGCCAGAGCGCACGCAGCGCGCTTGCCCAACCGGGGTCGAGCGGTCCGTTCACGAAATCCGCGACTTCCGTCTCGATGCCTGCGCGCATGGATAGGCTCTCCAGTCTCTGTACGATTGAAGGTACGATGTTGCCCCTGCAAAACCAAGCGGAACGTGATCTTCCCCTGGTGCGCGCTACGAACGTAGAC
>CAXUBG010000008.1:0-11681 GCA_964249285.1 uncultured Terriglobus sp. | reverse complement strand
TGATCTCTCCGTTCGCAGGGGAGAACTGCTGGCGATTGTAGGCGAGAGTGGCGCTGGTAAAAGCACGCTTCTGCACCTGCTCGCAGCCATGGACGCGCCATCGTCCGGTGAAGTGGAGATCGCGGGAGAGAAGCTGACCGGCTTGAATGCCCGTCAGCAGGCAGCGTTCCGCAACAGGACAGTTGGATACGTCTGGCAGTTCCACTACCTGCTGCCCGAGTTCAGCGCGGAAGAGAACGTGGCAATGCCGCTGCTGGCGAGAAATATGGACCGGGCACTAGCCATCGGCCGCGCGAAAGAGTGGTTGGCGGAGGTGGGGCTGGAGCATCGTGCGCGGCATCGTTCCGGCGAACTCTCCGGCGGCGAGCAGCAGCGCGTCTCCCTGGCCAGGGCTCTGGTGACGCATCCCACGTTGTTGCTGGCGGACGAACCAACCGGCGACCTGGACAGCCGGACCGCCGAGGCTATCTTCTCGCTGCTGGAACGCCTGCATCGCACGCACGGGCTGACCTCTGTTATTGTGACGCATCACCTTGGTCTCGCGTCGCGATGCGACAGGACGCTGCTGCTCCGCGACGGTGCGCTGACGGAGCAGTGAACGAACACCGGACAACCGGCTCAGACCCCATCGGCACCTGCCGGCAAGCAGTGAAGAGAGCCAGTTCCGTTTCGCATCGTTTTTCAACAAGGGGCGTCTAAATTGCACGACACTCTTCGAGTTTGCCTGATAGTGTGTTGCCTAAGTTTGTGTGCACTATGTGTACTGGCGCGATGCAGGTAAGCTAGAGGTGAAAGAGATGTGGAAGTCGGACCTCCTGCGCATTGCGGGGTCCGCGTTCCGAATGTTTCCGCATCTCGTTGCAGGAGATGCGGCGACGGGCAGTGAACCATGGGTCTGGGCGGTTAACACGCTGCGGGACACCAGGGGGAAACATGTTCGAGCGTTATACCGAGAAAGCGCGGCGCGTGATCTTCTTCGCACGCTACGAAGCCAGTCAGTTCGGGTCGCCCTATATCGAGACCGAGCATCTGCTGCTGGGGCTCTTGCGTGAGGACAAGGCCTTGACGAACCGGTTCCTTCGTTCGCACGCCTCAGTGGAGTCGATCCGCAAGCAGATTGAAGGACACACCACCATTCGCGAGAAGGTATCGACCTCCGTCGATTTGCCCTTGTCAAACGAGTGCAAGCGTGTGCTCGCCTATGCGGCGGAAGAAGCCGAGCGGCTCAGTCACAAGCACATTGGCACGGAGCACCTCCTCCTCGGCCTCTTGCGCGAGGAGAAATGCTTTGCCGCGGAAATCCTCATCGAACGCGGCCTCCGGCTTCCAGTGATCCGCGAGGAGTTACAACGGACTACGCAGGACAAGCCCGCCCAGCAACAACAGAAGCAACAGCAGCAGCGCGCGGCAAGCGGGCAGACAAGTGAGCAGAGCATGCTAGCCGAGTTCTCACGCGATCTGACACAGGCAGCCATGGATCAGCAGTTGGATCCGCTGGTCGGGCGTGACGGCGAAGTAGACCGTGTCATCCAGATTCTCTGCCGGCGCACTAAAAATAATCCCGTGCTCATCGGCGAGCCGGGGGTCGGCAAGACTGCCATTGTCGAGGGTCTCGCGCAGAAAATTGCTGACGGTGATGTGCCCAGCTTTCTTGCTGAAAAGCGCGTGCTGTCCCTTGACCTGTCGCTGATCGTCGCTGGAACCAAGTACCGCGGCCAATTCGAAGAGCGGCTGAAAACCATCATGAAGGAACTCATGGAGAATCAGAACTCCATCGTCTTCATCGACGAGCTGCACACGCTGGTCGGTGCTGGTTCCGCCGAAGGTTCCCTCGACGCGGCCAACATCTTGAAGCCCGCGCTCAGCCGCGGTGAAATCCAGTGCATCGGTGCCACCACGCCAGCCGAGTTCCGCAAATCCATCGAAAAGGACCGTTCGCTGGAGCGCCGCTTTCAGGCCGTCAAGGTTCCTCCGCCGAACGAGGAAGACGCAATCAAGATCATCATGGGCATAAAGGACCGCTACGAAAAGTTTCATGCGGTCGCCTACACTGATGATGCCATCACCTACTCGGTGACCCACTCCCATCGCTACATTCCCGATCGCTTTCTGCCGGACAAGGCCATTGACCTGATTGATGAGGCTGGCGCGCGGTCAAGCTGCGGCAGACCACGCTGCCGGAAGAACTGACCGAAGTGCAGAAGCGCATCAAGTTCATCGTGCACCGAATGGAAAACGCGATCGCGAATCATGAATTCGAGAAGGCCCGCTTTTACTCCGATGAGGAGCGCAAGGAACGCGACAATCTTCGTGCGCTTCGCGATAAGTACCATCTGGACGACTCCTCATCCGGCATTGTGACCAAGGAAGATATCGAGGACGTGGTGAGCCGCTGGACCGGCGTACCCATCACTTCCCTGAAGGAAGAAGAGATGGCCAAGCTGATGCGCGTGGAGGAAGAGCTCCATAAGCGCGTCATCTCGCAGGACAAGGCCATCAGTGCCCTCTCGCGCGCCATCCGCCGTTCCCGTGCGGGCCTCAAGAATCCAGCGCGTCCGATTGGTTCCTTTCTGTTCCTGGGACCAACCGGTGTCGGCAAGACCGAGATGGCGCGCACGCTGGCGCAATTCCTCTTCGGTTCGGACAAGTCGCTGATCCGCTTCGATATGTCAGAGTTCATGGAGAAGCACTCCGTCAGTAAGTTGATCGGCTCGCCTCCAGGGTACGTTGGTTACGAAGAGGGCGGTCAGCTGACTGAACGCGTCAAGCGTTCGCCTTACTCCGTCGTTCTGCTCGATGAAATCGAGAAGGCGCACCCGGATGTCTTCAACCTGCTGTTGCAGGTCTTTGAAGACGGCCACCTGACCGATGGACTCGGCAACACCGTCGACTTCAAAAATACAATCGTTATTATGACTTCCAACATCGGTGCCAAGCACTTGATGAAGCGGGAGGGCCTCGGCTTCCAATCGAACAAGGACGAAATTGTCCTCGAAAAAATGGAAGAGATGGTAAAGGGCGAAGTGAAGCGCACCTTTAATCCCGAGTTCCTGAACCGCCTCGACGAGATTATTGTCTTTACGGCACTCTCCGATGCCGACCTGATGCAGATCCTGGAACTGCTGGTGCAGAACCTGAATGCCAATCTGGTGCACAAGGCGATCACCATCTCGGTTAACGATGAGGCCAAAAAGTGGATTTTGGACAAGACGCTCGTGGACCGTACCTACGGAGCCCGTCCCTTGCGCCGGGCGCTGCAGCGATATGTCGAAGATCCACTCTCCGAAGCGCTCATCGCCGGGCAGATTACCCAGCGGCCAGCATTTCTGGAGGTCTATCTCGGCAACGATCAGCTCTTCTACAGGCCCGTGCTGCAAGAAGGCGAAGAACATTTGGAAGGTGCCGCGCTGTCATTGATTTAGGGTTCCCACGAATGCGATGAAGCGACGCCGCCCCGTGACGGCGTCGCTTCATCGTTTACGCACCACTTATGGCGTTGAGTTCGAATGCCACTCTGGAAGCGACTGGATCGTCAATCCGGCCTGTGCCAAGAGAAAGAACGCGATCAGCAGGATATAACCTTCAAGGTGATCTCCGCGCAAGGTGGCCGTCGCTGCTTTCACAGCTAGCCATACAATTGCCAGCGCGCCGGCCACTGCGGTCCGTCGCAGTAGCGTGACCGGATGGAAGCAAAGGGCTAAGACAGTGAGCACTGCTTGCGCCACGATGACTATGGAAATTACCTCGCCCTGCCCATAGCCGGGATGGTGCAGGCGCAAGCCCATGGCTCCGAGCCACATGCCACATAGCGCCGTCAAGCCACTCACCAGCATCGGCACCGGCGTGCGCATGGCCACAGCAGCCATATGGTGCGGCATGAAGCTAAGCACCTGTCGTGCGTACCAGACGTTTGCACGCAGCATTCCGAAAGAACAGGGCCTCCGAACGGCGTACTCCTCATGCAAGTCACCCGGCACGCTTTCGCGGTCACGCGGCGCGAGTGTCAGGAGCAGAATGGTTTCCATCCAGCGGGGCGGCGAGAAACACTTCATGCGAACACCTCCAATGGCCAGGTCTTGCCCTTCCACATACGTTGCAGTGCCTGGCGAGTCTCCGTAAGCGCGCCAGCACCGGCTGCCGTGACGCGGTAGAAACGGCGTGCTCGCCCGGCCCGGTCTGGGGTGCCTCCCTCCAGCCGCGATGTGACGAGACCTTTACCTTCCAGCCGGTCCAGCGTTGTGTACATAGCACCGGCGGAGACCTTCCGGCTACCGGACAGACCTTCATCAAGCTCGCGATACACAGCACGGCCGTAGGCGTCTTCCCCAAGTCCGGCAACGGCCAGCAGAACCATCTGTTCGAAGGTGCCGAGCATCTCCGCCATGCCTGCAATGTAGGCATGAACTTACTGTCTGTCAAGCGCTTTGTTTGAGTTCTACGCAACAAAGAGGAGACCCTCAGGTCTCCTCTTTCCGTGAAGCGCCCGGCCTCTGGATTTACACCAAAGAACGTGCCTTCTTGCTGGTTGACTCTGCTTGGTCGAGCGCCGAGTCTGTCAGGCCGGCGAGTTGTTCCTTGGCATCGCTGTACGCGCTGTTCAGAGTTTCCGCGGCTTTCGCATAGGCCTCGTCCAGTTGCTGCACGCCTCTCTTGTAAGTGGCGTTCGCTTCCTTGGTCAGACGCTCTGCCTGATCCTTCAGATACTCACTTGCTTCACCGACGTACTCCCCGGCATCGTCGTATGCCTCGCCGATCTTTTTGCGAGTTTCCTCGCCCGACTGCGGTGCATACAACAGTGCGACCACGGCGCCGGCGGTGATGCCGGAAAAAAACGCGATCCAGAAACTCTTGCTGTTCATTGTGTCACCCTCGCTTTCGGTGCTTCTCTTCGCACCGTGTGATGGGATGCGTCCGGTGCAGGTTGTTCAACCGCATCGTGCACTCACAACCCGGCCAGTTCCCTTGCCCGCACGAAGATCTTCGTAAACATGGCGCGGTTAAGCCGCCCGGTATTGGTGTTGCGCAGTGAAGGATGGTAGCTTCCCACCAGCACCATGCCGTTCGGCAGGCGATGCTCCACGCCATGCGCGAAGGGGTACTCGCGGCGCGATGCGATGACTTCTTCACGCATAAGAAAGTTGAGGTAGCCGTCAAAACCGATGCGGCCGAGCGCGACCACAACGCGCAGCCGCTTCAGCGCGTGGATTTCAGCGGAGAGGTGCGGCGCACAGTTGCGAATTTCCTGCGGCGTGGGTTTGTCCGCTGGCGGCGCGCAGCGGCAGACAGAACAGATGCGCGCGTAACGCAGCTTGAGCCCATCGTTACGCGACGTGGCATTCGGCTGTGAGGCAAAGCCCGTGTCGTACAGCACGGGATACATAAAGTTGCCCGCACCGTCGCCGGTGAAAGGCCGTCCTGTGCGATTGGCGCCGTGAGCGCCAGGAGCAAGTCCCAAGATCAGGACACGTGCGTTTGGATCGCCAAAGCCGGGCACGGGTCTCGCCCAGTACTCCCACTCCAGATACGCACGTCTCTTTGTCTGCCCCAAGGCAGTGCAGTAGTCGCGCAGGCGGGGGCACCGCGTGCAGTTCACCACATTGTTGCTGACCTGTACGAGTTCCGCCGCGATCTGCGCGGCACGTGCGGATAGCATGACTTCTTCCATAATGGTAGCGTGAAGACGCTGCGTGCGGCGGAACGGACGGTGGATCTTGGCGGACATCTACGACGACGATCCGGAGTCAGAGAATGAGGGCGTTAACGCGCTGCGGGAAGGCGTGCGCGCGCGAGGTGAGCGGGTAGCGCGCTCTGGCCTGGTGACAACGATCGGACTTGTCCTCTTGCTAGGGATAGCCGCCATCATCTGGACCGCCCATGTGCACGGCCGCATTCACCAGTTGACAACAACGCAGGTGCCGGAGAGCACAGGCGCGGCCTCCGTACGGCCGGGAGGTCAGGACGTCATGCGGCTGGAACGGCTGGAACGCATGGGTCTAATTGCACCTGAGTTTACCTCCGCCACGCTGCTGCCCGGAGACGGCATGCTGATGCTGCAGGCATCCCTGGATCTGCCGGGGCGCGGAGAGGTGCCCTTGCTGCTGGGCACCAGGGAAGCAGACCTGCAGGCACCGGGGCAGATTCAGGGCGCGGCATTTTCCGCTCTGATGGAACGCCGTGAGGGCAGCCGGTGGGTTTCTCCTGTCGATCTGTTGGCCGGCAAAACCTCGGACGGGCAGAACAGCGATGTGGTGCCAGATGGCAGCCGGGCAACGGCGCACTACGGCTCCGGTGCCGCTCAGAGCGGCTTTGACACAACAGTTCAGGTTGCGCTGACAGGTCGTGCGCTCAACCTGACCATTGCCGCGAAGAACACAAGCAACACGCCGCGGGCGCTGACGCTGGCCTGGCAACCGCGCTTCACGGCTTCGCGGGGCCTGCAAGCCTTTGTGCTGCAACCGCCTGCGCAGGAGAGCAGCCATCCGGGCATTGCAACTGAGAGCATTGCGCTGGGTGCGCGCGACACTGACCAGACGTATAGCACGTTAAAGCACAGTTACTTAAGCGGGGGTCCGCAAGTCCGGCTCCGCAACACCGCGGATGGGTACACATTGATCCTTACCGCGATGACGCCCAGCATCCGAAGCCTGCATGTCAATGCAACCCAGGCAGACCATTCTGTCCTGCTTGCGTTCAGCACTGCGTCCAGCGAACACGCGGAGGACGCTCGCACAATCGTGCAGCCCGGCGAGACGCTGCAATGGCGCGTCCGGATGGAAGCTGTCGCCAACACGACGTACAGTCCACCTTCGCCATAGCAACTGCCGGTGCGCTGTTTGACCCCTCTCGCGCTGGTCCGTACCATGGAGGGAGCCGCTCGCGTCACCGCATACTCAGCGGCCCACGGCCCAGACTTTTCTCAGAAGGCAACGATTTTGACTCCGACCGAAACAGCAGAAGCAGTAGCCGAGATGCCCGCTCCGGCGCACGTCGATGTGCCGTCTCAAGAAAGCACGACACCGCAGGACACTAACCAGGAGCATCTCCACACTTCCGTGCCTGCGTTGAACCCGGAACTGGTGCGTGAGGTCGCCGTTGAAGTTCCCGCAGACGAGGTCAGCAAGGCCTATGCGCGCGTGACGAAGCGTTACCAGAAGCAAGCGCGCATCCCCGGCTTTCGTCCGGGGAAGGTGCCAGAAACCACGATCCGCAACCGCTTTGCCAAGGAACTGCGGCAAGAGGTCATGGATGCCTTGGTGCAGGAGCGCTTCCGCAGCGAGATGCAGACACAAGACCTGCAGCCTATCTCGCAGCCGCAGATCGTCGAATTGAATCTGCAGGAAGACCAGCCCCTGCGCTTTCGCGCGCGGTTTGAAGTGGCACCGGTCATCGATATTACGGGCTACGACGCTGTCACCGTGGAGCGGCCCACGGTCGAGTTGACCAATGCCGAATACGAGGCGGAGATGGAACGCGTGCTGGATCCACACGCGACGATTGAACCCGTCGAGGAAGAACGCCCTTTGCAGGATGGCGACTGGGCCGAAATCAGCTTTAAGGGAATGCGGCGCAAGCCGGAGGTTGAAGCGTCCGCGGAGCCGAATGAGGCGGATGAGATTGACGGCGAAGATGTGATGGTGGAGATCGGCGGCAAGAACACGCTGCCTGCATTTAACGAAGCGCTGCGCGGCCAGGCCAAGGGTGCCGAGTTTGACCTTGAGGTCGCATACCCCTCAGACTTCGGTGACGTGCGCCTGGCGGGACTCACCATCGACTACAACGTGACGGTAAACGCGATCAAGCGCAAGGTTTACCCAGAGAAGAACGACGAATTTGCCAAGCAGCTCGGTGATTACGAGACCTGGGATGCCTTCACGACGGCACTGCGCGAGAACGCGACGAACGGCAAGAAGCAGACTGCCGAGAACGAAGCCAAGAGCAAGCTGGTAGACGCGTTGGTGGAGAACTTCCATTTCCCTGTTCCGGAGACTTTTGTTCAGCAGCAGATTGGCGTGCGACTGGACCGTGGCTTACGCGCACTCGCACAGCAGGGCATGACGCGCGAGCAGATGCAAACGCTCGACTTTGTCCGGTTGCGCGAGGCACAGCGCGAGGAAGCGGCCAAGGAAGTGAAAGCATCACTGCTCTTGGACAAGATCGCCGAAGCGATGAACGTGCAGGTGAGCAACGAGGCTGTAGAGCGGGAACTGATGATGATGTCCATCCAGTCACGTCAGCCGCTGGAGCAGATGCGCGAACGCATGATGCAGGATGGCAACCTGGCTCGCATGACGGAGCAGATGCGCCGCGAAGCGACTGCTACCGCCCTGTACGAAAAGATGGCGTAAGAACCACACGGACAACAAGGAACGAGGAGAACATGGGTCTGATTCCAATGGTGCTCGAGCAGACGAGCCGGGGCGAACGCTCTTACGATATCTACAGCCGTCTGCTGCGGGACAACATTATCTTCCTGGGCACACCGATTGATGATAACGTCGCTAACCTGATTATCGCGCAGTTGCTGTTCCTCTCCGGAGAAGACCCGGAGAAGGACATTCAGTTGTACATCAACTCGCCCGGCGGCTCAGTGAGCGCGGGTCTGGCGATTTACGACACCATGCAGTACATCAAGAACGATGTATCGACGCTATGTATCGGCCAAGCTGCCAGCATGGGTGCGTTTCTTCTGATGGCTGGCAAGAAAACTAAACGCTTTGCTCTGCCGAACTCCCGCATTTTGATTCATCAACCGCTTATCATGGGCCACGGCATTCAGGGCCAGGCAACGGAGATCGATATCCATGCGCGCGAGATTCTGCGGTTGCGCGAGCGCATGAACAAGATTATGGCGGACCACACCGGCCAGACCTTTGATCAGATTGAACGCGATACTGACCGCGACTTCACCATGGGCGCCGACCAGGCAAAGGAATACGGCTTGATTGACGATATTATTACGCGGCTTAGAGCATAGCTTGCACCCTGATTCATGAATGGGGCCTGCGCTCCTCGGAACGCGCCAATACCGCAAAGACACTCCAGCGGCGGGACTTTGGTATGTACGCCACGGTCCCTTGTGACCATGCGCCGGGTGTAAACTTGCGACAGCCGGGCGTGCGTCGACACGGCAAGGAGTCACTCCCCATTTATGAAAACTTCCAAAGGCTCTGACGACTCGCTGCGCTGCTCTTTCTGCCACAAAACGCAGGACACGGTCGCCAAGCTTATCTCTTCCCCATCGGACTACCCGCGCGCGTACATCTGTGATGAGTGTGTGGCGGTGTGCAACTCCATCCTGGATGACGACAAGCATGAGGTTCCGGCCAACGCTTCCGCACCCTTGCCCAAGCCGCATGAGGTCAAGGCCTTTCTGGATGAGTACGTCATTGGCCAGGACCAGACCAAAAAGAAGCTTGCTGTAGCGGTTTACAACCACTACAAGCGCATCCACATGAACCGGCTCCGCGGCAATGACGTGGAGTTGGCAAAGTCCAACATTCTTTTGGTGGGGCCGACGGGCAGCGGCAAGACGCTGTTGGCGCAGACGCTGGCAAAGATGCTGGATGTGCCGTTTGCCATCGTGGACGCAACCACGCTCACCGAGGCCGGGTACGTCGGCGAAGATGTTGAAAACATTCTGCTTAAGCTGCTGCAGGCGGCTGATGGCGATGTCACCAAGACGCAGAACGGCATCATCTACATTGACGAGATTGATAAGATCGGCCGCAAGGATGAGAACCCCTCCATCACGCGCGACGTCAGCGGCGAGGGAGTGCAGCAGGCGCTGCTGAAGATGCTGGAAGGGACCGTGGCCAGCGTGCCTCCGCAGGGTGGGCGCAAGCATCCGCACCAGGAGTTCACTATCGTCGACACGACGAATATCCTGTTCATCTGCGGCGGTGCCTTTGTCGGGTTAGAAAAGGTGATCGGGCGGCGTATTGGCAAGAAAGCGTTGGGTTTCAAGACAGCGGGGATCGATTCGAAGGAAGCGGATGTGACGCCGATCCGGCCGCAGCGCGATACGGAGTTGCTACGACAGGCGGAGCCGCAGGACCTGCTGAAATATGGGCTGATTCCGGAGTTCGTGGGCCGTCTGCCGGTGCTTGGCATCCTGGATGAACTAGATGAGGCTGCGCTGATCGATATCTTGACGCGTCCGCGCAATGCCATTCTGAAGCAGTATGCCAAGCTCTTCGAATACGAGGGCGTGAAGGTCACGTTCACTTCCGATGCGGCGCAAGCCATTGCGCATGAAGCGCTTAGCCGCAAGGTGGGAGCGCGGGGGCTCCGCATGATCCTGGAAGAGTTGATGCTCGACCTGATGTATACCGTTCCGACGAACAAAAAGGTAAAGGAACTGGAGATCACGGCGGAGATGGTGAAGAACCGGAACGTGGTGCTGCCGATGCCGCTTGAAAAAGCCGGGTAAAGGTTCCGGCCGGCCTCAGCGGGACTATCTCTTTGAGGAAACTCGGCAGACGGAGTTTCGGCCAGATATTTTCATATCGTGAAAATCGCAGCTTGCGTTAGCGCTAACGTAAGCTGCGAAATATGCTCTACAACGCTGATTGATTGCACCGCCGCTTGAGCTTGACTGTTGGCGGATGTTCCACGTGGAACGTTCAGAAAACATGACATGAACCGGCAAAGATGCTTTTACAAGGTGAATAGGTATTATGGTGTGGCGAAGGATGCTGTACGAACTTCCTTGCTGCAGTGCTATTCGCCGCAGGCGTTTGGCGGGCGCCGTCAGCACGTTACTGCTTCGCCGCTGGCAGGAGTAGAGAGTGCAATCGTCTTCGGAGAACGAGCCGCGCGCCTTTAGAGTGTACGAGCGTGCGGCGCTGGCCGTTACTGTACTGTTGTTTTTACTTGCTCTGCTTACCAGGCGCGTCGTTTGGGATTGGCTCTTTGATTCAGCTTTTCTGGCGGCAGCTGTCCTTCTCGCCGCCGGGCGCTCTGGGGATGCTGTTCCCCGAAACAGCGGTCTGGTAACGAGCCGGCGCACTGCTCTGTTCCTCTGCTCCTACGTTTTTGTGGACTCCCTTGTGCTGTGCGGTGTCTTTCTGCGGACGCCGGGCCTGCTATTGGTTGTGTATGGGGTCTTGAGCGTGCTGTATGGTGCCGCTCTTCTGCAACGGCTGCGGAGAGAGGGCGTCGATCCTAGAAAGTTGCGAGCGAGTCCTCTGCTGCGGCCTCCGGCTTTTTGGTGGGCCGGGAGCGCGGTTGTTGCGCTGCTCTGCATGTACTTGCCGATGGTGCACGACTTCTATGGGTTCCGGGGGTGGTCGGGGCCTATGGTGGTTAGATTGCCCGGCACCATCACGATGGATGCGGGACACATGGTGACGATCGGCGGCACGGTTGTGCTGCGGGGGTGCGAGGTAGCGTGGGGGCACCTGGTCTTGCTGCTGCTGGGCGGCTTTTTGGTGCTGCCCTTCCTGAAATTGGCGGGAGTCCTTGCACCGGAACGAGTGAACGGGCTTTCGCGCATTGGGATCATGCTGGTTGTGCTGTGGTGGATGTTCGTTGCGAGAGGGTACCGCTCTTTCGATTACCTGTTCAACGATGTTTTTCTTGCCGGGTGCCTGCTGTTGCTGGCAACGTTGTTTGTTCCGCGACGGGCGGAATAGCGCTCCGTCTCACCCTCCTTCCCTTGGAGGGTGCCCCACATCACGGGG
>CAXUBG010000007.1:0-38360 GCA_964249285.1 uncultured Terriglobus sp. | reverse complement strand
ACACCGGCCGCCGTCTACTTCGAGGCAGACGCCGGTGATGAAATCTGCCTCGTCGCTGGCGAGGAAGGCGACGGCGCGGGCGACGTCCAGCGGGCGGGACAGGCGGCCCAGCGGGATGCCGGTAATCACTTTGGCGCGGGCTTCCGGCGTGTCCTCGCCGCCGGGAAGGAAGTCCGCGAGCAAGCCGGTTTCGCCCATGACCGGATTGACCGCGCAGACGCGAATCTTCAGCGGAGCAAGTTCGACTGCCATGGACTTGGTGAGGATGATTGCCGCGCCTTTTGACCCGTTGTACCAGGTCAGCCCGGGCCTGGGCCGCACACCGGCGGTGGACGCGATGTTGATGATGACGCCGCAACCCGCGCGTTGAAAGACGGGCACCACGTGCTTGGCGGAGAGGTACAGGCTTTTCACATTCACCGCATAGACGCGGTCGAAGGTGGCTTCATCAACCTCCAGCATGGGCTGCGAACGGTGCGTGATGCCCGCGTTGTTGACCATGATGTCGAGCCGCCCGAAGGTGTCCTGGGCCTTGCGTACCATGGCGGAGACCTGTTCGTTGCGCGTCACGTCCGTGATGCACATGACGGCGTGGCCGCCGGCTTCCTTGATCTCCCGGGTGACTCTTTCCGCGCCCTCATGACGGATGTCCGCCACGACGACGCGCGCACCCTCGCGGGCGAAGAGCTTCGCGATGCCCTCGCCAAAGCCGCTGCCCGCGCCGGTCACTACTGCAACACGCCCGTCAAACTTCATGGCCATGCCTCCGAACGATCTAGGAGATATCGAAGCTGAGATACTTTAGCTCCAGGTACTCGTCAATGCCGTACTTTGAACCTTCACGCCCCAGCCCGGATTGTTTGACACCGCCGAAGGGCGCGACTTCCGTCGAGATCAGACCATCATTGATGCCCACCATGCCGTACTCCAGCGCCTCCGCCACGCGCCAGGCCCGGGCCACATCCCGCGTATAGAAGTATGCGGCCAGACCGGACTCCGTGTCGTTGCACATGCGCAACACCTCGTCTTCCGTGGAGAAGCGGATCAGCGGTGCGACCGGACCAAAAGTTTCCTCGTTGAGGAGCAGGGAGCCGGCAGCAACGCCGGTCAAGATGGTTGGCTCGAAGTACGTGCCGCCCAGCATGTGGCCCTTGCCGCCGGTGTGAATCATGGCGCCACGTTCCACCGCATCGCGAATGTGCAGTTCGACCTTCTCGACCGCATCCTGATTGATGAGCGGGCCGATGGTCACGCCGTCTTCCAAGCCGCAGCCTACGCGCAGACCGCCGACCGCGTGCGTCAGCCGACGCGCGAATTCGTCGTAGACACCCCGCTGCACGAAGATGCGGTTGGCGCAGACGCACGTCTGTCCGGCGTTGCGGAATTTTGAGATCATCACGCCTTCTATCGCCTTCGCGAGATCGGCGTCATCGAAGACCACGAAGGGCGCATTGCCACCCAGTTCCAGCGACACCTTCTTGATGGTGTTCGCGCACTGGCGCAGGAGGATGCGGCCGACTTCGGTTGATCCGGTAAAGGACAGCTTGCGTACAGTGGTGCTGGTCGTCAGCTCGGCACCGATGGCGATCGCGTCGCCCGTGATGACGTTCAATACCCCTGCTGGAATGCCTGCGCGGTCTGCCAGTTCCGCCATTGCCAACGCGGTGAAAGGCGTTTCCGGTGCGGGTTTGGTGACCATGGTGCAGCCGGCTGCCAGCGCAGCGCCGGCTTTGCGCGTGATCATGGCGCAGGGAAAGTTCCACGGCGTAATGGCCGCGACGACACCCACCGGCTGCTTCAACGTGACGATGCGCCGGCTACGCGTGTTTGCCGGGATGGCGTCGCCGTAGACGCGGCGCGCTTCGCCAGCGAACCAGTGCAGAAAGGACGCGCCATAGGCGATCTCACCGCGTGCCTCGGCCAGCGGCTTGCCCTGTTCCAGCGTCAAGATGCGGGCAAGATCCTCTTTGTGTTCCAGGCACAGCCCGGCCCAGCGTTCGATACATTCGCTACGTTCTTTTGCCGTGGCCGAACGCCAGCCAGGCAGCGCGGCTCCCGCCGCGCGGATGGCCTCACGCGTCTCTTCCGCACCGAAATGCGGCACGTGGCCCAGCATGCTGCCGTCATGCGGATTTGTGACGGCAGCCATGCCGGTGCCGAGCCAGCGGCCGCCAACGTAGCACTGCTGCCGGAATAGTCCGGGATCACGCAGACCCAGTGAGTCTGCTTGATCTGCGTTGCCGACCGCGGCGTTCAGCATAGTTGATTCTCCGCCCGGCGGCCTTCCTCGAAGGCGCGCAATCCGTCCAGCACCAGGAAGCCCATGGCATTGCGTGACTCTACTGTTGCACTGGCAATGTGCGGGGTCAGGAACACATTCGTCAAGTTGCGGTAACGCGGGTCGAGATGCGGTTCGCCACGGTAGACATCCAGTCCCGCCGCAAATAGCCGTCCGCTCTGCAATGCCTCGATCAAAGCATCGTCATCCACCACATCGCCGCGTGACAGGTTCACCACGATCGCGTTCTCCGGCAGCAAGGCAATGCGCTCGCGGTTGAGGAATGCCGTCATTTCCGGACTGCCCGGCGTCAGGAGCAGTAGAAAGTCACTCACCCGGAGCAGGCTTTCGGCGCTGCCGTGATAGGCCGCACCGGTCTCGTTTTCCAAAGGCAAGCGCCGCCGGTTGTGATAGTGGATCTCCACGCCAAAGCCGCGCAGTCGCGCCGCCAGCGCCCGGCCGATGTTGCCCATGCCAAGGATCCCGGCGCGCCGCCCCTTCAGCCCGATGCCCACCAGCTGCGTCAGCCCGTACCCCGGCCACGCGCCGGACCGCACCATCGCCTCCGCCTCATGCCCGCGCCGCGCTGCATTCAGCAGCAGCATCACCGCGAGGTCCGCGCACGCATCCGACAAGACGCCCGGCGAGTAGAACACCGCAATGCCAAGCTCCTTCGCCGTGTCCAGGTCAATGTGGTTGTACCCCGCCGAGATCGTGCCGACAGCCTTCAGCGTTCCCTGCAAGTGCTGCAATACGGTGCGCGGCACCGGCTGCATGGCCGCCGTCAGAAGGTAGTCGCAACCCTCAGCAGCCCGAGCCAGCACCATCGGCTCCAGCACCGAATCCGCAACATTGAGCAAGAGCTCATACCGTTCCCTTATCCGCTGCTCCACTGCTTCCGGCAGCGCACGCGAACAATAAACTCTGTGCCGCGATGCACCTGCGCCTGTCAGACCGGTTTCACTCACCCGTCCATCCTACGGCCTTAGAGCCGATTCAAGAATGCTGCCGGATTGCACAGGCCGCTTCGCCCGTTTACTGTAACTGCGAGACAAGGAGGTTGAATGTGACAAAATCCGTGCCGGAGCAAACCGCGTCCGCGCTCATTAATGGCAGGATTCAGCAACTCGGCGACTGGCGGGGCCAGACGCTTGCCACGGTGCGCGAGATCATCCACGCGGCGGACCCTGAAGTCGTCGAAGAGTGGAAGTGGCGCGGCGTTCCCGTCTGGTCCCATGGCGGCATTCTCTGCACGGGCGAGACCTACAAGACCGCCGTTAAGCTGACCTTCGCCAAGGGAGCGGCACTGCCGGACCCTGCCGGCCTTTTCAACTCCAGTCTTGAGGGGAACGTGCGCCGCGCTATTGACATACACGAGGGCGAAGCGATTGACGCGACGGCTCTGAGTGCCCTGATACGAGCCGCCGTCGAACTCAACCTGCAGAAGAAAGTCAAGGCAAAGACAGGTCCAGCCGGGCGGAAAACGTAATACCTGGTGCCCCCAAGAGACTGCGAACGAGGCGGATGAGTTTCGAGGACCCTGCCAAATGCGTGCGGATCATCTATGCGCGATGTAGAAAATGATTGTGCTGGCATCTCAAGGGCGAAGCAGCAAGGAAGCCCGCCGGGGAAACGCATCTAAACCGCCGTGGCCCTTCCACTCGCACCTCCAATTTTGCCCATGCTTGCCAAGCGCGCCGACGCGATTCCCCCGGATGGCGGGTGGAGCTTTGAGCCGAAGTGGGATGGGTTTCGCGCGGTGATCTTCCGCGATGATGATGAGATTTTCATACAGAGCAGGGACGGCAAGCCGCTCGATCGCTACTTTCCTGAGCTACACGGACCGCTGTTGCAGCAATTACCGCAACGCTGCGTTCTGGATGGCGAAATCGTAATCGCAAATGAGCACGGTCTGGACTTTGACGCGTTGACTTTGCGGCTGCACCCTGCAGCGTCCCGCAACAAGCTGCTGGCACAGCAGACCCCGGCGTCTGTCGTCTTCTTCGATTTGCTTCACGTAGATGGCCGGGATCTCCGCGACGCAGCGTTTCGCCAACGCCGCGCGGAACTGGAGATCGCGTTGGCTCATCTGCAGGGACCACTCCACCTAACGCCCGCGACGCAGGACCGTGCCGTCGCAGAGGACTGGTTTACGCGGTTCGAGGGAGCGGGCTTGGACGGTGTCATCGCCAAGCCGCTGGACGGCCCGTATACGCCCGACAAGCGAACGATGCTGAAGATCAAGCATGAGCGTGATTGCGACTGCGTGGTGGCCGGCTTTCGCTGGCACAAGGATGGAGAGGGAACGGCGGTCGGCTCACTCCTGCTGGGCCTCTTCAACGATGCCGGAGGGTTGCAGCATGTTGGCGTCTGCGCAAGCTTCACGGCCCCGAAACGGCGCGATCTGGTCGAGTTTCTCGCGCCATACCGCGAAAAGGCCCTGGTGGGCCATCCCTGGGCCGCATGGGGTGAGGCGCAAGCGCACGAACAGGACCGCATGCCCGGAGCGCCCAGCCGGTGGAACCGCGACAAGGACCTGAGCTGGCAACCGCTCCGCCCTGAACTGGTCGTCGAAGTGGCCTATGAACACATGCAGGGCGACCGCTTCCGGCATCTAGCGCATTTCCGCCGGTGGCGTCCAGACAAAGCACCCGGAGCCTGCACTTACGCACAGCTGGAAGTGGTGGCACCGCAGGAACTGATGAGCATCTTCGCTAAGCGTACGTAGGCTCGAGGAGCTTACCTGCCGCGAAACAAGAACCAGAGCAGAAGCAGGAGCAGCAAGAGGCCAATGCCGCCCGGCCAGACGAAAGCTCCGCCGCGGCTGGAGTAGCCGACTACCAAGCACCCCGACAGAAGGCTGCTGCCGGCCAGTCCGCAACACGCCAGAACCAGCGCCTGATACCTCTGTTGCGCCTGCTTCATGCATTCTCCTTACCGGTTCACGCCGGTTCGCCTGTCTGTTCGCGCCACTTGCGGGTTGGATCGTCGTCCGGGTCGGGCGTGCCTTGGGCCGGACGCAGCTCCCCTGGCACATGCCGCAGATTTACGCGGATGCGATACCAGATATACGCTGAGCCGCGCATCCGGTCCACCAGCACATCATCCACGGCGAGATATGTCGCGGCTTCGGGATGTTGCTGCTTCCACCGCTCCAGCCCGGCGTCGGCCGCCGCGCGATCCGGTGACTGCGCCACTACGATCAACGGCATGGACGGAACGCGCCTGCCGGTTGTGCTCTTCTTTGCGGCGGCCTTCTTTGCGCGTGGCTCAGCAGGACGCGCCTTGGATGGCTGCACCCGCGACGGCTCACCATCCATCTTCTTGAAGTGGGGCGGCCATGGTGCATCCGCGATGCCGTTTGCTTCGTCGCGGGCAGCCATCTCCAGCAAGGCTTGCAAGGAACCGGCAAAGGCATCTATCGCTTCATGCGGATCGCCGGTAGCGGCAAAGCGCGCTGGAACGGTTGTCACAGTAAACTCCGCCGGATCGCACGTTTCCACCTCATCCCAACGTAATGGCGTGGACACGCGCGCATCCGGCAGCGGGCGCACGCTATACGCGGAGCAGGTGGTGCGGTCCTTCGCGTTCTGGTTGTAGTCAAGAAAGACGCCGTGACGCTCCTCCTTCCACCACTTGGACGAAGCCATGGGGTGACGCCGCTCCACGGCACGGGCCAGCGCCAGGGCCGCGCGGCGTACCTCAGTGAAGGTCCACCGCGGTTCAATGCGTACATTGACGTGGATGCCTCGGGAACCGCTGGTTTTGGGCCACGCCGTCAGACCCACCTCGCCCAGAAGCGCGTGCACCTCCATCGCGACGGACCGGACATCGCTCCACGGCACCCCCGGCTGCGGGTCCAGGTCGATTCGCAGTTCGTCGGGGTGATCCAGATCGCCAGTCCGCACCGGATGCGGGTGCAGTTCGATGCAGCCTAGGTTCACGGTCCATGCCAGCGCGGCTTCGTTGTCGATCACGATCTCGTCTGCCGTGCGACCAGAAGGAAAGCTCAACGTGACCGTTCGCACGAAGTCCGGCAGGTTGTCCGGCGCGCGCTTCTGATAGAAGGGTTCCTCATGCGCACCGTTGACGAAACGCTTCAGCACAAACGGCCGGTCACGTACACCACGCAGCGCACCAGGTGCGACTGACAGGTAATAGCGCACCAGGTCGAGTTTGGTAAGCCGCGCCTCTTTGCTGAAGTACAGCTTGTTGGGATTCGAGACCTTTACGGAGCGGCCGCCAATCTCAAGGAGTTGTTCCTCTGACTTCGCCATGGACGTCCTTTGCCTGTCATATGCAGAGTACCGAAACGCACGGACAGCTTGCATCCTGAGCGGCGGCGCTTCGGTGCAGTGCGTGAGGCGCAGCGCAGGCCCCCTGCATCGGATGTGAAGAGATGTCACGCGCGGTCGAACCCGGGGATTTGCCGAAGGGGTCACGCTTTCTGCTGCGCGCGTTTTACCTGATCGCGCGGCGCAGGCTGCGGCGAGGGTTTCGAGCGGTACGGCTGCTCCACCCGGAACGGCTGCGGGACGTGGCTGCAGGGCCGGTCGTCATTTACCTCAACCACCCGTCCTGGTGGGATCCGCTGGTTTGCATGGCCATTGCGCGCAAGCTGCTGCCAGGCCGGTTGCATCGCGCTCCCATCAGTGCGTCCGCATTGCAGGAGTATCGCTTTTTCCGCAATCTTGGCATGTTTCCGGTGGAGCAGAACTCGGCACGCGGGGCGGCGCAATTCCTGCGCGCGGCGCAGGCGGTGCTGGCGGCAAACGGCGTGCTCTGGATCACGGCGCAGGGCCATTTCACCGACGCACGCGTTCGTCCAACAGAACTGATGGCTGGCCTGGGAGCACTGCTGCAGCGAAGCGGCGCACTTACGGTCATTCCGCTGGCGATGGAGTACACCTTCTGGAATCAGCGGTTGCCTGAGGCCCTGGGGGCCGTTGGCGAGCCACTTCGGGTCATGGCAGCGCGTGAGCGATCTTCGGGGGAGTGGACGGCTTTGCTGGAGAAGCATCTAGAGGCAGCGCAGGACCTGCTGTCGCAAGCATCACAGGCGCGCGATGCATTCGCATTCACGACAGTGCTGGAGGGTAAGCGGGGAACGTCCGGGATGTACGGTGCATGGCAGCGGCTGCGGACGCGATTGCTGGGCCAGCGTTACCAAGCGGATCACATGTCCGATCGCGGCAGCGCTTCAACGGGGAGCCGGTAGATGCTGTTCGCACTTACGCTGGCGTCGGCCGGATGCGCTGCCTTGCCCGCTGTGCTTACACTCCTAAATATTTCGGAGTACGCCGCACCTCCTCCGGCCACGGTAGTTTTTCCCGCTTTGACAGTCATAGTTCCAGCACGCAATGAGGAGGAAGGGATTGCGGCGTGCTTGCAGGGTGTGCTTGCCTCGCGCGAGATCGCGTTGGAAATCCTCGTGATGGATGACGCATCAACGGACCGGACTGCGGCTGTCGTGGAAGAACTCGCCGCGTGCGATGCGCGGGTTCACCTTCTTCACGCGCCACCTCTGCCGGCCGGGTGGAATGGTAAACAGCACGCCTGCTGGGTGGCTGCGCAAGCCTCGTCTACGCCTCTGGTATGTTTTCTGGATGCCGATGTGCGGCTCACGCCGGATGCCCTCCCGCGCTGCGCAGCGTTTCTGGTACAGGAACGCGCGGCACTCGTCAGCGGGTTTCCCCAGGAGCTGACTGGAACGTTTCTCGAGAAGTTGCTGCTTCCGCTCATCCACTTCATCCTGCTCGGCTACCTGCCCGTGCGGTTGCTGCGTTCCACAACCAATCCGGGCTATGCGGCGGGCTGTGGACAGTTCCTGCTGGTGGACCGCGAAGCATACCTGCGCAGCGGCGGCCATCAAGCCATCCGGCACACGATGCATGACGGCCTGCTTTTGCCGCGTCTTCTGCGCGAGCACGGCTATGCAACGCGGGTTGTGGACTTAACGTGCTTTGCACGCTGCCGCATGTACCGGTCAGCTCGAACCACGTGGAACGGTCTGGCGAAGAATGCGACGGAGGGCCTTGGCGCCCCGGCACGCATTGTGCCAGCGACGCTTCTGCTCGGTTTTGGACAAGTACTCCCGCTCCCACTGTTGTGGCTGGCGTGGAGGCACACGCGCTTCATCTTTCCGTTTCTTGGTCCACCCGTTCGCACCGGCATGGGACCTGTGTAGATCGCGATGGTGGCGATGCTGTTGAGTTATCTTCCGCGCATCATCAACGCGTTACGCTACCGCCAAAGCTGGCTGGGTGCCTTGCTGCACCCGATTGGGGTGTCAACGTTGCTGGTGTTGCAGTGGTATGCGCTGATCCGCAAGCTGATGGGCCGTCCCGCGACCTGGAAGGCGCGTGAGTACCAAACCAATTAGCGGGCAACAAAGCCCCGGCTCTCACCGGGGCTTCGTGTGGATCGTGTTACTTTTTCTTACTGTTCGCGCGGAAGGCAGCGACCTGCTTCTCGTCGAATGCCGAGACGATACCCTTTACATCCTCCGCGTGCGACCCGTTCGGCGCCAGTTCCAAGTACTTCAGATAGGCCTCCAGGCATCCCGACGGTGCGCTCATCTTTTGCGTCTTCGGGTCAAGGGTCGCCTTGTCGATCAGCGACTGGCCCTTGATGTAATACGCGTCTGCCTTGGCCGGATCGGCGGCGATGGCCTTGTCGGCGGCCTGCGCGGCTTCGGTATGCGCGTTGTTGTTGTAGAGCGTGATGGCCTCATTCAGGTAGTAAAGGGCGGCTTTTGCCGGTTCTGCCTGGGCCGCCTTGTCGTAGGCTCCGAGCGCATCCTGCGGCTTGTTCAGCTTGGCGTAGGCTTGCCCCTGGTTGTTGTAGGCGCTGCCGGTGAACGAGGGATTCGGTTTCTTCGACGTGGCGTTCGTGTCGATCGCCTTTTGCGCCGAGGTCACAGCGTCGTCATATTGGCCACGGTCTTGTTTGCGGCTGCGGTTGCGGCGTTCTGCTTTTTGAATTCCTCGATCTGCTTGCGCTGTTCCGGCGTCATCGCTTTCAGGAACTCTTCGCGCGTCATATCGTCGTTCTGCAGGGTGTCCACACCGGACTTGATTTCAACGTTGTCGATGTAATCCGCCGTCACGCCTTTGGCAATCGTGAACAGGACGTACTTACCGGGGGCGATGCCGGTGCCCTTGTAGTCGCCGCTCGCATCGATGGGAAACGTGTACTGGTATTTCCGGTTTTTTTCTTCAGAGGTTCGATCCGTTGACAATCTCACCTCACCGGTCTGCGGCAGGCCGGCAGCGTTTTGCACGTGCCCATGAATGCTGCCCGGCTGTGGTGCCTGCGCCAAGGAAGCCGCGGATGGCAGCAGGACCAGAACGGCGGCGTGAACTAGTAGACGAGACTTCATCGATGGCTCCTTCGCGGGCAATGCCCGGGTGTTTCAAACCGGTTGGTACGCAGGCGACGCATGGCTCTGTGCATAAGGGATAGGGTCGGTGACACCTGCCTCTTTGAACGCGCGCAGACGGAGCACACAGCTTTCACACACGCCGCAGGCAACTTCCTCGCCTGAATAGCATGACCAACTTACATGTAATGGCGCACCTAATTCAACACCTAGCCTCACAATCTCGTGTTTGCGCATCTCGATCAGCGGCGTCTCGACCCGGATGGTGCCCTCTTTCGTGCCTTGCCTAACCAGTTCATTGAAGGCTTGATAATATGCCGGACGGCAGTCCGGATACCCGGAACTATCCTGCTCCACCGCACCGATCAAAACGGTGCGGGCACCCAGCACCTCCGCCCACGAGACTGCGGCAGACAGAAAATGCGCATTGCGGAATGGAACGTACGTTACCGGGACTTCATTCCCGCTGCGTTCCGCACCAATCTCCTGCGAACTGGCGGCCGGTACCGCAATTGCATGTTCAGTCAGAGCCGATCCGCCGATGTTGCGAAAGAGGTCGATTCGCAGGGACAGAAACTCGCGACAGCCCAAGATCGCCGCGACGGTCCGCGCGGACTTCAACTCGCGCGCTTCAGTACGCTGTCCGTAGGAAAAGTGGAGGGCATATGCCTCAAAATCACGTGCTGCCAACGCGGCACAGACAGTGGAATCCATGCCGCCGGAGAGGCAAACCACTGCCCGCTCACGAGGCGTGCTGTCAGAGTTCGTCGCCATTGTCCGCGAGCGCGGCTCCATGCACGGTGGCACCGGAGAGCGTGCCGTCAGCGCTTTCGGTGATGGGGATCGTGTTCAACAACTCACGCGCGGTTTCCAGGTCCGACAGCCGAACCTGCAGGCGCGCTCCACTCACGGGCAGGAGGATGTTGGCCTGTTCGCCTGACAGGAACGAGTCAACGCCTGCACCGTCCAGTACCGACTGCGCCAGCGATGCCTCGCCAACTTCGGAGTAGCTCGCCACCGTTACGTAGTCATCTTCGTCGCGTTCGGTCATGCAAATCTCGCTTTCATCCATCCGTGAGACGCACCCGGCTGGCAAGCGGGTGCCCACCGCCGCATCCCATATATCTCGCTAGGGCTGGCCGGCCAGCAGCACGCTTCGCCAGAAAGCCGCGCGTTCCGCATCCAGCATAGGCCGCGTGGTGCGGGTGTCCCCGAAGTCGAACACCGGCCCAGTCATTCCGCTGGACGCGCTCCATCCGCTACCGGGCGTGCCCGTCTGAGAAAACCGCACCCAGGCTGATACGGCGGCGTCGCTGACCGCCCGGTCCTCCGGCGTGTAGTCACGATGCACCTTGTCGAGGGTGCCAAAGAAATATGGCACCTCTGCGGTGTGGTGCGCGGCAAATTCAGGATGCGCGGCCCACGGAGGCACGCGGCTGAAGAGATACAGGTAGACCGGAGACGTGCGATGGCGAGACCACGCCTCCGCCCAAAGACCCGCGATCGCGCTGTTCCGGTCGCGTGCCGACTGTATCTCTGAATGCCGGGCCTCCGCGTCGGTACCCGCTGGATAGAGCTTCAGGAAGTCCGCCGCTCCCGCGCCATACCTCTTGTCCGCGTCGGCGCGGAACTGCCCGGCGGGCACCTTACCGTACGCAGGGGAAGCGCTGCCCTCGTCCGCAACCCATCCCAGGATGACCGGAACATCGCTGCCGGCGGGTGCCCGCAGATCGTCACCAGGCTGTTTCGACAGCAGCCATCCATCCACCACAGGACGTCGGGCCGCCCCCGGCACGCCCGGAGCACCGAGCAGCGTTTCTGCCGGTATGCTTCGCAAAGCCGTCAGCGTGCCGCCCTCTGTTGCCGACCACGCGTCACCAGCAGCCACGGCTTCGGGCAGCGGTGTTAGGGGCATTGCCGGCCACAGCAGCGGATCGCTGTTCATCACAGCACGCGAGAACAGCCCTTTGGCGGCGGGTGAGGCCAGCAGTTCCGCAACACTCTCCGCACCGGCGGACTGGCCGGCGAGTGTCACCCGCGCCGGGTCGCCCCCGAAAGACGCAATGTTGTGCCGCACCCATCGCAGCGCCGCAATCTGGTCGGACATGGCGTAGTTGCCAGCGCTCCGGTGCGGTGACTCCTCCTGAAGGGCTGTGTTGGCGAAGTAGCCGAAGACGCCCATCCGGTAATTGATCGTGACAACGATCAGGCCGCGCCGGGCCAGCGACGCGCCATCGTACGATGCGATACCGCCCGATCCCTCCACGAATCCGCCGCCATGCAGGAAGACCAGAACCGGATGGGTCGCGCGCGGCTTATAAGCCGCCGGTGCCCAGATGTTCAGGTAAAGGCAATCCTCGCTCGCCTCGTTCTGCACCATGAACTCTTCGGTCCAGGGCAGGTGCGAGCGCGAGAGCTTCTGCATACAGCTTGGTCCCAGGCGATCAGCGGGGAGCGTTGATGTGCTCCGGATTACCGGCTCGGCCGGCTTCCAGCGCAGATCACCTATGGGCGGTCTGGCATAGGGCACGCCCAGGAAGACGCGTACATCACCTGCGAGGGTTCCGGCGAGATCGCCGCTTTCCGTGCGTATAGCCTTCTGCGCGTGCGCGGTGGAAACGCAGAGCAGAAACGCGGCTGCATGCCGCAGGGCAGTTTTCAATGATTTGAGATGTTGCATGACGCTCAGTCCCCTCGCGTCAACGATGATACGGTTCGGAGGTTGCTAAGGTCATCCGCGCCAAGCAAGTAGTGTGCGCGGCGGTCGTGTTCACTATGCGGTTGCGGCAGGATCGGGAAGACGGGTCTGGTACAAACCTTCCACCAGGCGGCCGGCGACGCGGTAACACTCGCAGGCGGCGTCTGTGAGTGCCTGGCGGTCAAGGATTTTGACAATGCCCCGGCGGTACCGGATCATGCCACTGCGCTGGAGTGCTCCGGCGGCCAGAGCGACCGTTGTGCGGCGCGTTCCCAGCATCGCCGAGACCGCTTCTTGCGTGAGCCCCAGGGTGTCTGACCCGACGCGATCCGACGCGGTCAGCAGCCACCGGGCCAGCCGCTCGGACGCCAGATGCAGCCGGTTGCACGCGGCAATCTGGTTCACCGTCAGCGTCTGCTGTTGGACCGATTCCAGGATGCGACCGCGGATCTCGGCCGACTCCCCGAAGAGCCGCTTCATGTCGTCTAGGGCGACGCGTATCGCCGATCCGTTGGTTTGCATTAAACACTGGACCACCGGCGGGAGATTACCCAGCAGATCCAGAACGCCGATCGCACCCTCGCTGCCCTGCATGTTGACCTCGGCTGTGTCGCCTTTGGCAACAGTGACGACCTCCGATGCGACGCCCGAGGTAAGGAAGTGCACATAGTCGGCCGGTACATGCGGCTGAAATAGTATGGTGCTCTGCGGGAGGTCTAAGTGACTGCCGCATGACAGCAGCTTTCCCCGGCTCTCCGCGGACAGAGCGTCGATCAAACGATTGTGTTGCCTCTCCATCCCTCGTTCACGATACATACGCCGATTGTCTGATACCGGACAATCGATGCAGAGGGTCCCTCTACGTGACGAAGGAGACTTGTTCGGGAGCCGGGATGCCGGCAGCCAAATCGCCGTACAGCCTATCGGTCATTTTCTTGGTGAGCGGGTAGCAATCACACGCTGCATCAGTAAGACCATCCCGGTCCATGATGCGTACGGTGCCACGCCGGTAGTCAATGAAACATTTGCGTTGCAGCGCACCGGCGACCAGCGCCACTGTTGTGCGCTGCGTTCCCAGCATCATCGCCAAGAATTCTTGCGTAAGCGTCAGCGAATCGCTGCGAGCCCGGTCAGCGGTCATCAGCAGCCAACGTGCCAGCCGCTCTTCCGCCTCGTGGAGTTTGTTGCATGCGGAGAGCTGGCTGGAGATGTTGATCTGACTCTGCTGAAAATGCAGAGCGCGGGTGCGGAACTCTTCATTTGTCTGAAACAGGTTCTGCAACACCTTCATGGGGGTACGGAGCGCGGCCCCTGGTATCTGGATGACGCCGTCCATCTCCATGGCGGCGGGCCCCAGGAGAGCCGATGCTCCAACCAGCCCTTCAAAGCCAACCATGCCGACTTCGGCCGATCCGCCTTCCGGCATGGAGACGACGTATGATGCGACAGCGGTCAGCATAAAGTACGCGTGCCTGGGGGTCTCCCGGACATGGAAGAGACTCGCACGCGAGGCAAGATCCACCGGACGTGACGCCCGCACGATCGTCTCCCGCAGCGGGTCTGAGAAAATATCCAGGATGCGATTGCCGGTGGGGCGCACATATCTCCTTGGACCAAGTCGCAAGGAGCGCACACACGCTGGTGACGACTTGATAGGACGGAAACTCTTCCGCTGCGCATTTTACACCGCAAACGGAACGTTCGGAAAGCAGAGAGGGTCAGACACAGGGAGGTGCGGCCGTCCGGGTAGCGAACATACCTTGACGCTTCTCAGGATGCGCTGGCGAGGACGCCCGTGACAACAGCCGCCGTAACCGGCCATTGAAGAAATAAATGCGCCTGCGTCGAGTATCGAACAGACCCGGCGTTACCCGAAGGGTGATGGTTGTTGCATCCCGCGACCAAGTGGAAGGAGGCGCTGATGGATTCCCTGTCGATCACGCCCGTGGTGCTGTGCTTCAGCCATGACTTTAGCCTCATGTTGACGCGGCAGTGGTTGCTGGAGAAGTCCAAATGCCGCGTGCTGGGCGCGATGAGTCAGCCAGAGCTGCTCGAACGGCTGCGCCAGACGCATGTGGATCTGGTGGTTCTGTGCCAAACATTGACGGCGGACGAGTGCCGCGCCGCTCTCGCCCTGGCGCAGGAGCATTCCCCTGCCACACGCTGCCTCGTGATGTACTTCACACGGGCTCATTGGATGTGGGAAGGGCAAGCTTCCTATCTGAGTAGCAATGAAGGTCCGGCCGACTTCATGAGGACCGTACAGCAGATGCTGCGTCCCATGCTTCCTCCGTCGCCTGTGAGCTCTCCTATGATGCCGCCCAGAGCCGCTTAACTCTCCCATGCGTTGCATGACGGAGGCCCGGCGTTGTGACCGGGCCGGTTCAGTGCGACCATGATTCGCTTTCGTACACCGCGTCGGCGCGTGGCAACAGGCCGTAGAGCATGGCAGACGAAAACATCCCTGCCTTGCCATCGCTGAAGATGATAAGCACTCGCGTTCCGAGTTTTTCCACGGAGACTATGCGGGGCGGCGTAAGGGTTTCCATACCTCAAGTTTATGCATATCAACAATAGCCACATATATTTTTTATGCCGCTGGTTTTGCCGTCGCGGCATCCTGGACCGGTGCGCTGATTTTAGCGTTACGACTGGCTAGGGATTCGTCAGCGGCCCTGATTACAGCGGCGAGACGTGCCGCTCTCTGGCGCGTGCGCATCGTACGGAGACAGGGAGAACGTGAATGGCGAAGACGGCAAGCAAGGGTGACGGAAAGAAGGCGGCGTCAAAGAAGACGGCCGCAACGAAGATAGCCGGCAAGGCGGCAGCAAAGAAGCGCGCGGCCAAAAAGGCGGCTGGGAAGAAGGCGGCCGCGGCGGGCACTGGCCGGAAATACTCGCCGGCAGCCAGCAAGCAGGTCGCCCGTGAACTGCACGAGATGCACGAAGGGACGCTGAGGAGCGGACGCGGCGGCCAGAAGGTCACCAACCCAAAACAGGCCATTGCCATCGCCTTGTCCGAGGCGCGGCGGGCAGGCAAGAAGGTTCCGCCAAATCCTAACGCTCCGGGCAAGAAGTAGCCGGTTCGCAGACTGCGCCGCCGACAGTTGCGGGACCGGGGTGGATGCTCTTACTTGCTGGCGGAAGTCGAGCTGGTCGAGGGTGTGCTGGCCGGCGAGGTGCTGGAGGCTGCGCTGCCGGTCGACTCGGACGAACTGCCACCGGATTTGCCGGAAGAAGCGCCTTCCGGTTTAGCGGAGGTGCCGCCTTCGCCAGAACTGCTCGCAGGGGTAGCGCTGGAGCCTTCGCCTGAGCCACTTGCCGCGGGAGCGCCGTCGCCAGAAGCGGCAGGCTTGTTGCCCTTCGAAGACGAGTAGAGGTCCGCGTACCAGCCGCCGCCTTTAAACTGCACGGCTGGGGCGGAAATCAGCTTGTCCAGTTCGCCAGCACAGAACGGGCAGACTGTCAGGGCGGCATCGGAGAACTTCTGCCGCTTCTCCAGCGTGCGTCCGCAGTGTTTGCATTGATATTCGTAGATCGGCATGTTGTCTTCTCCTCTCCTTCCGCTATGGCAGTTCGATGACGCGGACGCTAGCGATGGCATCCACCTTGCGCAGCGCGTTCACCGCATCATTCAACTTGTGGTTCGATGCTTCAATCTGCACGACTGCCAGCGCCTGACCTTGTGGCACGCGCTGCGAGCGGACGTTGCGTCCCAGCGCGAAATTCGCAATGTTGACCCCGTGCTCGCCCAGCACTGTGCCAATGCGGCCGATGACGCCGAGCACGTCATGATTCCGGATGGCCAGGAGCGTGCCGGTCAGCGGTGCTTCGATGTCGATGCCATCGAGTGAGAGCAGGCGGGGAGCATTGCCGTGCAGCACCGTCGCGCTGCCGGACGCGGCGCCACCGGCGGAGTGCAGAATGACTTTGAGCACCGATCCCGCGCCGCCACTGGCAAACTCCTTTTTGTCCTCTTGCACGCGCAGACCGCGCTCCGCCGCAACGGCCGCGGCGTTGATGTGGTTCACGCTCTCGCTATCCCGCAGCACCCCAGCCAGCACGGCGTTGCGGATCAGCTCCGTCTTGCCTGCGGCAATGCGGCCGGAGTATGCAATCTCCAGGTTCTCCAGATTGCCGGGCGTGGCGTGCGCCAGAAAGCTGCCCAGCCGCTCCGCCAGGTCAACGAAGGGCGCGACTTCGACGTACTCCTCCCGCGAGAGCGAGGGCACGTTGACGGCATTCTGCACGACGCCCAGCTTGAGGTAGGCGCTGACCTGCTGCGCGAGCTGGATGCCGATGGCTTCCTGCGCCTCATCCGTCGATCCGCCCAGATGCGGCGTCAAGACCACATTATCAATGCCGAAATACGCGGAATCCTTCAGTGGCTCATCGCGAAAGACGTCCAGCGCGGCACCACCGATCTTCCCGCTCTTCAAGCCATCCACGAGAGCGTCGTCCACGATCAACTCACCACGCGCACAGTTCACGATGCGAATGCCAGGTTTCATGATGGCGATGGAATGCGCGTTGATCAGACCCTCGGTTTGCGGCGTCAGGCCGACGTGCAGCGTCAGGTAGTCGGACTGCTTGAAGATGTCGTCGATGCCCACCAGCGTGACCCCGTTTTCACGCGCGATCACCGGCGCGACAAAGGGATCGTAGCCAATCAGATCCATGCCAAAGGCGCGGGCACGGCGGGCAACTTCCAGGCCGATGCGGCCCAGTCCGACGATGCCCAGCGCCTTCCCGCGCAGTTCCGTCCCCTGTAGATTCTTCTTCTCCCACTTGCCAGCGTGCAGCGCGGCGGTCGCCCTGGGAATTTGACGAGCCATCGTGATCATCAAGCCCAGCGTCAGCTCGGCGACGGCCACGGCGTTGGCACCGGGCGTGTTCATCACCACGATGCCGCGCTTGGTAGCGGCGTCCGCATCGATGTTGTCCACGCCGACACCCGCGCGGCCAATCAGGCGGAGCTTCGGGGCGTGTTCCAGCAGGGCTGCGGTCACCTGCACGGCACTGCGCACGACGAGGGCTTCGGCATCGGCCAGCTCGGCTTCGAGGTTTGTAATCTTGTCAGCGGTGACGATCTTCCAGCTGGGTTCCTGCTGAAAGATTGCGAGGGTTGCCGGTGAAAGCTTCTCGGCAAGAACAATCTTCATACCCTTACTGTAGCAATGCGCTAGTCTCGATAGAAGACAACCCATGCCTGAAACGACCGCTACCGTCCCCCAGACTGCGTCCGACACGCCGCTTCCACGGCGCGACCCTTCCCACAAACCCAAACGCTATCTGGTGCTCGGGGCCACGTCCGGCATTGCCGAGGCGACGTGCCGCATCTGGGCGGCGGAGGGCGCGAATTTGTTTCTGGTGGGGCGCTCCGAGGAGAAGCTGAGTAGTGTCGCGGCAGACCTCCGCGTGCGCGGTGCGGCCTATGTAGATACCGCTGTCGTGAACCTGGATGAGCTGCAGCATCACGCCGAGCTGCTGGCGCACGCGATCACTTCGCTCGGCGGTCTGGATGTGGCGTACCTGGCGGTTGGTGTTCTGGGCGAGCAGCCAAGGGCAGAGCAGGAAGCCCGACATGCGGAACAGATACTCCACACGAATCTCACCGCGCCGGTGAGCCTGTTGACCTGGCTGGCGAACTTTTGCGTGAAACAGGGGCACGGTACGTTGGCGGTGCTGTCGTCTGTGGCTGGGGACCGTGGACGCAAGTCGAACTATGTGTATGGTGCTTCGAAAGCGGGGCTGACCGCCTTTAGCGATGGCCTGCGCAACCGCGTGGACCGGGCGGGCGTGGCAGTGCTCACGATCAAGCCAGGACCGGTCAAGACGGCGATGACGACCGGCATGAAAGGCAGCGAAAAGTTCGCCGACCCCGCCAAGGTTGCCAAGACGATCGCTGACGTCATCGCGAAGGGCAAGGGAGGCATCCTGTATGTGCCGTTCCAGTGGCGGCCGATCATGGCGGTCATCCGCGCCGTGCCAGATTCGATCTTTAAGAAGCTGAATCTGTAAGGTCCTGCCATCCGGTACAAAGGTGTCGCATGAGAGGTCAGTCATGTCAGCAACTGCCAGTCAAGGCTCGTCATCGAAAGAGGTACAAATGAAGTGCCGCTTTCTACTAGCCGTACTGGTGCCGTGTCTGGTTCTGAGTGCCTCGTTTGCCCAGAACACAACGGCGCGAGCGACGCCCCAGACGCAAGGCGCCGCGCCGGCGGGCATCGGCCCGGACGCGACGGCTGCGCAGGCCGGTACAGCGTCCGCAGACAGGACCTCTGGAAAAATCTCTGGGCGGCGTGGACGCGCCGGTTCAACGCGCACGGGTGGCGAAGGCGGGACGCCGCGGGGGCAGGCCGGCATTACTGGCGTCCCGGCATATGATCCGGGCGGCGGACAGGGAACCGGCCCTGCGCCGGCTTCAACAAGCCGTGTCGTGGTAACAGGTGATTCGAACGGCAACCCCGTTTCCGACCCCGGCGCAGCGAGTCTGAACGCTGGCCCCCAGCTGCCTGGGGTCACGTTGCAGCACAATTCCTTAGGCGTGAAGGCAGGTACGCTGATTCAGGTGCGACTGCGGCAATCCGTGGACTCCGGCCATGCGAAAAACGGCCAAACAGTCAATGGCGCGTTGACTGCACCACTGGGCAAAGTGCCTGCGGGTGCACCGGTGCAGCTAACGGTGGTTGCCGTGGCTCGCGCAGGCGAGATCAGTAGCGACGGTGAGCTGTCGCTGCAGGTCATCAGCGTAAACGGGGAACCGGCACTCTCAGAAGTGGTCACCGCCGAAGGTAAGGAAGGTGCGAAGACTCTGCCGGACGACGCACCCGCGCGCGGCACAGAAGCCATCTTTACCCCGGACCAGACGATTACGCTGCCCGCCGCCTAAAGGTCTAGCTCACACCTTTGATCAACGCCAGCATCTCCGCCGCGTGGCCTTCCGGATTTACCTTGCGGAACTCCGCTTCCAACTTGCCCTCGCGGTCGATCACAAAAGTGGACCGCTCAACTTTTGTCACCGGCTTACCGTACATTGACCCCTGGCTGACGACGCCGAACGTTGCGCACACCGTCAGGTCCGGATCGGCTAGGAGCGTGTATGGCAGAGAGAATTTCTCCGCGAACTTCTTCTGCGCCTTGACGGGGTCGCGTGAAATGCCAAGCACAACGGCTCCGGCTTGCTTCAGCTCGCTGTAGAGGTCGCGAAACTCGCACGCCTCAATTGTGCAACCGGGCGTGTCCGCACGCGGGTAGAAGAAGAGCACCACCGGATTGCCGCGAAACCGCGAAACCTTTACTGCCGCGCCATTCTGATCCGGAAGCTCGAACTCGACGGTGTCACCGACTTTCATCTCTCCAGCTTAACCCGCCCACCTGGTGCGCCTTCCGGTGGGAATCGCCGTCCAACAAGGTGATGAAGTACGTGCACGCCGCCTTGTTCACCGCTACCGCCGCTCTGTTGGCCCACTGCGCTGTCTCCGCCGCAGGGCAGATGCATCGCGTGGAAAAGCCGGAGCAGGTAACGCGGGCGGTGGGCGTATACGAATACATTGGCGACCTGCAGCACCCAAAAGCCGCACGGCTCATCCCCGTCTCTCTGTTCATCGCTGGTCACTTCGAAGATGCGGGTGTCTACCTGGCGCGGCCCATCCCATTCGCGCTTGATACCGGCCTGCGCTATGACCTGCAGAAGAGCGGTGTACGGCAGGACTACCTGGATGTAGTTGCATCGCGCAATTTCGCCGGGAGCGCGGTCGCGGGCACAACGCCGTTCGATGACGGCTGGTTCGGCTATGGCAGGATTGTCGCGCCCGCCGCGCCGAAAGCCGGCAAGGTTCGCCCGAATTGCGGCAATGCGCACGTGGTGCAGGAGGCAGGCGCAAAGGACGACGCGAAGCCGCACTTCGGGTCTAGAACCCCGGAAGACGAGGCCTCGAAGGCGCGCACTGGCCGCGACGCTGCCCCTGACCCCTGCCGCGACGATGACGAAGACCGTCCAGGAAAGATCACGCTGGCAGAAGACAAGCGCGACACCAACTCACCCGATCCAGAGCGGCCCACCCTGCATCGCTCACCGGAGTCGACCGCGCACAACACCGGGGCGCAGGGTAAGCCGGATAAGAAGGCTCCAAAGCCTCCACCGGCGACAATTACCGCGAACGGCGGTCCTGGTGATGACCCTGACCGGCCCACCATCCGCCACCGTTCGTCGGATGCGGATGACCCGAATGCCCTGCCGCCCGACCCCATTGACCTGGCCAGCCGCGAGCAGGCTAAAGCGCTGCTGAGCAAGGGGTCTCCCACGGACAGCACGGCCACGAAGCAGGCCGGGCTGGCCACGACGGCGAATGATACCGCCGCCGAAGGTGGAAGCATCCGTGCGGGCGCCACTTCCACCGGCGGCCCGGTGCTGCGGCGTGGCCGGTGGACCGCCCCCGCCCCGGAGTCACCCGCAGCGGCGCAAAAGGCTTCGAGCACAAAGGCTCCCCCAGCCAGGCCAGCGCCGAACGTATCCGCGAGCGCGCTGCCCGAGCCGCTGGACGCCATCATCGCCGTCAGCGATGCGAAAGAGCACCCTGCGCACGACTTCAGCTATCACTTTGCCTCGCCTACGGAGCGGGCGGCCGCGCTCGACACACTCCAGGTGATGGCACGTGCGGTCCTGGCAAATCCTGCGCTTGCGACCGATGCTCCCGAAGGTGTTACGGCACTGAAGGCAGATACGCCAGCCGCGGTTTCGCCGCAACCCGCGATGAGAGCTGGCCCACGTAGCTCAGCCGTGCACTCCAGACCGCGAGCACCCCTATCCAGCGCAACTCTGCCGCAAGTCATGGCCGATGAGCAGTTCAACGCGTACCAACTTTACTTCTCCGCTCCGATCACCTACGCCTACTCGGCGCGCATTCCTGCTTCGGGCACCTTACCAGAGCGCTTTGTCACCGTCATTGCGCAAACGGATGCCGGCGGCAATCTGCAGCCCGCCATGCGCACCGTCACGGATGCCGGACACCTGGACCGCATTCCGCGCTACCGGATGGTTGACGTGGTGGACGCGGATGGCAGCAATCGGGCGTCGCTGCTGATGGAGTTGCGCGCGCAGCACACCCGTCAGTTCGCGCTTTACCGCCTGCTCGGCAACAAACCCGATCAGATCTTCGTGACAGGCTCCACGCTGCTGTAAAGGTCCGCGGACCTGGATGCCGGGCGCTCGATGCCGGGCTTGAGTATGTGGCTATGTACTGGGTGCACCGTACATGAGTTCTTTGTGCTGGATCTCATCTCCCACGGCAACACGTTCACAGGCATCGTCACTTGCTCAGGCGCTGACTCGCTGTTTGAATCGAGGTATGCCCTCTGAAGACCTCTTCGCCCCTGCAGCAACCGCCAAAGCGCTAGCCGAGAGGGGAACCATTCTTGCCCACTGCGATGGCGGGGCGCGGGGCAACCCCGGACCGGCCGGCTACGGAGCTGTTATCACGGCAGAGGACGGTACCGTGCTCGCCGAGCTTTCCGAGTTTCTGGGTTTTAAGACGAACAACTTCGCCGAGTACAGCGGCCTGCTGGGAGTTTTGGGGTGGGCGCTGGATCACGGGCATACCCGCCTCCGCGTCGTCAGCGATTCGCTGCTGATGGTGAATCAGGTGCAGGGTAAATACAAGGTCAACAGCCCCGACCTGAAGCCGCTGCACGAGGAAGCAAAGCGCCGCATCTCCCGTCTGAACTCGTTCACAATCACCCACGCCCTCCGCCACAAGAACCAGGACGCCGACCGCCTGGCAAATGAGGCGATGGATCGCGGCATGAACCGCACGCCTGCTCCGGGCACATCTGCTCCCGCACCGCTCAAGGCGATCTCTTATCCAACGAAATCTGCTGAGCCGCAGATGCCGCGACGCATCGATCCACTCCCTCCAGAGCCGCGCGCTGCCGCGGAAATGCTGCGCGGCTTCGTGCGCGACGGTGCGATTCACCTGCTCGGCGGCAAATCGCTCCCGGACGGCGTCTTCGTCAAAGTTATCCGCGAGTAAACATCGTGCATGCCGAAATGTGCATGCGGTTGCGGAGAAGCTTCTAAAGAGGGACAGTTCCGTCCCGGCCACGATCAGAAGCTGCGTGCTTCGCCCGGAAAGCGTGTTGGCGGGATCCTAAAGCTTCGGGAGCCTGTCGGCAAAGCGGAAGAGCATGTCACAGGAAAGATGTCTACGGCGAACCTAAGCGCGCGCCTCATGGCCCTGTTGCAACGTAAGCCTACGACTTAGCCAGTTCTTCCTTCAATATCTGACTGACCGTCTTGTTATCCGCGTGCAGGCCGTTCGACATGATACGCGCCTGCACGACGCGCATCGCGGGTCCCATATCCTTTGGGCCGGGCTTGCCGCCGTCGGCGGCGAGATGCGCGATGGCCCCCTGCACGACGGTACGGATTTCATCTTCGCTGGCAGTCTGCGGCAGATAGGTCTCCAGGAGCTTGATTTCGTCCTGCTCCTTGGTGGCAAGCTCGGGACGGTTGCCCTTGGCAAACTGCTCGGCGGAATCCTTGCGCTGCTTCACCATGGTCTGCAACACGGCAATCTCTTCGGCATCTGACAGCGGCTCGCGCTTGTCGATCTCCTTGTTCTTCATCGCCGACTTCGCCATGCGCAGCGTTTCCAATCGGAGCGCCTCTTTCGCCTTCATCGCTTCAATAATGTCCTTGCCGATCTTGTCCCCAATCGCCGCCATGCGCCACCCCTCGCCTCTCTAAAGTCTACTGCCGTGCCACGGGTGCCCCGTACATGACACCGTCATGTGCGGGAGGACACATCTTCAGATCAGTCTGTTCCCCGCTGCCCCGCTACACTAGACCTATGATCCGCAAGACTCGCCTGTTCACTCCCGGCCCAACGCCGTTGCTCCCCGCCGCGCAGTTCGCCATGGCTGCCGCGGATATCCATCACCGCACGCCGGAGTTTCGTGCACTCTACCTGCGCGTGCTCGCGCAATTGAAAGAGTTCGTTGGCACGGCGAACGATGTCATCGTGCTCTCCTCCTCCGGCACCGGAGCCATGGAAGCCGCCGTCTCCAACCTGACTTCACCCGGCGATCGCGTGCTTGTCCTCACCGCCGGTAAGTTCGGCGAACGCTGGACCGCGCTGGCCAAAGCCTTCGGCTGCGCCGTGGATGTGGTCTCCGCACCGTACGGCGAAACCTTCTCGCTCGACGCGGTAAGGGCCGGGCTCAAGCTCGAGACTCGTGCTGTGTTCATGCAGGCCACGGAGACCAGCACCGGCGTGCGCCACTGCGTCCCCGGGGTAGCCAAGCTGCTGAAGGACACGCACAGCGAAGCATTGCTCGTCGTGGACGCGATCACCGGCCTGGGCACGACCCATCTCGACATGGACGGATGGGGCGTGGACGTGCTCATCGGCGGCTCGCAAAAAGCCGTCATGATCCCGCCCGGCCTGTCCTATCTCGCCGTAGGCGACCGCGCCTGGGACCGCATGGAAGCCTCCTACAATCCGCGCTACTACTTCGACCTCCGCAAGGAACGCAAAAACGCGAAGGCCGGCGAGAGCGCCTACACGCCCGCCGTCGCCCTCATCGCCGCGCTGGGTGCCGCGCTGGACTACATCGCCGGACAGGCAGACGGCAATCTGGTCGAGGGCCGCAAAAAGCTGATCGAGAACGCGGAAACCATCGCCGCCATGACCCGCGCCGCGTGCCAGGCCATGGGCCTGAAGCTCTTCGCGCCAGAGGTGGCCTCTGCCGCCGCAACCGCCGTGCTGCCGCCCGAAGGCGTCGATTCTGGCGTGATCGTCAAGGCACTCAAATCCCGCTTTGGTGCCATTATCACCAACGGCCAGGGCGAGATGAAGGGCAAACTCTTCCGCATCGCCCACCTCGGCTTCTTCGACTACATGGACACGATCGCCCTCATCGGCGCGCTCGAGCAAGTCGCCGTCACCGACTTGAAACTGCCCGGCTTCCAGTTCGGCATGGCGCTTACTGCCGCGCAGAACGTCTTCGCGCAACGGAGCACCGCCGCCGCCGAAGAGAGCACCTGCTTCTGCGGCCGCACGGATGCGTGCTGCAGCCTGCAACGCCCAGACTACGGCGTGAAGGCACCGAGCTGACGATCGCTCTTAGAACGTTGATGGGAAAAGATGCTGCTGTCGCTCCTCAGACGTGGACACGGCGGCTGAGACGTTTGGGTTTAGTGCTTCTCTTCCAGCGACTCAACGGAGTCAGCCGTCACATTGAATAACCGGCAGCCTTCCGTCTCCTGCTGGAAGCGCATTGACGGGTGCATGAACAAGCCCACCCGCGCATCGCCTGAGCCGTCCGCGTGATTTACCATCCACACGCCGTCCTCGCGCGGCGCGTTGGTCACGTGCAGCAGAAAGCCCTTATGCACGTTCGCGAGGAGGCCGCCGCCAATCTTCACGTCGCGCACGCCGTGCACATTCGTGTCCACGACATGGCCGCTAGCCTCGTCGATGGCGACGGTACCTTCCACGGCCTGTACCATTTTTTGCACGATACTGTCCGCCTTGGCCCGGGGATCGGCTTTGACATCGAAGACGATGGTGGGCCGTCCGGCATACTGGATGCGGCGCTCGTTTGAAAAGAGCATCAACCGCAGAATGTCTGACTGGCTGATGCCGTAGCTATCGACCTTTCCTTTGTTGGCTTCGTCGATCTTCTTCTTGACCTTGTCGATTTCTTTCTTGGCATCGCCAGCGCTGAGGGGTTTTCCGTCGCGGGAGACTACCTGACCGATTTCCCGGCCTTTGACGTAGAACATCTCATGCTCTTCGACCGTGGTCTTCTTTACGCCGCCTTTGCCGTCCACCTCCTGCTCGGTGACTTTCGCACGGCATAGATAATGTTCCCGCAGGATGGTAGCCCGGTCATGCGTCGCGATGGCGCGTGCCTTCAGCGCATCCATGTTGGGCAGCGGCTTGCTGTCCTGCGGGGCGGCCGGCACTGACACAAACAGGAAGAACAGGCGAGCTGCGCGAGAAGAAGTCATGGTCTGTACTCAGTACGATGCGTACCGGCCGGCAGTTCACAGCAGGGCAGCGGGAACTGACGACCAGCCCGGTCCAGAACGCGAAGGACAACCTTCGCGGCTCTACGGCGTCCCATTCAAGTATTAGGCCGTTCAGGTCTTTGAACGAAAGGCAAGCGGAAATGACGCAGCAGGAACAGCAGCTTTTGAGCGGTCTGATCGGGCGGGTAAACGGCACGCAACTGCAAAGCAAGGATGCTGAGGCGGAGCAGTTGCTGAACAGCTCGCTCGAACGGAATCCGGATGCGTTGTATGTTCTGTGCCAAACGGTGCTGGTGCAGCAATTTGCTCTCGAAAAATCTCAGCGCGATCTACAGACCCTGCGGGCCGAAAACGACGGCTTGAAGCAGCAGGCGGGCAAACCTCAGGAGCACGGCAGCTTCCTCGGCAACCTGTTCGGCCTGAATAAGAGCGACGGCGCTGAACAGCAGAAGACCACACTGCCCGCTTCGTACACGGGCCCGGCAGCCTCGCCCAACACTCCGGGCTACACGGCGGTACAGAACCGGACGAACTCTCCGTACGGCTACAACCCGCAATACCCCATGCAGCCGGGATACGGAAATTATGGCCAGCCTGCTACGAGCTACGCGACCCCGGCGAGTGGAGGCGTGTTCGGCGGCGGCGGCGGCTTCCTGCAGGGTGCCATGCAGACAGCCGCGGGCGTTGTCGCAGGCGAGTTCGCTTTTCACGCCATTGAAGATGTGTTCAGTGGCTTCGGCCATGGTGGCGGACGCGGGTTTGAGGGCGGCAACGAGACGGTCAATAACTATTTTGACGGGAGCGACTCCCGGCAAAACGGCGGCTTGGCCGACCGCTTGCAGGCGTCGGACGGACTGGGGAACGGAATAAGCCCGGATGTTGAGGACCGCAGAGGTGACTCGAGTGGCTTTCTGGGCGGAGACGACGGTACAAATGACTCATCATCGTTTGCCGGCGACGACACCAGCAACGACGATAGTTCGAGCTTCACATATGACAGCGGGAGCTACGACGATGGTGGCGGCAGTTCTGACAGCGGCAGCGACGACAGTAATTACTAGCGGCTGTAGCAGCAGCGGTCCTACTGTCCGGTCACGCGCTCCCAAAAGCTGGAGGTCAGCAGCGGATCCTTGTAGCGGGAGAACTTCTGCCACTGCGGATACGCCGTCTGGAATTGCGCCGCGGTCATACGGGCATCCTTGGCGGGGTACAACTTGCCACCGAAGTCCAGCGTCATGCTTGCCAAGCGGTCAAATAATGGAAAGCTCTTGTCCGGCTTGATGGGAAAGTCCAGCGCCAGCGTGATGCCCGGCTGCGGGAAGCTCATCATACCGGGAGAGGGCACATCGCCAAAGGCTTTCAGTACCGCCAGAAAACTGGCCAGGCCACTTTTTGCAACTTCGTTCAGGATGGCAATGGTCCCCTCACGGGCGCTTGCCCAGGGGATGGCGTACTGGAACTGCAGCAAGCCGCTCTTGCCGTACATGCGATTCCAGTGCAGCACCTTGTCCAGGGGATAGAAGAACGGCTCGTAATCCTGTAGAGCACGCACGCGCGGCTTGATCTGTTTATGAAAAAAGACGGTGTTGAACGCGGACACGGTGGCACTGTTCAATGCAAAGCCGGGGGCGTCCAGCGGGAACACCAGCTTGGGTTCCGGGGAGGGCTTCAGCGTATCAGGAATCTTGGAATGATCGCCGAGCATGAAGATGCCGCGCGCGAAGTTCTTTCCCGTGCTGCTGCAATCGATCCAGCTCACCGTGTACTCGATGCCCTTGTACTGCTCGGTCAACGCCAGGAACTCGTCGACGCCGTGAAACTGGATACCCTCATAGTCAATCAGGCGCGAGACGATGGGGCGCAACCGCAGCGTGAGCCAAGCGATGACACCGGTTAAACCCAGGCCGCCAATGGTCGCGGCATACCAATCCGGGTTCTCAGTGGGCGAGCAGTGCAGGCGAGTGCCGTCGCTGCGCACCAATTCAAACTCCGTAACGTGCGACCCGAAGGTGCCCGCCACATGATGGTTCTTGCCGTGGATGTCGTTTGCTACCGCACCGCCTAGGGTGACGTACTTTGTTCCCGGTGAAACAGGCAGGAAAAATCCGCGAGGCACCGCAAAATCCAACAGCTGCCCCAGCGTCAGGCCAGCTTCAGCGGTCAGCAAACCTGTTTCCGGGTCGAAATCCAGAAGGCGGTTCATGCCGGTTGTCAGCAGCAGGCTGCCGTCCTTGAGCAGGCAGCTGTCGCCGTAGCTACGGCCCATGCCGACCGGCAGCGCACCCGTTGGCATGCCATTGTGCTGCTCCAGCACCCGCGGGTAGTCGCCGCGCCAGCTGAGCGGAACCACGGTTGCGTCGTAGTTAGGGTAGCGGCCCCACGAACTAAAGGGTGCCTTACCGTGGTACCGGTCAGTGTCGCCTTCAGACTGCTGGCTGGGCGGATCAACGTTGACGGTCCGGTGCTGTAATTCCGGCGATGGGGCGGCGGTAGCCATGCTTTCAGGATACCGGATGCGCATCCGCCCGCAATCAATCCCTCGCTACCGTTGAAGAACGCGCGCCTCCCACGGACGCAGCGCGGCTTGTGGAAACGCGGGGCCGTCCAGGTTTGAGAGCCGGACGCGTGCACCTTCAAATCCGGGCGGTACGTCGAACCCGAGGGGCTCACTCGAGAAATTGAGCGCCATAAGGTACTGCTCCTCGCGCAGCGTTCTTCTGTAGAGGAACAGGTGAGGGTGCTCACATGCCAGATCGTGATAGTCGCCATAAACAAGCGCCAAGGAAATCTTGCGCAGCTTGAGCAAAGCCCGCGTGTACTGGTAGATCGACTTTGGGTTTGTGACGGCTTCGGCCGCGTTGATAGCGGTGTAATTAGGATTCACCGCAAGCCATGGCTTGGCTGCCGCCGGGGTAAATCCGGCGTTGGGAGAGCTGTCCCACTGCATTGGCGTGCGCGCATTGTCACGGCTCGTTCGTGCCAGGTTATGCAGGTAGTGTTCTGCCGTCTCCTTACCAGTGAGTACGTCATGCTTCCAGGCGTTCTTGGCCTCAATATCGTCATATTGCTCAATATCCTGAAACGGATAATTCGTCATGCCAAGTTCGTCGCCCTGATAGAGGTACGCAGTACCTTTCAGAGTGACCAACATGGTCACTAACAGCTTCGCGCTGGCGACGCGGAACTCTGAGGAGTCATCACCAAACGCCGACACCAGCCTGGGATTGTCGTGATTGGCCAGAAAGATCGTGTTCCAACTGTGCTTGTCCAGGGCATGATCCTGCCGCGTGTAGATGCTCTTGAGTTCCGGCAATGACCAATTACGCCAGTTCCGTCCCTCGCGATTGAGCCGTACCGCGTCGAAGTTGAAGATCATGTCCAGTTCATGACGCCGGTCATCGATCAGCTGCGGCATTTCTTCGATGCTGATGCCATGCGCCTCCCCAACGCTCATGCAGTCATAGCGGCTTAGCACTTGCTGAGTCATCTCGCGCAGGTACTCATGCAGATGCGGTCCATTCGCGTTGACGCGCACCTGACTTTGGCCGGGCAGCACGTCGGGGAACGCAGGGTCCTTGCTGATGAATGGAATTACATCCATGCGGAAGCCATCCACACCCTTGTCAAGCCAGAACCGCATAATGCCGTACATTTCATCACGGACCTTCGGATTATCCCAGTTCAGGTCCGGCTGCTTTTCGGCGAATAAATGCAAGTAATACTCATTTGTTTGGGGATCCAGCGTCCAAGCGGAACCGGAAAAAGCAGACTGAAAGTTATTAGGCGGCAACGTCGTTCCGTCCGGTCCGGCCTTGCCTGGCCGCCAGATGTAGTAGTCGCGGTATGGATTGTCCTTACTTTTACGGCTCTCTGCAAACCAGCAGTGCTCGTCGCTGGTATGATTCGCGACTAAGTCGATGATCAACCGCATGCCGCGGCTTTTGACCGCAACCAGAAGATCATCGAAATCCTCCATGGTGCCGAACTCTGCCATCACCTTACGGTAATCGCGGATATCATAGCCGTTGTCGGTATTCGGAGAATCATAGTGTGGCGATAGCCAAAGAATATCCACGCCTAAGTCGCCCAAGTAGTCCAGCCGGGAGGTTATACCCGGCAGGTCGCCGATGCCATCGCCGTTCGAATCCTGGAAGGAACGCGGGTAAATCTGGTAAATCACCGCTTCTTTCCACCAGTGCCGGATGTAGCCGTTGATCTGCGTGTCATTCATCACTGCGTAGATGCTGACCGCGCCAGACGCATAAGGCTACAGAACCACGGTGTCAACAGCCAGAACCGGACCCGCATCCCCGCTTTGCGCAAAGATCACAAGATGGCGCTTCTGCCCGTCCGTGGAGCGCAACTCCTCATTTGAGAGATGAACGATCGTCTCGTCCGCCGCTGCAACCGTTCCTATGCGCGAGAGTGTGCGAGCGATGCTGACGTGGGTCAGTGTTTCTCCGGAGTTCTCACCGTGCTGAACCGCCGTGCTTGCCATATCCTGAGCGATCACCGCAAAGAGCACCCCGTTGGCTTTCGCAACACCTTGGAACTGCACCCGCGCTGAAATGCCATCGCTGCCCCAACGGACATCCGCGATGTGCAGCCGGGCCTCCATTGCCGGAGGTTGCGAGTCGATGGCTTTGCGCAGACCGGCAGCGTCACTGCCTACCAGTTGCACACGCCCGTTCACCACCACCTGTGGCGTATAGATCGAATCGAGATGGAAATGGTCTCCATACGCACTTTGGCGGGCCGTTACCGCACCGTCCGAAAAGCGATCTTTCCATCCAAGATGATCCCAGTAGGTGACATGCTCGCTCAACCCTATGATGCGCGCGCCGGCACGGCTGCGCGTGCCATTAAGTTGCCGCAGCAGGCGATCGGCGGGCGGGCAGCTGCTGCAACCCTCTGAGGTAAACAGCTCCACCAGGACAGGGGCCGGATCGCCCGCTGCAGCAGCATCCGCGCGCATCCTCCACGTGCCGGTTGTAAGGCTTAAAGCGAGTGCTGCCATGATCATCTGCTTCACGCGAATCTCCTGCTGCTTGGACGAACGCAAGTCAGGATTGCGGCCTTGAAGACGGAGCCAGTGGAAAGAGTGGCTCCTCGATGCCGTCGCGCACCACCTGCACGTAATACAGGGTTGTTGCCACCTTGAAGTCATCGCGTGCACCCTGCGTTGTCTGCCATTCCGCAGTAGGGTGCAGCACCGTCCAGTGTTCGGGGCCGCCTGCTTTCACCGGCATGTTGAATCCGGGCTCTTCAGCTTGCCAGCGGTACTGCACAGTACCGTTCGTATCATCGAACCGCAGTTCTAACTTGGGCAGCGCCGCATGGCGAAGATACTCATTGAATAACGGCGTGCAATCCTTACCTAACTGCTGACTCCAATACGTAATCACGTCTTCCGTCACAATGTTGCGGTATTTGAAGTGCTCATAGTAGTTGTGGAATGCACGCCACCACAAGATGTCGTCGTCCACGGCGGAACGCAACGTGTTGAGGAAGAGCGCGGCTTTGAAATACTGGTCCTCATCCCGCGGTTCGCGGTTGATGCCGCGTTCGCCAACAATGGGGTACTTGTTGTTTACCTTCGATTTGTATCCATTCACATAACGAAGGGCGTCGTCTTTACCCCATTGGCCTTCCACATAGATGTCTTCCGCGTATGTGGTGAAGCCTTCATGTATCCACATATCGGCCGGATCGGCGGCAGTGATTGCGTTTCCGAACCACTCATGGCCGCTCTCGTGAATGATGATGAAGTCGAACTTAGGACTGATCCCGACGCCGGTCCAGTCCCTCGGTCCGTAGCTATTGCGAAAATGATTGCCGTAGGCGACGGCGCTCTGGTGCTCCATCCCGGCATAAGGCACCTGCACCAGCTTGTAGCCATCCCGCACAAACGGATACTCACCGATGTACTTGTTGAAGATCTCCAGCATGGGCCGTGCCTGCGCAAATTGTGCCTTTGCTTTGTCCAAATCCTCGGGCTTGGCATAGAAATCGAGTGTCAGTTTGCCGAGCGGCTTGTCCGTGAAGTGAGCATAGCCGGCGATGTTTAACGCAACATCGTAGTTGTTGATGGGATAGGTTACGCGCCAGTCCCAGCGCGTATAGCCATCGTGCAGGTCCTGGTGGCCCAGCAGACGGCCATTGGAGACGTCCATCAGTCCGTTGGGCACGGCTACGTGGAGGTCAACTCCCTCCTGCGGCTCATCCTTCCATTGATCCTTATTGGGCCACCACACCCGGGCGCCGTTGCCTTCGCACGCGGTAAAGATCCACGGCTTACCCCCGGCGTCCGTCTCAAACGACATGCCGCCAAAGCGGCCTGCCTTGCGCGGCTTGCCGCCGTAGAAGACATCCACGGTGTAAACCTGTCCACGTCGCAGCATGACCGGAAAATCGATGAAAAATGAGTCCTCATCGCGCGTGAACGCGACCGGCTTCCCCCGGAAAAGGACGTTGCTGATGCCGAGATCTCGCGTCAGGTCCAGTTGAATGCGCTGCCCGTCCTGCAGCATCCGGAAACGCACCTGGTTGTCGCCGCGAATGCTGCTGTCCCCTGGGTTGACCCGCACTGACAGGGTGTAGTGCAGCAGGTCGTTGTTCGCCCGGTACGGTCCATACTGCCCCAGCAGGAGTTGTCCTCGTGTTGGTGCCTGCTGGGCCGCACTCGCCGGTGCAGCACCTGCCGCGTCACGCTTTGCCGCGGTATTGCTGCCGGTATCTTGGCCCCAAAGCGGCACGCTGAATAGAAGTGCCAGGAGATACATGGGCAGTGACAGTCGCATACGGTGAGAGTAAACCGCGCTCAATGCAAGCCAAAACGGCAAACGGCACAGCCGAAGCCGTGCCGCTGCACAACGGTGCGCCCGCTACGCTGCGGCGCGCTCGGACTTCGCTTTGTCGAAAGCCGCTTTTGCGGTGACAGCAAGCGAGGCAAACCCTGCTGCGTCCCTGGTGGCAATGTCGCTCAGCACCTTGCGGTCAAGCTCAACGCCAGCCTTCTTCAGGCCGCTGATGAACGTCGAATAGCTCATGCCGTTGATGCGGGCGGCCGCGCCGATGCGAACGATCCACAAGCTGCGGAACTGCCGCTTCTTCTGCTTACGGCCGATGTAGGCGAACTTCAGGCCGCGTTCAACGGCTTCCTGCGCCGCCTGGTAGAGCTTGGATTTCGTAAGGAAGTAGCCGGACGCGCGCTTCAGAATCTTCTTGCGGCGGTCATTGCGTTTGGTGCCACGTTTGACGCGGGGCATGGATGGTTCTCCTTTTGCGTACTACTGTGGTTAGCGGCTGGAGGTAAGGACGGCTCGCGCCGGGCCTCTTCACACGCTTGCTGCTTTTCCGCCTCGTAGTCGATCCATTCGGATCGAGGGCCCGGTTACTCGTTCTGGACCACTGCTGGCAACCACGCCAGCGGCTGGGCGGAAACTCTGTCTTGCTTAAGGCGGAGCCTTAGGCGTAGGGGATCATCCGCGAAACCTTGGCATAATCTCCGTCGGACACATAGGCCTGCGCGGTAAGCTTGCGCTTCACCTTGGTCGACTTCGAGGTCAGGATGTGCCGCTTCTTGGTCTGGCCCCGCTTGATCTTTCCGGTACCAGTCTTGCTGAAGCGCTTGGCCGCCCCTGAGTGGGTCTTGAGCTTAGGCATTGAAACTTCCTGTCAAACTGCTGAGTGCGCTGTCCGGTGAAGTAGACAGCGTTCTAATTGTACCTCACAGGTGCCCTCTTTTCGCCGAGGAACGCGCTCGCCGGGAGCTAAAAGCTATAGAAACCGTTGTCTCATTCAAGCGTTGTTTTGGTGGCCGGAATGGTAGAATCAAGGACGAAAAGAGTCTCCGGAATATAACGGAAATGCCGCATTTCTGCCGGTTTGCGCTCGCCGATCCTCAGGAGACGAATGGCCACGGAAACGCCCCTGCTCGACCTGCAACAGATTGATTCCACCAACGCTCCGGCCCCCATCACCTCCGAGACTGGTCAGCCCAGCTACACCAGCGAAAACATCAAGGTGCTGGAGGGGCTGGAGGCGGTCCGGCTGCGCCCCGCCATGTACATCGGCTCGACGACCGAGCAGGGTCTGCACCACCTGGTCTATGAGGTCGTGGACAACTCCGTCGACGAGGCGCTGGCCGGCCATGCCACGCGCATTGACGTGATCATCCACGTGGACAACAGCGTCACCGTCATCGACGATGGCCGGGGCATCCCCGTGGACATGAAGGATCTGGGCGGCGGCGTCAAGATGCCTGCCGTGCAGGTCGTACTCACCAAGCTGCACGCGGGCGGCAAATTCGACGCCAGCACCTACAAGGTCTCCGGAGGGCTGCATGGCGTGGGCGTCAGCTGCGTCAACGCGCTGTCTGAAGAATTCGACGTCGAGATCTGGCGCGGCGGCTTCACCTATCAGCAGGACTACAGCAAGGGCGACCCCATCAGCGATCTGCGCCGCGTGGGCACTAGCACGCGCCGCGGCACGAAGGTGCACTTTCTGCCGGACAAGTCGATCTTCAGTGTCCACGAGTACAACTTCGACACGCTCGCCGGCCGCCTGCGCCAGCTCGCCTTCCTGAACAAGGGCATTGAGATTACTCTGACCGACGAGCGCGCCTCTGACACCAAGAGCGGCGAGGCCAAGGCGCTCTCCTTCAAGTACAAGGGCGGCATTGAGGAGTTCATCCGCCACCTGAACAAGGGCAAGGCCGTCCTGCACGAAAAGCCGATCTACATGGAGGCGGAAAAGGGCCAACTCGTCATGGAGATTGCCCTCCAGTACAATGACGCCTACTCTGAGTCAGTCTTCTCGTTCGCCAACAACATCAACACCGTGGACGGTGGCACGCATCTCTCCGGCTTTCGCACATCGCTCACCCGCACCATCAACGCCGCCGGGCAGGCCATGGGCCTCTTCAAGGACGTCAAGGAATCGCTCTCTGGCGACGACGTTCGCGAGGGCCTGGTCGCCGTCGTCAGTGTCAAGCTCCCCCAACCCCAATTCGAGGGCCAGACCAAGGGCAAGCTCAACTCCGATATTTCCGGCCAGGTGCAGCAGTTTGTCAACGAGCGGCTGGGCGTCTTCTTTGAGCAGAACCCGCAGGTCGCCAAGAAAATCATCAATAAGGCCATCGACGCAGCCCGGGCCCGGGAGGCCGCCCGCAAAGCTCGCGACCTGACCCGCCGCAAAGGCGCGCTGGATGGCGGCGGCCTGCCTGGCAAGCTGGCTGATTGCTCCGAACGCCTGCCTGACCGCTGCGAGCTCTATCTGGTCGAGGGCGAATCCGCCGGCGGCACCGCAAAGCAGGGCCGCGACCGCCGCTTCCAGGCCATCCTGCCGCTCAAGGGCAAGATCCTCAACGTGGAGAAGGCCCGGTACGACAAGATGCTGGGCCACGAGGAAATCCGGGCCATGATCACGGCGCTCGGCACCGGCATCGGCAAGGACGACTTTTCGCTGGACAAGCTGCGCTACGGCAAGCTGATCCTGATGACCGACGCCGACGTGGACGGATCGCACATCCGCACGCTGCTGCTCACCTTCTTCTTTCGCCACATGCAGCCGCTCATCCTGCGCGGCCACGTCTACATCGCCCAGCCGCCGCTGTACAAAATCAAGAAGGGCAAGTTTGAGCAGTACATCAAGGACGACCGCGACTTCGTCAAAGTGATGGTCAAGCGCGCCGCGGATGGCATGGTCGTCCGCTACGGCGAGCAGGCCGAGACTCTGGACGGTGCCGAGCTTACTAAGTTCATGGGACAGCTGAACGAGTACCTGCAGTTCTTCGACAAAGCTGACAAGCGCTACCGGAACGAGCAGGTGACGACCGCAGTTGCCGAGATCTTCGCTAACGAGCCAAAAGAGCCGGTCAAGCGAGCCGACTTTGAATCACCGGACAAGCTGAAAGAACTCGCCAAACGTCTCCAAGCCATGGCGCGCGATTGGCAGTTCAAAGGCGTTGGCGAACCGGTGCGGGACGAGGAGCACGGCACCTGGTCGTTGGAGTACCTGGATGCGCAGGGTGCACACCGGCGCATCGACTACACCGTCGCCAGCTCACCCGAGCTGCGTCAGATGCTGGCCAAGTTCGCCCAGATTCGCGAGTACCTCAAGCCGCCTTTCCTGGTCGAGTACGCTGTCAAAACGAACAACAGCAAAGCCGAGATTGCTGCCGCAGATGAAGCCGAAGAGGTCAGCGAGACCGAGGGCGTCGTCGAAGTCATTGCCTCTGCCCCTGGCACGGCCACCGAGGTCAAGGGCACCAAGCGTTCCGGCAAAACCAGCCAGGATCCGGTCGAGAAGAAAACCCCGCGCGAACTGTTCGAGTACGTCATCGAGCAGGGCAAGAAGGAGTACCAGGTCCAGCGCTACAAGGGCCTGGGCGAGATGACCGCCGAGCAGCTCTGGGAGACCACCATGGACCCCGAGCGCCGCACGCTGCTCCAGGTCCGCCTGGAAGACATCGCCGCCACGGAGGAAATCTTCACCACCCTGATGGGCGAGGACGTGGAAGCTCGCCGCCGCTTCATCGAAGAAAACGCCCTCGACGTCAAGAACCTCGACATCTAAACTCCTCCGTCTCTCAAGCCGAAGCCGAGATGGCTTGTCCGCGCTCGCCTTGGCTTCATGGATTCTTGAAACGGGCTGCAGGTGCGTAGCGATCCTTCTTATCGTGTGGTCAGGAACCACGCCGTGTGTAAGGCGGGCACTTCATCATCTCGCAAGATGTGAGACAAGCGGACGCCCAACGCCGATTCGAGAACGGCCTACTGGCATCGCACTCTACGTCTCGGCAGCGAGATGCGGGGCACTGTGCAGTCCAGTCACGCGTGTTTACTTACCGTTCACGCCACGTTCAAACGCTGTCCACATGGTGAAAGTACATCTGGACGGGTAGCGCGATGTACAGAAGCTCTCCTGCGGCAGCCGCATGGGCTTCGCTGTTCTAGTTGCGCAGCGATCAGATGGTTTCAGAGCGCTGCATGGTTCTGTCTTCGGCGCAAACCCCCTAAGGACCAGATGATGACTTCCCGCCGTTCTGCCGCTGCGCTCGCCGCTCTGTCTGTGTCACTATCAACCTTCGCAGTCATCCGTCCGCTCTGCGCCCAGACTGGCCGTGGCAGCGTCACCGGACAGATTACCGATGCGGCTGGACGTGCCCTGCAAGGTGCGCAGGTTGCACTCGACCCGGGTGCCATCACAACCCTCACCGATGCGCAGGGCCAGTACACGCTGACTGGCATTGCCAGCGGCCAGTACACCCTGACTGTCACATATTCTGGCTTTAGCAATGCTAGGCAACAGATTACGGTTGGCATAACCTCCACCCGGGCGGACGCTTCTCTAAAAATCGCGGACACCAGCACAAGCGTCAATGTCGTCGCCGGACGGGAAGGCGGTGAAATAGAAGCGATCAACCGTACCTTCAATGCCGACAACATCATCAATGTGCTTCCCGCTGACGTGATTATCAGCCTGCCGAACGCCAACGTTGCCGATGCAATCGGCCGGTTGCCAAATGTGTCGCTGGAGCGCGACGAGGGTGAAGGCAAATATGTGCAGGTCCGCGGCACGGAGCCAAGGCTGACGAATGTGACCATCGATGGAGTGAATATCGCCTCCGCTGAAACGGTGCGACAGGTCAAGCTCGACATCATTCCGGCGGACCTTGTGGAGTCCGTGCAGATCAACAAAACGCTTGAGGCGAACATGCCAGGGGACGGCATCGGCGGCTCGGTGGATATCCGGACCAAAAGTGCGGCGTCGACCAGGCCCAGCATTACGCTGGAGAGCACGGGCGGCTATACGCCACAGATCGGCGGGCGTGCCGCGTATGCGTTCGACGGGACACTGGGCAAGCGGTTCAACGCCGGCAAGTTGGGAGCGCTCTTCGGCGGGCACTATGACTGGAACGGGCGTGGCATCAACGACGTAGAACCCGGTCCGGTGTTGCTGGGCGGGTATGACGTGCGCGACTACCGCTACTACCGCGACCGGCGTGGATTCGCCGGCACGCTGGACTACCGCTTCAACGACACGTCCAGTGTGTACCTTAAAGGTCTTTACGCGCTTTTCCATAACGATGGCGACCGGTGGGATTACAACATTGCGACCGGCTTTACAGCCGCGGGCCAACCAGATGGTTCCGGCAGCGTAACGTTTGGTGCGGAGATACGGCGGCCTGTACAGGATCTTGGCAGCGCGCAGTTGGGTGGCAGGCATGTAATCTCCCGGTCGCTGCTGGCGTGGGACGTGGAAAGTTCCGTAGGACGGACGCGCGATAACGGCTACTCCGATGCCAGCTTCAAACCGGCCTCCGGCACGCCGCTGGCTGGCTCCATCCAGTTCAGCCTCGATACGTCAAACCCATTAACACCCAAACTGGTAGCACCCGCTGGAGTCAATTTGTATGATCCGGCGCAGTATTACTACACCGGCCAGCGCAAGAATTTTTACTACAATCCCGAAGTCGATCTGGGCTTCGGCGCGTCGATTGCCACAAACTACACCCTGGCTGGGCACGCAAGTACCTTTGAGGTTGGTGGGCGCTTCCGCAACGTGCACAAATTTGCCAACCAGAACGTGGTGTACTTCACGCCCGTCGCAAACGCCAATGATCCCAGCCTGCAAATGACGAGATTTTTGGGCGCGTTTACTGATCCGGGTTATTACGGCGGAACCTACCAATTCGGGCCGACCGTCAGCTACGACACCGTGCGGTCGTTTGCGGGCCAGATCCAAAGCAGTGCTTCGCAGTACAACAATTTCGACTTCAACGAAAAAGTAAGTGCCGGGTATGTAATGGACACCATTAACCTGGCTAAGTTCCGCATCGTTGGTGGTGTTCGAGTGGAAGGAACCAACGACACCGACGCGGGCAATGTGACAGCAAACACCGCCAATATCGCAACGTCTGGCAGCTATGTGAATGTGCTGCCGAGCGCAAGTGTGCGGTATGC